>CAYFXT010000341.1:0-2507 GCA_964346995.1 uncultured Spirochaetaceae bacterium | reverse complement strand
AGCGCCAGCCGCCTGATGACGTATCCCTTGAATGTGCTGCCCCCGGATTGCTGCTCCACCACGCAGGTTCGATGCCCCGGATCGTGATTCGACCGTGGGCCCCTGTCAAGCTATCCCACCGGGCTGGCGCCCGGCGTTGGCATGGCAGAAACAGCGGGTGTTTCTAAGGAGCTTGGTCCCGAGGCCCGTGGGTTCTCTGCATCTACCCGTTTCGTCCAGAAGTACTTTGTGAGAGAGGCGCCATGATCGGCTCCATCAAGGGATGATGCTAACGGCGGATCGGGTTGGTCCAGGCGCGGCGGCCGTGCCGGTCGACCACGGTGAGCCGGGCGTAGGGACCCGCTATCGCTTCCAGATTCAGCTCGGCCGTGGTGATGTCGGCAGCTCCGGATACGGTGGAGGCGGAGGCGCCGCGGCCGGTGAGGCGCATGGCACGCACCGGCGAGGAGCGAACCGCCAGCTTGGCGCCACCCCGCAACGGCGTTACCTCCAGGATCTCCGGGCCCTGGCTGGAGTAGAAGTGGCCGGCGTGCAATGCCGCGAGCAGGCTTGCGGGATCCAGGCTGGTGCTGCGCACCATCACCCAGTTGCGGCACCAGTCGGGGCGCGTCCGGTGGAAGTGGGCATCGTCGGTGGCGATGATCTGGTAGTAATGCCCCTGGCTGAGCAGGCGGTCGACGTAGCCGGTACTGTCCCCTTTGCCGTTGGCCGCCGCGCAGGTGGTGTTGACGATTTCGATGGCGCCGGCCGCCGCCACCGAGAGCACGTCCTGATCGGTCAGGTCGTACCACGCGGGATGGGCGGCCGCCACGTAGGCGCCGGCCGCCCTGGCCCGCGCCGCCAGTTGTGGGCCGGTCTCCCCGGCACCCGGCGGCGCGAAGTCTTCCGGCAGCCCAACGGCCAGAATGTGCCATTCGTCTCCCAGACTGGTCGCCGGCGCATGCAGTTCCGCTCCCAGGATGGTGGTGAACCCGGGGGCGCGGTACGGCGTAGTGTCGGTGATGGGGAACTGGTAGGCCTCCCGGAAGTGGTCGGTAAGGCTGATGAAGTCGTAGCCTCGGGCGCGATAGAAGGCGCACACCTCGGCAGGACTCGTGCGGCCGTCCGAGCCGGTGGAATGCGTATGCAGATTGCCGCGGTGCCAGCGGCCGGGCTTGGCGAAGGGAAGATTGTCCATGCTGCAGCGCTCCTCGGTTGGACGGAGTCCGGCGGTAGCCATTGTCCCGAGTCGGCGCGTCTTGTCTACGAGCCGGGTGCGATCACGGTCCGGCGGCGAAGGTGAGCGCTGCTACCCCCCCGGCGATGATTACGGCACCGGAGATGCGCGCTGCCGGCGCTGCCTCACCGAGTAGCAGGGCGCCGACTACCACCCCGACGACGATGCTGAATTGCCGTAGCGCCACCACGTAACTGGTCTGCCAGCTCAGTTGGTAGGCCCAGAGCACCAGTGCGTAGGTGACGTACATCAGTGACGCGATGAGCACGATCGTCACGAGGCCCGCTTTGCCGGACAACCGCGGCGGGTGGCGAGGCCGCGCACCGCGACGGGCGATGATGCGCGTCAACGGCAGATAGTACGCGGTGGTGGTGGCGAACTCCCAGACGCCGTAGCGAAACGCCGCACCGGCTCCGGCGGCGCCGCTGGCCGTGATCGCGTCCGCCGCCAGTTTGTCGCAGACGGTATAACCCACCGTGCCGAGCGCCGCGACCGCGGCCCAGCCGATTGCCGCCGCCGGCCAACTGCGGGTCGCTGCCGGCTCCCGGGCAGAACGCGTAGGCAGCGCTACCAGCAGACAGCCACACAGCACCAGCGCCAGACCGGACCACCCGACGATACCCGGTGCCTGACCTTGCACCACGTCGAATGCTCCCACCAGGAGAACCGGCAGGGCGCGCACGAGCGGATAGACCAGGCTCAGATCTCCGCAACGGTAGCCCATGGTCAGGCCCAGGAAATACGCGGCCTGGCACGCACCGGTGGCAAGCAGGAACGGCCATACGGCCGGCAGGAGCGCAGCGCCTCGCCACTCCGTCAGCAGCCCGATCAGGACACCGGGAATGGAGAGCACCAGCAGGACCCGCGGGAACAGGTCCGGCGCGCCACTGCCGCGCTTGGCGAGAATGTTCCAACTTGCGTGCAGCAGCGTGGAGAACAGCACCAAGCCTACGGCAAACGGCGGCATCGACCCTGATAGTAATGATGGCGCGCACGCCGTGCGAAGCCGGACGGTGCACCATCACTAGCCCGCTTCAGCCTCCTATCCTCGGCATTCTCGCCGGCACTCGCCGGCGACAGCCGTCGTCAACGCCGCACCGCTCGCGGTCACCGGTTGGGCCAGCTCAAGTGGCGATGGAGAAAGTCGAAGGTGCCCACGCCGTGGATCGAGTGCGGGCCGTTGAACACCTCCATCTCGGTTCGATCCCCGAGCCCCAGCAAGTCGTACCGCCGCCTGGTCCGCGCGTACTCGTAGGCCACCCACTCGTCCGGAGCCACGCCGTCGTGGTGC
>CAYFXT010000340.1:0-2512 GCA_964346995.1 uncultured Spirochaetaceae bacterium | reverse complement strand
CAGGCGGCGCTCGACGGCGCCAAGCAGGCTTGGCTCGACGCCGTCGAGGGGTTGCCCGTCAGCCCTTGAAACGGCGGCCGCGGGGGCGTGGGCCGCGGCGCCGGACGGGGGTGGTGGTGCGCTGCGGGAGCGGACGGCCGCGCAGGTGGCGCTGGTAGAGGCGGCAGGCGTGGTAGTAGGGCTCGGGACGGGCGAAGCTGGAGAGCATGTCGGCGCGGTACAGTTCCAGCAGGCGGGGGAACAGCGCAGAGCTCATCAGCTCCTCGGCATGCTTGGGGCGCACCCGTCCGAGGGCGGCCGGCATCATGTGGTTGCGGCCGAGGAACGCAACCCCATCGACCAGCCGCGGTGCAAAGCCGAGCCGGGTCAGGAAGTGCCGCCCCAGCCGCTCTCCGATTTCGGCGTGCGCGAAGAACCGCTTGTCGCCGTGCGGGACCGCTTGCGGCTTGCCCACGTCGTGCAGCAGCAGCCCGAGCGACAGCATCAGGTCTAGCGACTTGCGATGCGCGAAGGTTGCCAGGGTGTGCTCCCAAACGTCGCCTTCCGGGTGGTGATCCTTGGAATGGGGCACACCCGCCATCGCCGCCAGCTCCGGCCACCAACTGGCGACGATCCCGGTCTCGTGCAGCAGGCGCAGCCCGTTGGCCGGCTCCCGGCTGGTCAGGATACGCGCCAGCAGGTGGCGCTGATAGGTCGCCGACACCGGCGGCGCCGGCGGATCGATCCGCTTCCAGTCCGGGGCGAACGCGAAGTCGTAGCGGGAAATGAGCTGCGCCGCCTCCGCGATTACCTGCCACCAATCCAGATCGGTGGCACGGCCGACCAACTCCGGTTCGCGCAGGTCGTAGTATACCGCGCATGGATCGAGAAACACCGACCGCTGCGGGTCGAAGCGGAGTTGCTGGACGGTGAACGGATACTTCCTGACTTCGTCGCTGTCGTTGCAGCGCACGCACAAGCGCATCCCGCCATGCCCGGCCACGGCGTCAGCCAGCGGATCGCTGCCGAACTCCAACTCGTCGAACAGTGGCGCGATCTCCGCCACCGTGGCGTCCGCAACCAGGTAGCGTACCCGTTCGTTACGGTACTCCAGCTCCCGAAAGTAGCGATCGAGCGCCGAATAGCTGATCAGGTGGGCGGCGACTCCCGCCTCCGCGAACGGCGCAAGGGCAGCGTGGCAGTCCATGGCGACTTCCACCGGTCGACACGTGAGCAGCCGCCGTCAACCGGCCTCGGCTGAGATTACTTCGATCTCCGGGTTGATTTCGTCGCGGAGCACGCTCTGGATCGCCTGCAGGGTGCCGGCCACGGCGGACGGGCAAGTGCCGCACGCCCCGGCGTAGCTCACCAGCACGCGGTTGTTCTCGTAGGTGAGCACGTCGAGGTCGCCGCCGTCGCCTTGCAGGTAGGGGCGGACGGTGCGGTCGAGCACCTCCTCGATGCGCTGCACCTCGGGCGGCTGGTCGTCGCGTACGTGGCTGACCGGCCCGCCGCTGCCGGCGTCGGCCAACTCGAAGTCGGGATCGTGCTCACCGACGTGGTTGGTCAGCACCTGCTTCACCCAGTCCGCCACGTCCTCCCACGGTGCCTGGTCGATCTTGGTCACCGTGACCACGTTCTCGAACAGGTGCACCTGCTCCACCACCACCAGGGCGAACAGCGCCTCGACCAGCGGGATGCCGTTCGCCTCCTCGGGGCTGCGGAAGGTCACCTTGCCGGTCGACTTCACGTCACGGTTGAGGATGAACTTCATCGCGTTGGGATTGGGGGTGAACTGAGTCAGAATCGCTACGGCCATAGCTACCTACTCCTTCCGGCCCGTGGCCGCCTCGGTGGTGGCGTGGCCTTCACCCGAAAGGGCGCTGTGCAGAGTGTGCCACGGCAGCGTGGCGCATTTCACCCGCGCGGGGAACTCCCAGATGCCGCTGAACACTCTCAGCTTGCCGAGGCCGTGTGCATCGCGCGCCGGATCGAGTTCACCCACTACCAGGCGGCGGAACTCCTCGACGAGCTGATCCACCACCGCGCGCGGGCGGCCCTTGACCGCCTCGGTCATCATGCTCGCCGAGGCTTTGGAGATGGCACAGCCCGAGCCCCGGAAGCGAATATCGCCAATGCTGCCGTCGTCGGCCAGCGCGATCGCCACCACGTAGTGGTCGCCGCACAGCGGGTTGTGTCCCTCCGCGTGGTGGGTGTGCGGCTCCAGCGCGCCCCAGTTGCGCGGCGTACGGTTGTGGTCCAGGATCACCTGCTGGTACAGCTCGCGCGCCGCCGAGCCCGCCGCGGCGCTCACGTCAACATGCCGGCCGGCGGACGATGTCTGTGCATCGTTTTTCATCGTCTTCCGTGTCACGGAGTCACCGAGCCGACTCACGCGAACAGCTCCTGCGCCCGCCGGATCGCCCGTACCAGGGCGGCGATGTCGTCTTCGTCGTTGTACACGGAGAACGACGCCCGCACGGTGGCGGGCACGCCGAACCGATCCATCACCGGTTGCGTGCAGTGGTGGCCG
>CAYFXT010000339.1:0-2525 GCA_964346995.1 uncultured Spirochaetaceae bacterium | reverse complement strand
CCTCCACCACCTCGGCGCCATCAGCATCATGGCCAGCGACAGTCAGGCGATGGGACGTGTCGGCGAGGTGATCACGCGGACCTGGCAGACGGCGCACAAGATGAAGGTGCAGCGTGGCGCGCTGGCCGGCGACCCGGCCGCGCACGACAACGAACGCATCAAGCGCTACGTGGCCAAGTACACGATCTGCCCGGCGGTCGCGCACGGGGTGAGCTCGCTGATCGGATCGGTGGAGACCGGCAAGCTGGCCGACCTCGCGCTGTGGCAACCGGCGTTCTTCGGCGTCCATCCGCAACTGGTGATCAAGGGAGGCTTCATCGCATTTGCCGCCATGGGCGATGCCAACGCCTCCATTCCCACCCCGGAGCCGGTGTGGGGCCGGCCGATGTTCGGCGCCCACGGCGCGGCGCGCTCCGCCACCAACGTCACCTTCCTCAGCGCGGCGGCACTGGAGCGGGCCACCGGGCACCTGGCGCGGCTGCAGCGACGCCTCGAAGCGGTGCGCAACACGCGCGCACTGCGCAAGACCGACCTGCCGCTCAACGATGCCCTGCCGGTGATGGAGGTCGATCCCGACTCCTACAACGTGCGCGCCGACGGCGAGCTGCTGGTATGCGAACCGCTCGCCGCGGTGCCGCTGACGCAGCGCTACTTCCTGTTCTAGCGTGGTGGCCCGGAATGGTGGCGACGGTATCCCGTGTCACGGAGTGACCGTGCTCGATCCGACGAAGCCGAACGGTGTCGCCTGCTGGTGCTTGCCGACAGCGCCTTCCCTACCGGTGCATTCGCGCACTCGTGGGGGTTGGAGTGCGCGATACGCGGCAGCCAGGTCACCGGAGCCGCCGACCTGTACCCCTGGATCCGTGACGCGCTGCGCTTCGGGGTGGCGCCGATGGAGGGGCGTGCCGTCGCGCAGGGCGCGCAGTTGGCAGCCGACTGCGTGCCCTGCGCGCGAGCGGACGCAGCGCGCGTTGCCGCGCGCGTCATACGGCTCAGCGACGAGCTGGCCAGCTTTCTGCCGTCGCGGGAGGCGCGCAACGCCGGCGGCCAACTGGGCCGCTCGCTGCTGGCGGCAGCCGGTGCCGCCTTCCCGGTGCTGCGGCGCTCTGCCGGCTATGACGAGGTTGCGCAGGCGAGCCGGCACCACGAGGAGCGGCTGCAGTTTGCGGTCGCGTGGGGATTCACCGGCGGCCTGCTGGCAATCAGCGCCGGCGCGCTGGTGCAGGCGCACCTGTTGAACACCGCGCGGCAGTGGTCGCAGGTGGCGATGCGCACCATCCCCATCGGCCAATCCGCGGCACTCGACGTGATCGGCCGGCTGCTCGACGAAGTTTCATGCCTCGCCGCGGAGGTGGTTCGCGCCCGCCGTCCGCTGGCTTCGGTCACGCCGGGCTGGGATCTGGCCGTAGCCGGCCACAGCGAGCTGGATGCGCGCTATTTTCGCAGTTGATCCGGCGTCGAACCCGGCGCACGTCCGCTCCATTCTTCCTTGAGGAGTCTCTCGTGATCTCTGACGCTCCACACGCACACCATCATGCTGCCACGCGTTTCGGCATCGGCGGGCCAGTCGGCTCCGGCAAGAGCCACCTCCTGCTGCGCCTCTGCCAGCGGCTCGGCGGCGACCACTCGATCGTCGCCATCACCAACGACATCTATTCGCGCGAGGATGCTCAGTTCCTGATCGACGCCGGCGCCCTGGCGGATGGGCGGATCGTCGGCGTGGAGACGGGCGGCTGCCCGCATGCGGCGGTGCGCGACGACATCTCGGTGAACGCTGATGCGTTGCTGGGCCTTCGGGAGCGGTTCCCCGATGCCCGAGTGGCGTTCATCGAGAGTGGCGGCGACAATCTGGCGGCCAGTTTCAGCCCCGACCTGGTGGACTACCAGATCTACGTGATCGACGTGGCCCAGGGCGGCGACATTCCGCGCAAGGGAGGCTTGGGCATCACCCGCAGTGATCTGCTGATCGTCAACAAGATCGATCTGGCGCCCTACGTCGAAGTGGATCTGGAACAGATGACCGCCGACGTGCGTGCGGCCCGCGCGGGGCGCCCCTTCGTGATGACCAACCTGAAGACCGGCCACGGAGTGGATGAGGTGGCCGCGTGGGTAGACCATGCATGCGCTACCGCCACGGAGCAGAACGGCATCCCGGAGCGGGGCATCCCGGAGTGGGGCACGGCCGACCACAGCCATGATCGCCACCACCACAGCCACCACCGCACCAACGTACACGCGCGCTGAGGAGTGTGTCGGATTGCGACACATTCCTGTCGGCAAGGACCCTGTCGGCAAGGACGGGATGGGCCATCCGCCGCCCGGCCATCCGAGCGGCGCCCCGGGCGGCCGGGGCGCCGCTCCCGGCTCGCACGAAGCCACAGCCGGCGTCCCGCGGCGTAGCGAGCTGCGGCTCACGGCGCAGGGTGAGCGGTGGCGCACCCGCTACCGGGCGCCGCTGTTCGTCAACGTGCTGCCATGTCCAGGCGGTGGATTGTTGGCGGCGCCGGTGGACCAGGGGGGGGGCT
>CAYFXT010000338.1:0-2533 GCA_964346995.1 uncultured Spirochaetaceae bacterium | reverse complement strand
ACCGACGGCGGCAGGAACAACTGCACGATGACGATGGCGACGAACAGCAGCGTGATCAGCGGCACGCCGCGCACCACTTCGATGAACACGACCGAGCCGACGCGGATCACCGGCAGCCGGGAGCGCCGGCCGAGCGCCAGCAGAATACCGAACGGCAACGACAGCGCGATGCCCGCGAGGCCGGCCACCAGGTTGAGCATGAAGCCGCCGAACCGGTCGGTGGGAACGCTCTCCAATTGAGTATCAAGTAGCTGTCCAGCAGCCTCAAGAACATTTACTGTTTGTTCTAAAACCGCTCCCCCTAAAGGATTTATTAGACTTGCAATGTTGCCACCAGAAGCAATAAGACCAATCGCTGCTGAAGTAGCTTCCTCTCCCAACCCGCCTACCAGCAGGAAGGCGCCGATCACCGGGTAGGCGACCGCGAACCAGCGGCCGTAGCGCGCGCAGCGCAGATTCTCGAACAGCAGGTAGGCAACGGCCGGCACCAGCAGGATCAGCGCCACGTTGACCCGCCAGTAGGCAGTGGGCGGATAGAACCCGTACAGGAACTGGGCGATACGCTGATCCAGCCACGCCCAGCAGGCGCCTTCGCCGGTGCAGTCGTCACCCCGCATGCCGCTGAAGTCGGCGTCGAAGATCGCCCAGCCGAGCACTGGCGGCACCACCTGCCACAGCACCACCAGCGCCGCCAGCGTCAGGAGCACATCGAGCGGACTGGAGAACAGGTTGGCACGCAACCAGCCAAGCATGCCCACGGTGCTGGCCGGAGGCGGGCGTCCGGGCAGCATCTCGCTGCGACTGCGGAAGAACGGCCGCTCGTTCGTGGATTGGTCGCCCGTGCTGCCCGCCATTACCGTTCCACCAGTGCGATGCGCCGGTTGTACCAGTTCATGAGCGCGGAGGTGAACAGGCTGAGCAGCAGGAAGATGAGCATGTAGATCGAGATCACCTCCAGCGCCTGACCGCTCTGGTTCAGGATGGTGCCGCCGACGGACACCAGGTCCTGATAGCCGATCGCAATCGCCAGCGAGGAGTTCTTGGTCAGGTTCAGGTACTGGCTGGTCAGCGGTGGAACGATGGCGCGCAACGCCTGCGGCAGGATGATCTTGCGCCGGGTAAGGCCGGGTGGCAGCCCAAGCGCCCCGGCGGCCTCGGTCTGCCCCTTGCTTACCGACAGAATCCCGGCGCGCACGATTTCCGCAATGAAGGCGCCGGTATAGGTGGACAACGCAAGGCACAGCGCGACCAGCTCGGGGGCCACGTTGAAGCCACCCTGCAGGTTGAACCTGCCCATCACCGCCACGTCGAACCGCACCGGCCGGCCCAGGCCGAGGAATGCGACCAGCGGCAGGCCGACGACCAGCGCCAGACCGGTCCAGCCGACCGGAAACGTGCGGCCGGTCGCCTCCCGGCGTGCCCTGGCCCAACGCGCGACCAGGATCGTGGTCCCCAGAGCGGCCGCGAGGGCGACGAACACGAACCCCGCGCCCGCTTCGAGTATGGGCGCCGGCAGGCGAACGCCGCGGTTGTTGAGGAAAATCACGTCGGCGATGGCGAGGCTGTCGCGTACACGCGGCAGCGCCAGCAGGATCACCCACCAGAAGATCACCTGCAGCAGCAGCGGCACGTTGCGGGTGAACTCCACGTATACTGTGACGATCCGGCTGACCAGGAAGTTGCGCGACAGCCGCAGAACACCGGCCACGAACCCGATCACCGTCGCCGCGACGATGCCGAGCGCCGCGACCAGTAGCGTGTTGAGGCCGCCGACGATGAAAGCCCGCCCGTACGTGGAGGTCGAATCGTAGGGAACGAGCCGCTGATTGATATCGAACGACGCCGTGTCGAACAGAAAGCCGTACCCTGCAGCGAGCCCCGCTCGCTGCAGGTTGGCGATCGTGTTCGACACGACGAAAGCGATCAGCAGCGCCACCCCCAGCAGCACCAGAAGCTGCAGGGTGGCGCCGCGCGAAAAACCGCCGCTGAGCAGTCCTCCGCTGCTACGGTCCGGCCTGGACTTGCTGCCAGACCTAACGGAACGGTGGCGCGTAGAGGATGCCTCCGTCCTTGTACAGCGCGTTCAGCCCCCGCTGCAGACCCAGCTTGGTGTCCGGGCCCAGGTACCGGTCGAAGATCTCCGCGTAGTTGCCCTCCGCGGAAATGGCATGCACCGCCCAGTCGGCCTCCAGCCCGAGCATCATGCCGTAGCTTCCCTCGGAACCGAGCATGCGATTGACCTCGGGACTGTCCGTGCCCATCGCCATGCGCTCCACGTTGCCCTGCGTGATGCCGTGCTCCTCCGCGATGATCAGCGCGTTGAGCACCCAGCGCGCAATGTCCGCCCACTGGTCGTCGCCCTGCCGTACGAGCGGTCCGAGCGGCTCCTTGGAGATGATCTCCGGGAACACCATGTGCGCGTCCGGATCGTCGAACGCCGACTTGGTCGCGGCCAGGCCGGAGGCGTCGGTGGTGTATACGTCACAGCGCTCCGCTTCGTAGCCGGCGCGCGCCTCGGCGTTGGTCTCGATCG
>CAYFXT010000337.1:0-2559 GCA_964346995.1 uncultured Spirochaetaceae bacterium | reverse complement strand
CCACCACGATGCCGTGGCTGCCGCCGGAGAAGCGGCCGTCGGTGATCAGCGCCACATCCGCGATCAGACCGGCCCCGGCGATGGCCGAGGTAAGGGCCAGCATCTCGCGCATGCCGGGCCCGCCGCGCGGCCCCTCGTAGCGGATCACCAGCACGTCGCCCTTGTTCACCTGTCCCTTGAGAATCGCCTGCAGGGCGCCCTCCTCGGCGTCGAATACCCGCGCCGGCCCGCGGTGGCGGCGCACCGTCACACCGGAGGACTTGAGCACCGCTCCCTCCGGCGCCAGGTTGCCCTTGATCACCAGGATGCCGCCGCTCTCCTTGTGCGGCTGGTCCACCGGATACACCACATCCTGCCCTTCCAGATGCACCTCGACCTCGGCCAGGTTCTCGGCGATGGTGCGCCCGGTGACGGTGATGCAGTCGCCGTGCAGCAGCCCGGCGTCGAGCAGCATGCGCATCACCATCGGCACTCCGCCCACCTGATCCAGATCCTTCATCACGTAGCGTCCGGCCGGTTTGAGGTCGGCCAGGGTCGGGGTGGTCTCGGCGATCGGGTTGAAGTCGTCGATGGTCAGATCCACCTCCGCCTCGTGGGCGATGGCGAGCAGGTGCAAAACCGCATTGGTGGAGCCGCCGAGTGCCATGACGATGCGGATGGCGTTCAGGAACGCCTCACGGGTCATGATGTCGCGCGGCTTCAGGCCGCGACGCAGGCAGTCGATCACCGCGACACCGGCGGCGCGCAGGTCCTGCTCCTTGCGCGGGTCCACCGCCGGGATCGACGAGTTGCCCGGCAGCGCCATGCCGAGCGCCTCCACCGCCGAGGCCATGGTGTTGGCGGTGTACATGCCGCCGCACGCGCCCTGACAGGGGATCGCGGCGCGCTCGATGCCGGCGCGCTCCTCCTCGTCGATCTTGCCGGCGCTGAACGCGCCCACCGCCTCGAACGCGGAAATGATGTCCACGTCGCGGCCTCGGAACACGCCGGGCAGGATGGTGCCGCCGTACACGAACACGCTCGGGATGTTCATGCGCGCCATCGGCATCACCGTGCCGGGGATTGTCTTGTCGCAGCCACCGATGCCGATGATGGCGTCGAACTGATGGCCGATGGTGACCAGCTCGATAGTGTCGGCGATGGCGTCGCGGCTCACCAGGGAGGCTTTCATGCCCTCGTGGCCCATCGCCTCGCCGTCGGTCACCACGAAGGTATTGTAGCGCAGCGGAAAGCCGCCCGCCTGCCGCACGCCGGTCTTGGCCTGCTCGGCCAGGTCGTCCAGGTGCATGTTGCACGGCGTCACCTCGGAGCCGGCGCTGGCAATGCCCACCAGGGCGCGGTCGAAGTCGGCGTCGTCCATGCCGACGGCGCGCAGCATGGAGCGGTTGGGCGTACGCTCGATGCCGGCCGTCATGTTGCGGCTGCGGCTGTTCAGGGGAGTGCGCATGTTCCTGCTCCCTACAGTACTGCAGAGGCGGAGTCTGATCTACCGGTCACGGCGGGTGCACAGGACTATTCCACACTGCGCAAATCGTGGCTGTCGTTCGCCGTTCGAGCGATTCGGGACCGCTGTGCGGCACCGACGGGCTCTGGTCACCCGGGTCAGCGTCGGGCGGCGCTCCTCTGGCCGTTAGCATGGGATCCCCTGGCGGATGCATTCCCGCCAAGTGGTGGAGCGCGCGGGTCGGCTCGTCCCCGTGGCGGCGTCTGCACCCGGTCACGGGCCGTTCACCGCCGCCGCTGGCGCCGTACGCGGTACCGGTACCCGCCGGTCAGCCCGCGAACGCGTCCAGATAGGGTAACCGCCCGGTGACGGCGGCAATCCCGCTGCGGTTGGCCAGCAACAGGGAGGTGGAATCCCAGGTGCCGCGCACCAGCGCGTGGCGCGCTCCTGCCGGCAGGTCGACCGCGCAACGCAGCGCTCCGGCGGTGACCTGCCGCTCCTCCAGGTCGACGGTAACCTCGAAGGCGGGCTCCTGCTCGACCAGGGCCTGCAAGCGCTCGATGTCCGCGGCGGCGGCGCGCACCGCCGGCATGCCCAGCACCGTGCAGTTGCCGGCGAAGATCTCCGCGAACGACTCACCTACCAGGGCGCGGATGCCGTACCGCTGCAGTGCCTGCGGCGCGTGCTCGCGTGACGAGCCGCAGCCGAAGTTGCGCCCCACCACGAGGATCGAGCCGCCGGCGAAGCGGTCGTCGTCGAATGGGTGCGTGCGGCCTGCCGTGCGGTCGGCAGCGCGCTCGTCGATGAACACCGCTTCCCCGAGGCCGTCGAAGGTGATGCTCTTCAGGTAGCGGGCGGGGATGATGCGGTCGGTGTCGATGTCGTCGCCGCGCATCGAAATGGCACGGCCGGCGGTAACGGCGCGGACGGCGTCGCTCATCGCACGCCACCGGAGGCACCGGGTTGCGGACCGGCGGCAGGTGAACCAGTTTGCTCAAGGCACATCAGGTCACCAGCCTATCCTGATGCGCCGGTGGCCGACAACGGATCGCGCGCCCGTCCAGCAATTCTCATTTTGGCGTTTCGGGGCAGGTTGGCACGGAATTAGCCGCGTC
>CAYFXT010000336.1:0-2579 GCA_964346995.1 uncultured Spirochaetaceae bacterium | reverse complement strand
TGCCGCGGCCGACCGAGTAGTCCTTGAACGCGATCACCATGCCGTACAGCGGCAGATAGCGGAACAGTGCGAAGTACAGCATCGGCAGGATCATCATGATGATCCATGCCCGATCACGGCGGATGAGAGAGATCAGCGACGGCTTTGCCCCGGTAAGGGCCGGCTTGGCCTCCGCGGTGGTGGGTTGCGCGCTCACCTCAGCCTCATGCGATGAGAATCCGGAGGGGCTGAGTGTGGGTGCGCGCCGAACCGGTGTTGCCGTCGACCACCGCCACCCAGCGCCGGTCGTGCTGCGGGTCGCGCTCGGTCGCTTCGCGGAACGCCTCCTGCAACACTTGGCGGGGCGGCTGCGCCACAGACGCCCACACCCGCTTGTGCTGCGGGCGAGGACGCCGCGACGGCTTCGGTTCAGCCTCGTCGTCGCGCGACAGCACGGCGAGCATCTGCGCAGGCGTGCGCACGTGGGGGGCCACCGCGTAGACGGCCGCCACGGTGGACATGCGCTTGCGGTTGCGTTTCTCGCCCCTGCTCAGTCTGGTGCCCATCTTGGTGCCCGGCGTGCGCTCGGTGGCCGTGCGCGTGGCCGGACGCAGGTCCTGCCGGTGCATGAGCACGCCTTTGCCGTCGCTGGTAATCACCAGCAGAGCGCCGGCAGGGAGCGCATCGGTGGCCGCCTGCCGCTCCTCGGCTGGCTGGTCTTCGGCGGCTTGGTGATGGCGCTGCTCGTAGAAGGCGTCGAAGTCCTGCGCCGCTCGCTCGACCAGTTCTTCCACCCGCCGCTTGCCGACCTGCGCACCGGTGTACGCACGTAGCGTCCGGACCGTCTCGTCGAAGGAGTTCTTCGACGCCTCCAGCGCTGCCCGGCGGCGCACCTCCAGCGAGTAGCGCTCGGCGGGCAGGTTCAACTGCGCGTCCAGCGGGTGCAGGCTCGCGTGCCCCTCGGCCCCGTAGCCGGTGCGGCCGACCTCGACGGTGCCGAAGATCGTCTCCAACTGCCGCCGCTGAGTGCGCGTGCGCGTGCGCTCGATGCCCTGCGCGTCGACCACCTCGTCGGTGACCTGCGCCTGCGCCTGCTGCTCGACACAGTCCTGGTAGAGCTGGCGCATCAACTCCTGGCCCTGCTCGGCCAGCAGCCGTTCCAGGTCACTGTGCTTCATCCGCTGCGTCTCCTCACTGCCGGCCACCCGCAGGACGTGCTCGAACGCCGCCCGTGCGGCCGCGAATGGGTCAACCGTCGTCTCGGTCGCCCACGCCGCCGCAACGCCCACCGCTCAGCCGTCCTCGGCCAGCCGGCGCTGCGCGTCGGCCACCAGAGGATACACCAGCACCCGTTTCGGAGACTGCCCATGGCGGGCATGGGCGCGGTCCATGCGTCCGCGACCCGCCGTGTCTCCCAGCTCGATCCAGTTGGCAGCCCGGTAGCAGGCGCCGGCAAAGCGGCGCTGATCCACCAGCGTCTCCAGCAGCAGCGGCTCGATGGCGAAGCGCGCCTGCCAATCGGCGGCCAGCCGCTTGGCTAGCAGCGCCAGCAGCCGGCTGGCCAAGTTCTTCACCCGCACCCACGGCAGCACCAGGAAGCGGCTGTTGTTGACCACTCGCTGCAGATTGCGCGCTCGGGTCGGTTCGTCCCAGCCGATCCAGCGCTCGCGCGCCGCCAGCCGCCACGCCGGCGAGGAGAGCTGCAGCGCGGCCACCACCGCCGGCTGCGGCTCGCTGACGAACGCCAAGTAGCGAAGCTGCGCGCCGAACGGCACGCGGTAGCCCAGGTAGTGGTAGCGGCCGATCAGTTCACGCCACCAGCCATGCTCGGCTCGGCTCCTGACCGCCTGCAGGCGTACGCTGCCGAACTGCCCGACGCTGCCCCGCAGCGGCGGCCCAGGCTCGCCGGCCGGCGTGCACGGCACCTGCGTGCGCGCGCCGGGCGGCCGCCCGGCGGCTCGTTTCGGCGGCCGCCGCCGCCGGCCTGAGCGCGCCATGCTCAGCAGCAGGTCGCGGCACTCGCGCACCTTCAGGGCGCCGCTCGCTCGGCGCCACGCAAGGCGCTGGCACACGTGCACCATGAGCTGCGCCCGGCTCAGACCGCCGCCGTTGGTGACCACGTCGATGACCAGCCGCAGTTCGGTCTCGCTGAACGTTCTGCCGGCACACCGCAGGCGCCCGCTGTCGGCACTCACCGGCCCCTCCCGCACGAGCACGGGAGGAAGGCACGACCGTGCGAGGATATTGTTCAGCCACCGGGGCAACGCGCTCCGCACGGCAGCCGCGCCGTCGGCTACGCCGCCAACCTGCCTCCCGTACCGCCACCAGCGGCCCCTGAACGGGTCTCTGGTGGTTCCGAGGGGCAGAAGCGGCCCGCCACGGCCCGCCGAGGCGTCGCCGCACCTGGCTAACTCCCACACCAGCATGGATATGCCGGTCGTCCTAAAAAGAGCCACACCCCATGGGCACCAGCCACGCCGCGTGGTGGCGGGTGCAGCCGTGCGGCGGTCCTTGACCCCCCCCCCGGCACGTGCACGATCGACTGGATGCCGAATTCCTGGTCTGCGTAACCGAAACTGTGCTCGGAGGAGGCGACTGTG
>CAYFXT010000335.1:0-2598 GCA_964346995.1 uncultured Spirochaetaceae bacterium | reverse complement strand
AGGTGGCTGGCCATCGGCGGCATCACGATCCGGTTGCGCAGCGTGCGCCCCTTGACCGTGATCGGCGCCAGCAAGCCGGGCGGATCGGTACGGCCCATGGCGGCGGTACTGTGCGTGCCGGTGCGCTGGCTGTACAGGCGAGCGATGCTCGGATCGCGAGCCCTGGGTTGAGTGGCATCAGCGATCGCCACACATTGTGACGCGTGGCACGCATTGCGATTGCGATCCGCGAACTGCACCTCAACACCGGTGAGTGGATGCGGCGCGCAGCGCTCGGTGAACATGTGGTGATCACGGACCGGCGCCAATTCGGCGTCGATGACCAAGCCGGTGCCGGTCCCAGTCCTGCTACTGCGGGCCAGGCACGCCGCCGGAGATGCGGATGGCGTCGACGCCCGGCTTCGATCAACGCCCGCGCGGCAGCCGCGGAATACTACACGCTGGCAAGCGACTTGCCCGGACGCTATACTTGGATGTGTGTTCCGGTCGCCGATGGAACCACGCGGCGACTCTGTCTGAGTCCCGCGTGGCGGCGCGCTTTGCTGCTGGTCCGGTGGAATCGCTGTGGAGTTCGAATGGGATCCCGAGAAGGAGCAATCGAACATCGAGAAGCACGGCGTCGACTTCGCGGAGGCATCTACGGTGTTCGGGGACCCGCTCGAATATACCATTGCGGACCCTGATCACTCCATCGGAGAGTACCGGTATCTGAGCATGGGCCACTCTGCATACAATCGCCTGCTTGTCGTTTCCTATACCGAACGTGACGAGCAGGTCCGTATCATCAGCGCCCGAGTGGCGTCAAAACACGAACGGAGGCAGTATGGATCAGAGAAATGAGCAAGACACGATGCGCGCGGAGTACGACTTCTCAAGCGGTGTTCGTAGCAAGCATTTCGAGGCGTACCGCCGGGGCACGAACGTAGTTCTTCTGGAACCTGACGTGGCGGAGGTTTTCAAAGACTCCGCCACGGTCAACTCCGTACTGAGAGTGCTGGCCAAAATAGCCCGGGCGCATGCTTCAACGCCGGCAACGAACCGCTGATCTTGATTTCAGGCCCGTGCCGGCCCGGGCAGGGGATCTTGACAGGTCACGTCACCGGGGCAGACGTCGACTGCGCCCGGCTTCGATGACTCCGAGGACCGCGGTCGCCGATGAACGCAGCTTGATCACCTCGCACGCCGGTCGGCAGCCCGGTCCGAGCGGCCAAGAGCGGCATCGTCGATACGGTGGGATCCACTCCGAGTCGGATACGCGCTATGAAGTCGAGCTGCAGCTCGGTGCTACCGACGAGTCGCACTTGATCCGCACAATCGAGTACTGAGATATCGATCGGGCGATTCCGCTCATGGCGATCCGTCGTGCCCTTTTGCGGTTGGCACGGGCCACCCAGTGCAGCGGAATATTCCCGGCTTCAGTGCGTTCGTTGACATTCACCTGCAGCCGCACCCTTCGATGACGCGGCCGCCGATCGCAGGGCGGACGTTGCCGGGTTTGTATCAGGAGCGTGCCGAGCCGCCCGGCCGTCTCGATGCGGTCCAGCCGGCTCGCCGCCACGTCGACCGTCAGGCGCTCCCAGCCGGCCCGCTCGGCGTCGATGTGCGGGCGCACGGGCGTCAGCATTATCGAGCCGCCGTCGTGCACGGTAACCACGACCTCATCTCCCACCTTGAGGTGAGCCATGTCCATCAGAGCGACGTCGAAGATGATGCCCTGGGAGTTGCCGATTTTACGGACGGTTCTCATCATCGCGTAAACTACGTTTACGTCTTCGGTCGTCAACCCGCCGCCGGCGGCGATAGTATCTTCTGATCGATGCCGGTCGTCGTTCCGCCACCCGCACGGCACTTGCGCCGCACGCGACGACGCCGGCGCCTGCTACGCGTCGCGTTGCTGCTGCTGGCCTTCAACCTGGTGATCCCGCCGTACGTGCGGCCGGTACCGGGTGCGGTCACTTCCCGCTACTTCCTGCGCACCCGGCCGGAGTCCGCGAATCCACTGGCGCTGGAAGTCCACAAAGGCATCGACTTCCGCGCGCCGATCGGCAGCCCGGTGCGAGCAGCCAAGAGCGGCATCGTCGACGCGGTGGGGACGAGCCCCACGCTGGGCACCTACATCATCATCCGCCACTGGCTGGGGTTCTCGACCCTGTACGCCCATCTCGAGTCCGCTCGCACGCGCCCCGGCCGGCCGGTCGTGAAGTGGGCGCGTATCGGGTCGGCCGGACAGAGCGGGCGGGCCACCGGTCCCCACCTGCACTTCGAGGTGCGCTGGCTCGGCCGGCGGCTGCCGCCGGGTCCGTTCCTGGCCATCGACAGCGCCCGCCGCGCCGTCTGGCGGCTCGTTCGCGTTCCACGTAAATCCGTGCGGTACCGACGATCGCCGTAGCCCACGCCGAGCCGCTCGACCACACCGAGTCGGAAGCTCTCGCCGTCAACGAAGAAGCAACTCGGTGAGGCGGCGCCGCCACTCGGCCTCGTCGACCACCTCATAGCGCACGGCCTTGCCTCGCATCGCCGGCACGAACTCGGCCCAGTCCCACCGTGTCGCGTGCGCGGAGCAGATGTCGAAGACCGAGCGCTTGTACTCGGTGTCGG
>CAYFXT010000334.1:0-2633 GCA_964346995.1 uncultured Spirochaetaceae bacterium | reverse complement strand
GCACGGCGTCTTTTCTCGGACTGGGAGGCCAGCAGCGCGGGCCGCGCCGGCGCCTCCTACCGCTACGCCGCCCCCCCCCCCGAGGTAGTACAGCGCGTCGCGGCGATGGCGGCAGTGTGCAGCCGCCACGGCGTCGATCTGGCAACCGCGGCGCTACAGTTCCCGCTCGCCCACCCGCTGGTGGTGGCTGCCATCCCCGGCGCCACCCGCCCGGAATACGTCACCGGCAATGTCCAGCGCCTGCAATCCCCAACTCCCGCCGCCCTGTGGGCCGAGCTGAAATCCGCGGGCCTGCTGCGCGCCGATTGCCCCGTGCCGGGAAACTGAAAAACGCCTCGGGCCGGCACAGCCGACAAGTACCGTTGCTCGTTTCGGGATGGAGCCAACCGGCGTCATCGGCATGGCTGGTGCATCGTTTCCCTGTCTCCGAGTGACCACGTCTACTCCTGCGGTGCCTGCCTGCCTTCGCGACCGGCGCGGTGTATGGACTGCTCCCGGACGAGGTCACGGCGCAGGTAGCGATACAGATCCAGCTTGTCACGATACTCCTCATACGCCGCTCGGTCGGGCAGTGTCAGGTCGCCGCGAGAGCAACATGCACTGGCGGCCTCGTCGATGCTGGCCCACCATCCGGCGGCCACGCCGGCGAGCAGGGCCACCCCCAGGGCGCCCGGCTCCGGCGTCGCGGCGACCGTAAACGGCCGGCCGGTGACGTCGGCGATGATCTGCCGCCACAACCGGCTGCCGGCGCCGCCTCCCAACAGGACCGACGGGTCTCTGGCCGGCGGCAGCAGGTCTACGCAGTCCGCCACCGCGTACGCCACCCCCTCGTAGATGCTGCGCAGGATATCCCAGCGCGTGTGTTCGGTCGCCAATCCCCACAGCCGGCCGCGGGCGCGCGGTTCGTAGACCGGAGCCAGCACACCGGTGCCGTTCAGATAGGGGTGAAACAGCAGCCCGCGGGCACCGCGCGGCACCTGGGCCGCCGCTTCGTCCAGTGCAGCGTCGTCGCCGCCGGGAGCCAGTTCACGTTTGAACCACTCCAGCGCCAGCGTACCGGTCTGGTTCGGCATCGTACGTGTCCAGAGTGCCGGGGGAATCAGGAAGCTGAGCCCGATTCCGGCCGGTTCCCACACCGGCTGTTCGGTGACCACGCTGTTCAGGCACGCGGAGCCGAGGATGGTGGACGCCTGACCGGCGGTCACCACCCCGCCGCCCACCAGGATAGCCGAGACATCCGCGAGGCCGGTTACCACCGGCGTCCCTGCCGGCAGGCCGCTAGCGGCGGCCGCCGCCGCGGTGACCACCCCCGCCACGGCCTCGGACGGCAGCACCGGCGGCAGCAGCGCGGCCACCTCGGCCAAGCCCCAATCGTCGAGTATAGCTTCCGAAAAGGTGCGCCGCACCGCGTCACCCGGTGCATGGCTGGCATCGCTGCCGTCGGTGGCCAGCTCGCCGGTCAGCCGGAAACGGATCCAGTCCTTCGCGAACAGCGCTGTCCGTGCCCGTTCCAGGACACCGGGTTCATGTTCACGCAACCAGCGCAGCACGACGAGCGAGAATCCCGGCGTCAGGGCATTGCAGGAGATGGCGAAGCTGCGCGTCAGCAGATCCTCGTCACGCAACTGGTCGAGGACGCCGGCCGCTCGGGAATCATTCCACAAGATCGCGGGGCGTACCGGGGCGCCGTCGCCGTCGAGCAGCCAGGCTCCACCCATGAAGGCGCTGATGCCAACCGCAGCCACGGTATCGCGGCGATCAAGCCGGCCGGTGAGCTCGCGCAACGTGGCAACGACATTGCGCCACAACGCTTCCATCTCGACCTCTGCCCAGCCGCGACTCGGCGCGCGAGATCCGGTGTGCCCGCCGGCGCGCGCTACCAACCGGCCGGAGCAATCGAATGCCGCCGCCTTTGTGAGCGTGGTACCTATATCTACTCCAATGACCACTACCTGCATATCCGCTCCGATCGAACACTCGCCACGCCCGCGGTGTGGCGAGCCGCGGTCTTCCTCGTCGAGGCGGCCACCACCACGCAGGCCAACACCGTGAGATCTCTCGTGCCGCCCCTGTGCGGACAGAGCACGGAACCATAGCCTGCGCAGCAGGAACGCGCGAGCCGAAGACAGGATGGGTACATTGGGGCATGGAACAGGAGATGGAGCGGGAGCAAGAGCCTTGAGCCCATCATCGGGCACGCCGACGCCATTAAGGTAGCCGTGATTGGCTGTCGGGCCTGCTTCCGGTCACCACGGAGGGCGGAGCCATGACGGACGAGGAACGCGACGAGTTACTGCGCCGGCTGGAAGTTGGGCAGGCGGAGCTGCGGGGCATGTTGACCGGGATGGGTACGCGGCTGGATACGCTCACCGGAGAGGTGGAGACGTTGAGGCGAGACGTGCGCCAGCAGCACGCGGAGTTGCAGGCCGATCTACCGGCGGCGGCGGTGGTGCGTGCGGTGCAACCGGCTGATCACCGTGACCCGCCACACAGGACCGGACGGAAGTTGACTCCGGTCGACGATCCGGCCTGACGCCTGCGCCCGGCCGGCGCTAAGATCGACGCCATGCCACGCGCCCTCGTAGCCACTGCCCCGCGGACGGCCGCCCTGGTCGAGTATCGGGAGCCTGAGC
>CAYFXT010000333.1:0-2658 GCA_964346995.1 uncultured Spirochaetaceae bacterium | reverse complement strand
GTCTGCGCCTCAGCGACGTGGAGCGGGAGCAGATCCGCGCCGCCGGGCAGCGTTATCGCTGGAGCATTACCCCCTACTACGCGAGCCTGATGGATCCAGACGACCCGACGTGTCCGCTGCGCCGCCAGCAGGTGCCGGCGGTGCAGGAGCTGGAGGATGAGCTGGGCATGGCCGATCCACTCGCCGAGCTGGACAACTCGCCGGTGGATGCGGTGGTGCACGTGTACCCCGATCGGGTGGCGTTCAAGGTTACCAACGTGTGCCCCACCTACTGCCGCTACTGCTTTCGCGAGTACTTCGTCGGCAACGAGGAGGAGCACCACACGCGCCGCAAGATCGACGCGGGACTGGCCTACATCGCTGCCAACGACGCGATTCGCGACGTGCTGGTGACCGGCGGCGATCCGTTCCTGTTTTCCGACCAGCGCCTGGAAGAGATCCTCACCCGCCTGCGCGCCATCCGCCACGTCGAAATCATCCGCTTCGGGACGCGCACTCCGTGCACCCTGCCACAGCGCATCACGCCGGAGCTGTGCCGGATCCTCGCCCGCCACCATCCGATCTGGCTCAACACCCACTTCAACCATCCGCGTGAGCTCACCCGCGAGGCGGAGCGCGCCTGCGATCTGCTGCTCTCGGCGGGCGTCCCTTTGGGGAACCAGACCGTGCTGCTGAAAGGGGTGAACGACGACCCGGCGGTGATGCGCGCCCTGGTGCACGGACTGCTGCGCATGCGCGTGCGGCCCTACTACCTCTTCCACTGCCAGTTGCTCGCCGGCACCGCCCATCTGCGGACCTCCATCGAGACGGGGCTGGAAATCATGCAGGCGCTGCGCGGCCACACCACCGGCTTCGGCGTCCCCCACTACGTGCTCGACACGCCGTACGGGAAGGTGCCGCTGCTGCCGCAGTATCTGCTCGGACGCGCTGGTGACGAAGTGCTGGTGCGCACCTACGACGGTGCCGTGTGGCGGGAGCCCAACCCGCTGCACGACGAGCGTCCGGCAACACCGCTGATCGAGCTGCCTGCCGAGGCATACCCCGACGCCGCCACCCCGCGGCGGCCATTCCCCGCCACCGCACCGGAACCGGCAGCCACCCGGGAACCGGCAGCGGCGCTCCGCTAGCGGAGCCACCGAGGAGAGCCATGGCGAGTACCTTCGGTCACCTGTTTCGCATCACCACCTGGGGCGAGTCGCACGGCCCCGCCGTCGGGGTGGTGATCGACGGCTGTCCGCCGGGGATAGCTCTCGCCGAGCCGGACGTACAGGCGGAGCTGGACCGCCGCCGGCCCGGCCAGAGCCGCATCACCACGCAGCGTGCCGAGAGCGACCGCGCCGAGATTCTGTCCGGGGTGTTCGAGGGACGCACCACCGGTACCGCGATCCACATCCTGGTACGCAACAAGGACGCCCGCTCGCGCGACTACGACGAGATGCGCACCATGTACCGTCCGTCACATGCGGACTACACCTACCACGCCAAGTATGGTCTGCGCGACTGGCGCGGCGGCGGGCGCGCCAGCGCGCGGGAGACGATCGGCCGCGTCGCGGCCGGGGCGATCGCCGGCAAGGTGCTGCGCGACCGCTGCGGCGCCGAAGTGGTCTCCTACGTCAAGTGCGTGCAGGACATCGAGGCGAAGGTGACCACGGGCAGCGTCACGCGCGCCGCGGTCGAAGCGCACATCACCCGCTGCCCCGATCCGGCCGCCGCGGCCGCCATGGAGCAGCGCATCGATGCCGCGCGCAAGGCGGGCGACTCGCTTGGCGGCGTGGTGGAGGCGGTGGCGCACAACGCGCCGCCCGGACTCGGCGAGCCGGTGTTCGACAAGCTGGACGCCGATCTGGCCAAGGCGATGCTCTCGCTGCCCGCCTGCCGCGGCTTCGAGATCGGCTCCGGCTTCGCCGGCACCCGGATGACCGGCAGCACCCACAACGACCTGTTCTACACCGCCGCGGAGGCAGGCGGAAGCCGGCGCGTGCGCACGCGCAGCAACCACTCCGGGGGCGTGCAGGGCGGCATCTCCAACGGCGAGGAGATTGTGGTGCGTGTCGCCTTCAAACCCACCGCAACCATCCTGCGCCCACAGCGAACCGTCGATGAGCGGGGCAACGAGGTGACCCTGCGCCCGCGCGGCCGCCACGATCCTTGCGTGCTGCCGCGCGCGGTGCCGCTGGTGGATGCCATGTTCAATCTGGTGCTGGTCGACCACCTGCTGCGCCAGCAGGCGCAGGCCGGCCGCACGTAGCTATCTGCATCGCCCTCGCCAAGCTGCCGGCGCTGAAACGAACGGCCCGCAGTATACCGTACATCACGTCCAGCAAGTCGAGGCGCAGAACCTGTAGAGTCGAGAGCTGGGCACGCTGCTGCAGGACGCACAGTACAATCAGCGAGATCTCGACAATCAGCGCGATCTCGGGGCGGCCGCGCCGCCGGTCAGTGGGCCTGCAGCCAGTCGCTCCCGATGCCCACCTCGACCACGACCGGCACCCGGCCGAGGTCGAGGGCGTCGCGCATGCCGCGCACCACGATACCCTGCACCTGTTCCAGCTCGTCCCACGGCACCTCGAACACCAGCTCGTCGTGCACCTGCAGGATCATCCGCGCCGCCAGCCGGCTGCCGCGCAGTTCGCGGTCGATGTCGAGCATGGCGATCTT
>CAYFXT010000332.1:0-2660 GCA_964346995.1 uncultured Spirochaetaceae bacterium | reverse complement strand
CAGCACAGCTTCTTCACTGGTCCCGACTACCACTCCGACGAGAGCCCGATCATGCCGCAGCGTCTGTTCACCGAAATCCGCAAGGCCACGGCGGAGGATGCCTTCATCACCTGCGACGCCGGCGAGAACCGGCTGTTCATGACCCACTTCTTCCAGACGCGCAGCGCCGGCTCGCTGATCATGCCCGGCATCGGGGCCATGGGGTACGCGATCCCGGCCGCGCTTGCCGCCAAGCTGGTCCATCCGGACCGTCAGGTGCTGGCGGTTACCGGCGACGGCGGCTTCGGCATGGCGATGAACGGGCTGTTGACCTCGCGCGACGAGAACATCCCGATCGTGGTCGTGGTGCTCAACAACAGCGCCCTCGGCTGGGTCAAGCATGGTCAGCAGCAGCGCGTGATCGCCAGCGAATTCGCGCCCACCAACTTCGCGGACGTCGCCCGGTCCATGGGCTGCAACGGAATACGGGTGCAGTCGCCCGGCGACCTGCCGGCAGCGTTCGCCGAAGCGCTCGCCGCGCCGGTCGCGACGGTGATCGACGTAGTCACCTCCCGCCGCGTCACCTTCCGCGACGTGACCAGCCCGCTGACCCGCGGCTGAACGGCGCGCGCACCGTGTCGAGGGAAGCGATCGGCTGACACCGCGGGCCCGCGCCACCGACAGCGCACGCCGTCAGTGATACAGGCCGCCGTCGATGGGGATGGTGCAGCCGGTCACGTAGTCGGAGCGATCGGTGACCAGGAACTCCACCACTCGCACGCAATCTTCGATGGTGCCTTCACGGCGCAGCGGGATGCGTGGGGCCAAGTGAGCCCGGTCGCCGAGCCGGCCGGTACGGATGATACCGGGAGCGATGCAGTTGACGTTGATGCGGTACGGTCCCAGTTCCTGCGCCAGCGCGCGCGTGTAGTGGACGATGGCCGCCTTGGCGGTGCCGTAGGGGTGATAGCCGGCTGACGCCACCAGCCCCGCGGTGCTGGAAACGGTGACGATCTTGCCGCTGCCGCGACGCTTCATGCAGGGGACCACGGCCATGCAGGTATACATGCAGGTCATCAGGTTGATGTCGAGCACCCGCACCAACACATCCTGCGGACAGTCGCTCGCCGTCGCCGACGTGTTGACGTCGGTTGGCGCCTGATCCTCGTCGCCCGGCCCGCTCACCTCATCGGCGAACCGGGTGGTGCCGCCGCCGGCATTGCAGACCGCGATGTCGATGCCGCCCAGCTCGTCGGCCGCCGCCGCTACCACCCGCTCGGTGGCGCTACGGTCGGTAAGGTCGACCTCGCAGGCCAGCGCCCGTACCCCGTGCGCCTCGCACTCTTGTGCCACCGTGGCAGCGGTCATCAGGTTGCGCTCGAATTGATATACCGCCGCGCCCTTCAGGTTTCGGTCCAGAACGACCACGTCGGCGCCCAGCTCCGCCAGCCGCAGCGCATAACCGCGTCCAAGGCCGCGCGCGCCGCCGGTTACCAGCGCAACCTTGCCGCTCAGCCGGCCGCTCGCCACGCCAAAATCCACGTGCCGTGTTCTTGCAGCCACCCACCTGTGAGAAGCGATGCTGATGCATCGATCTCCAACTCGACGTGCTCCGACCAGAAGATCATGGGTCAGCGCACTTCCACACCGGCCGCGGCCAGCGCGGTGGTCAGCTCTGCGTAGCCGATCCGGGCGTAGGTGAGGGGGTTGGCCTTGGCCGGGTCCTGTTCCGCCTCGACTACCGCCCAGCCGGCGTAACCGATCTCCGCCAGCAACCGAGCCACCGCTCGAAAGTCGATGCTCCCGTCACCGGGCACCGTGAACACGCCGGCCAGCACCGCATCCAGGAAGCTCAGATCCTCGGCCCGCACCCGGGCCAGCACGTCGGCGCGGATGTCCTTGCAGTGCACGTGATTGATCCGGGGCGTGTGGCGCCGCGCCATGGCCAGCGGGTCGCCACCCGCAAACACCATGTGCCCGGTGTCCACCAGCAGGCCCACCGAAGGCCCGGTGTGGGCCATCAGCAGGTCCACCTCGCGCTCGGTCTCGATCACCGTGCCCATGTGGTGGTGGTAGGTCATCGGCACGCCGCGCTCGGCCAGGTAATCCGCCAGTTCGGTGAGCTCGCGACCATAGTCGGGGAAGTCGCTGTCGGCAAGGGCAGGGCGCCGGCTCAGGGCAACCTCCTGCAGCGCCTGCACGCTGCCGGTGGTCTCGGCGTACACCAGAACCGGCGCTCCCAGGGCGGCGAAGGTGGAGAGCTGCTGTTCGATGCGCTCGCGCTCGCGCGCCACCGAACCCTCCAGCAGGCGACCTGAGAACCACCCCGAAACGAGCCTCAGGTCATGGCCCCGCAGTTGCGGACCGAGGACCGCGGCGTCCATTGGAAACTTGCCGCCCGACTCGACCCCGGTGAAGCCCGCCAGGCGGGTCTCCCGCAAGCAGGTCTCCAGCGGCGTATCTCCGCCGAGCTGCGGCAGGTCGTCGTTGCTCCAGGCAATCGGTGCTACCCCAAGCTGAACAGCCATCGCAACCAAGGATACACCGCGCATCACGGTCCGCACACGCTCCCCGAACGGTCAGGACCCACGGTGCAACGGTGCTGTCCTCCGCAACGAGCTGCGGGAGGACAGCGGCGCGGACATTTTACGTGCTAAAATCCGCCGGGGAGCGCGATTGCC
>CAYFXT010000331.1:0-2694 GCA_964346995.1 uncultured Spirochaetaceae bacterium | reverse complement strand
GCGCCGCGCTTGGCGCGCCCGGCCGCCCCGCCGCCGGGCGCGCCTACTTCATCTCGCAGGGCGAACCGGTGGATCTGTGGCAGTTCGTCGGCCGCCTGCTGGAGCTGGCCGGCGCGCCGGCGGTCCGGCGCCAGATACCGCGCTGGCTGGCACTGGCCGCGGCCAGCCTGATCGAGGGTGGTTACCGGCTGTTCAGCGACAACGCGACGCCACCGCTGACACGGTTTCTGGTGCGGGAGATCTCCTCGTCGCACTGGTTCGACATCGGCGCGGCACGCCGCGATCTCGGTTACCGGCCGCCGGTATCGATCGACGAGGGGCTGCGGCGCCTGACGCGCTGGTGGGCAACCGGCGCGTCGGACGCAGTGCCGGGGAGTCTGTCGGACTGCGATAGACTCCCGGGTAGGCCGATTGGGCCTGAAGCCGCGCCGTAGGCGGCGGTCTCGGGCACTAACCAGTCTTCCAGTCGACCAGCTCACTGAGCACCAGCATGCCGTCGTGCGGCATGCCGGGGTAGGTGTAGCCCGCTTGGCCGAGCGCCGGCACGTTGCTGACGCCGCGCGCGCCGACCCGCACCGCCAGCTCCCGGCGCCGCTCCTCCGGATACACGCCCGCGGTGGCGACACCGGGGTGCAGGTAACGCAGCGCCTGCTCCAGACTGGCCACCGGGCGCACCACGACCAGCCGACACAGGGGGTGCTCCATGATGTTGAACTCCTGCGGCATCACCGCCACCGCGGAATGGAGCTTGCCGTCGGCGCGATTCTCGTACCAGGTGGCGCCCAGGAAGCTGCCGCGCTTCATACGCCGGATCTGCCCCTGCTGGGGCCGGCTGAAGGCAGCGGGGGCGAAGCGGTCCCAGCGCGCCAGCTCGTCGCACAGCGCGGCGGCGTAGCGCTCCGCCCCTTCCTGACCAGCTTCCAGATAGTGGATCTGTGAGGCGATGCACGCCTTCTGGCTCTGGATCAACGTGTCGCACACCGCGCGTCCGACCACCTGCGGCAGGGAAGCGAACGCCTCGCGGCCGATCAGGCTCACTCCGTAGCGCGGGTTGAAGGTAACGGTCTTGGTGAACGTGGCGCGTTCGCGTACCGACAGCACGGCGCCCGGGGCGCCCCACACCACGATGCGGTCGTAGCGGCCCGGCAGGAACAGCGGCGCTTCGAACTGCTCGTCGCCACCCGGCCAGTACAGCACCGACAAATGGCTGGTGAGTGGGTGATCGGGAAAGGTGCGTGCTGCCAGCAGGGCCAGGTAAGCGCCCGCCAAGGTGGCACCGTAGGGCAGTTTGATGGTGGCGGCCGACTTGGTCCAGATAGCGCGCAGCATCGAGGCGAGCGGTACCAGCGGCGAGTTGCCGGCGGTGATGTGGAGCTGGCGGGTGGGCAGGGCACGCAGCCGCGGCGTGGCGTCGGCGGCATCGTAGTTGGCGATCGGCGGCAGATGCTGGGCATGGATCATGTGCACCGGCGCCGGATACAGCGTACCGGGCACCTCCACCCAGCCGTCCAGGAACCGGCGGCCGGGAATCTGCCAAGCGGCCAGATCGGTATCCACCATCGTCTCGGCTACGGCTGGGTCCAGCATCACCGGGAACATCGCGAGACCCGCTTCCACGTAGGGATCGGGAGCCTCGGAGGTCGCGCTCATCCACCCCTTGACCTGCCGCAGCAGGTCCGCGTCGGCGCCGTAGGCCCGCTGCAGACCCGCCACGTAGCGGACCACTTCGGCAAAGTCGAGCTCGTACAATTGGTCGGCAAGGGTGTCGAGATCGTCCTCGATGAGCTGCCGAGGCGTTACCGCCGGCAGCACCTGATACTGCCAGGCTCCGGTGGCGCGCATCGAGACACGGTCCAGGATCGGCTCGCGCAGCACCCACGCATCATGCAGCTTGACCAGGGTGGGCGCCTCACCGCCGCGCTCCTGGTCGGCCGCGGCGAAGGCGGACTCGATTTCCCCTTTGGCGACTGCCGGCGGCGCGAACAGGGTACCGCGCACCAGGGCCGGCACCGCAATCACCCCGTCGCGGTCGGCGGTGATCGTTGGCTCGCCCACGCGCTTCAGTCCGCTAGCCCTGCATGGCGGCCATGATGCCGCCGCAGCCCTTGATCTCGCGCCCCGTCGCCCGCCCGACGTCGGTAATGGTCAGCCCGCTCATCCCGCATGGGCAGGGACTCGCGCGGCGCCGCACGTTGTCGCCGGTGATGATGAAGCCGGGATAGCAGGCGGCGTACGGATCGAGGAATCCGAGGCCGCCGTATACATCATCCCCGGAGAGCGGATCGAGGGCATCGTCGAAGATCACCGTCTCGGTGATCGGCGGCACGTGGAATCGTCCCGCGCGGCAGCGCGGGAACACCACCTGCGCTTCGGTCATCGAATAGCCCTCGGTCACGCCCTCCGGACCTATGCCGAGGCTCTGCTCCACCAGCGCGAGGAACGCCGGCTCGTCGATGCGGTCGCCCTCGAAGCTCTTCCAGCCGCCGCCGTGCGACAGCATGCTGCCCGGGTGCAGGGCAACCTCGCCGCCCTCGGCTACCAGCCAGTCGCAGAATTCCTTGATCATGAACGGAGCACCGAACACCAGCGCCCGGCGGCGGGCGCCGATCGAGTCGCGCAACGCGCCAAGCACGCGCCGGAAGTTGTCGACGCGGCGCCGCATCGTGGCTTCCAGGAACGCGTCGGCCCAGCGCT
>CAYFXT010000330.1:0-2696 GCA_964346995.1 uncultured Spirochaetaceae bacterium | reverse complement strand
ATCGAAGAGCTGGGTGTCGGGCAGTGGTTGGGCGAACCAGCGCTCGACCGTCTCGCGATTGCCGGCGTAACGGGCCAGCCAGCCGGAATCCACGTAGATCGGTATCCGGCGGTAGCCACGCATCAGCTTGTAGCGGGCGCCGCGAATCACCCGGCTCGGGGTATAGTACCAACGCCCGCTGCGCCGCCCCCAGTTGAACTCGCTGAACGCCCAGGTCCGTGCGGCCTCCGTGCTGGTGTCGCCGGCGGTGAGGCGGGGCGCCCAACTCGTCCCGCGCGTTACCGTGGGGGCCGGCAGTCGGCACAGGTCGGCGAGGGTGGGCAGCAGGTCGACGTTGCTGGTCAGCTCGTCGACGACCGTGCCTTCGGGAATTACGCCCGACAGACGCAGCAGCAGGGCGGTGCGCAGTCCCGAATCGTAGGTGGTGTGCTTGGCGCGGGCGATCGCCGGGCCGTGCTCGGTGGTGAACACCACCAGGGTGGCGTTGGCGAGCCCGGCACGGTCGATGGCGGCCAGGATCAGGCCGACGCGCCGGTCGAGGTCGTGGATCTGCCACGCCAAGGTGGCCAGATCGCGGCGTGTGGCGATGGTGTCGGGCAGGTAGGGCGGCACGTCGATGCGGTCCACCACCCGCGCGTCGTGGTGCGCGCCGAACGGGCGGTGGCACTGGATCAGCGACACCGACAGCAGAAACGGGCGGTGACCGTCGGCGTGCCGCGTCCGGCGTCGCGGCACGCCGGCACGCTCGCCGCGTTGCGCGACCGCCGTCCCCTGCGCGCGGCCTTCGGCTTCGATGAACGCAGCGGCGGTGGCCGTCTGTTCCGCATCGCTGGTTGCGAGCTGTTCGGTGAAGCCCATTTCCTCGGGGGCGTTCATGACCATCAGCCGCCCGCACAGCACGGTGCGGTAGCCGGCGTCGCGGAAGCGCGCCGCCATCGGCGGCGCTTCGCCGGTGAGCAGCAGCGGCTCCTGGCCGGCCACGCCCACTTCGTGCGGCATCAGCCCGGTGTACATGGCGGCGCGGCTCGGCATGCAGATCGGCGCCGCCGCGATGTTCCCGCTGAAGCGCGCACCCTGCATCGCCAGTGCGTCGAGATGCGGGGTGTCCAGCCCGGGGTGCCCGTAGCAGCCGAGCCAATCCCCCAGGTCGTGGCAGTCGATGTAGACGACGTTGGGCCGCCCCGGGCGCACCGCATGCATCGCTATCGCCCGAACACCGTCGTCTGTGACACCGCAACGCCCGCTGGGCGGGGGTTGCGGTTCACGGGCGCAACAAGAAGAACGGCCCCACTCATCGCGGGGGCGTTCTTCTTGTGCTCGCTATCCTGGGGGACAGTGGCTTGATGGTGGACTGCATAGTCAGGATACTCTATTTCCCCCCCTGAGTATCCTGACTATCTGTTCGATTGCTAATTTAGCAACCTACTACAGACCGCAGCCTACTGCAGAAAACACCCAGATTATGGATCCTATTAATCCAATCAATCCAAGCGCAAACAGCAGGGTTTCCATTGGCTATTCCACCGCTGAAAGGGTGGCGGTAGCGGTCAACGCCTTCATCATGGTGTCCGCGTGACGGATCATCGTATCGTCGTCGGGGGCATCGTTACTGTTGTCGCCGTCGGTCCCACCACCGAACTCATCGACGTTGAGGTCATCCCCCGCTGCATTGAGGTCTTTCTCGGTGCCGGCGTCCCATACGACCAGATCGACCGATCCGGTGTTCAGTTCGCCATCCGCATCGAACAGCTCAATGCCACCTGCAGCCGGGGCCAGGAACCAGTCGTTCGAGCCGGCGACCATGGTTGCGAAGTAGAGCTTACCACCCGACGGAGGTGTGATGAGCGTGAACGAGCGGGTACCACTGGCAGTATGCGAAGTTCCTCCGAATGTGCCGGACGAAAGCACGTCGGCCTCGGCAGCGAGCTCGGCGAGATCGTTGTTCTTGCCGACTTCAGCGAGCATCTCCAGCGCAGCACTGGCCTCCTCACCTGCGGAGAACAGCGGGTTCTCGCTGTCCGACGCGATCAGGACCCAGACACCCGGCGACAGATGCTTCAAGCCGTGCGGGTCTTCTCCGGACTCGTCCTCGACTTGGTAGCTGATGGTGACCCGCACGAATTGCGGCGTGCCGTCATCGACGGCGGCGCTTTGGCACCCCAGGACAGCGAATGCCGCGAGCGCGACACCCAGAAACACAGGAATTCGTTTCATCAAAGTCTCCTCTCGCAAGCAGTATGGCACAACCGCGCTCATGAGGCAACAGGACAGTCCCGGCAGGGCGCATTCCCGTTTTGTGACGCCAGCCGTCAGCGAGACGTTCACGGGCGCGGATTGGAGGGTATATGGGCGCGCTTATCACAATACGGGAATGCACCCGTCCCGGCACCGCCCCGGCCGAGGCCGGGCGGTACGTTGCGCGCCACCTCCTCCACCGCAAGGTGGGGATCGAACAGCAAGTACGAGCCGCTGCATCGCCTGCCCCGGTAGATCTGGAATCCTGGTGAGGTTCCGGCCCCCGGGGCGCGCAAGGTGGCCTTCGACGCCGCCCGAGACGAAGTGGCGGCGCTGACCGCCGGTGTTTGGTGGGAGCGCCTGTCCGGTGCCACGGGTTCAGTGTCCTTCCGCCGGGTGTCTCGGAAGGAAACCATGGCTCAGTTCAATGCGCCGGCGGCCTGGACATATTCCAGGCTCTG
>CAYFXT010000329.1:0-2712 GCA_964346995.1 uncultured Spirochaetaceae bacterium | reverse complement strand
GGATCGAGGGCCTCGAGGGTCTCGGTGATGGCGGTGCCGGCGGCGTTGGAGACGAAGTGCACGCGCAGGTGGGAGGCGGCGTAGGGCTTGAGCGCCGTGACTGCCATCCTGGGGCCGAGATCGGAGCCGCCGATGCCGATGTTGACGACGTCGGTGATGGCCCGGCTGCTGTAGCCGCGCCAGGAGCCGGAGCGCACGCGGTCGCTGAAGGCGCGCATCTTGCCCAGCACTCGGTTTACTTCCGGCATCACGTCGGTACCATCGACGGTGATCGGCCGGTTGGCGCGATTGCGAAGCGCGATATGCAATACTGCGCGGTGTTCGGTGTTGTTGATCTTGCCGCCGCTGAACATCGCGTCGATCGCGGCACGTAGATCGGTCTGCCTTGCGATCTGCAGAAGCAGCGCCATGGTCTCACCAGTGACGCGGTTCTTGGAGTAGTCGAACAGAATGTCGTTGAAACGCAGCGAGAAACGGTCGAACCGGCCAGCGTCGGCGGCGAACAGATCGCGCATGTGGCGACCGTCGATCGCCCGCCGGTGCGCGATCAGATCACGCCATGCCGGCAACTCGGTCAGCGCGGACACGGTACTCTCTGTGGCCCCGAACGGGCGGCGGCGGGATCAGCCGTCGACCTGCTGCAGCGCCTTGGGCACGGTGGCTTCGGGGCGGACGTTGTACCATACCGCCTCGAGGTTGCCTTCCTCGTCGACCAGAAACGAGGAGCGCTTGATACCGATGGAGGTGCGCCCGTACATTTTTTTCTCGCCCCACACGCCGTACGCCTCGGCGACCTTGTGACCGACGTCGGCGAGCAGCGGAAAGCCAAGCGCGAACTTGTCGTCGAACTTCTTCTGATCCTCGGGCGCGTCGGGGCTGATGCCGACCGCCGCCAGGGTGCGGCTGGCCAACTCGTCGCGGGCATCGCGCACCGCGCACGACTGACGGGTGCAGCCGGGAGTGTCGGCGCGCGGGTAGAAGTAGATCAGCAACTTGCGGCCGCGGTAGTCGGCGAGGCGGTGCATGGTGCCGTGCTGGTCGCTCAAGGAAAAATGGGGAGCGGGATCGCCTGTCTGCAACATGGTGGCGGCACTATACCGCGTGGCCGGTGCACCCGTGAACACCGCGGTACCGGCCACGCGGCAGCAGTTGCGACCCGTAACCTGAAAACGTGGTACGGTCTACCACCGTTATGGGACGGCAAGAGTCGGTACGGTCATTGCGCGTCACGGAAGACGATGCACAGCGGTGCCCAGGCATCGCCCGCGGGCCGGCCTCGGCGCTCTCCCCGATGATGGCCGCCCCGATGATGGCCGCCCCGATGATGGCCGCCCCGATGATGGCCGCGGTGCCGTACGTCAACTTGCCGTACGGCACCTTCAAGCTGTCCACCGCCTGTCGCCCCCGGCGGTCGATGCTGGTCGGCGCGGTGACGCCGGCGGTGGTGTCGTTCGCGTTCGGCATCAGCACTTGGGGCTTGGCCGACACATCGTTCGGGAGCGGCTGAGTGCCAAGCCCGGTGTTCATCCTGCTTGCGTTGTTGTGGCTTCCGGTGGGGGTTGCCGCGTCGGCGCTGTTCCGCGGCATGGAAATACCCCCCGAACTGCGGGTGTGGCTGCCGCTCCTTGCGGCCGCCCCGGCCGGCCTGCCGCTGGCGCTGGCCTGTCGGTTGCTGCACCGTAAGGGGTTCCGCGTCACCGCGTGGGTAGTGATGGCCGTGCTTGCGGTCGCCACGGTTGGCGCCACCCTGGTCGCCGGTCTGCTCGGTCCCGTGGCCATCGTCATCTATGCCCTGGTAATCAGTCTCCCCGCCTGGCTCGCCGTCCTCCTCCTCCGCCCCAGGCGATAGACCTGCCCAAGCCGCCCGCGAACCGTATCGCGTGGACCACCAAGTCCCCTCAACGAGCATCTGAAATGCGGGTTGCCGAATCTTTACAATAACCCGCATTGCGAACACAGTGCTGGCTGAGGACGTTGCGCTCATGCATATCTGGGATTGGGCAACGACGAACATAGTTGAAGCAATCAGGTAGGCTGGGTTCAGACCGTGCGAATGCCGGCAGCGCACCGGCGCTCGACGTCTTTGCCCTTCGCGACAGCGTCGTCGACGAGTACAAGCGCTTCGCCAGATTATTGCGCCGAGGTCGTGGAGACGGATGCCGGGAACGAACTGTGGCAGCGCCTCAACTTCTGGGGAACGCTTGCGCTCCTGCGCTGCACCGGATCGAGCCCAGTCGCGGCCGTGCTGGCCTTGCGCACCCGTGCAGGCGAGGATCTGGGCGTCGAGACCCGCGAGGATCTTCTCGATCGCATTTTCGAGGGCGAAGTCGACGCACTCGTAGCGGATGACCTTGAGCTGCCTGTGGGTGGCGATAGTCCAGCGCTGGTACGGTTGATAGGACAGGCGGAGAGACTCACGGGCCAGCGCGGCGATCCCAAGCTCAGGACCGCCTCGGAACACGTCGCGGAGCTGGTCGCGGCCGGGTTCAACGTGGTGGTCTTCTGCCGCTTCATCGCGACCGCCCACTACGTGGCCCGCCATCTGCGCGAGCACCTGACGGGCACCGCTGTCAGAGTCGTGACCGGCGAAATGCCGCCCGAGGATCGCGAGGCGCGCGTGGCGCTGATCGGCGCCACCGAATGCGCCCGCGTCCTGATCACCACCGACTGCCTGTCGGAGGGGGTCAACCTGCAGGATTCCTTCGACGCCGT
>CAYFXT010000328.1:0-2749 GCA_964346995.1 uncultured Spirochaetaceae bacterium | reverse complement strand
GACCGGCGCGCAGATCGCACAGTTCAATGAGCGCGGCTACCTCTTTCCGCTCGGCCTGTTCGACACCGGGGAGGCAGCGGCTCCGCGCGCCTACTTCGACCGCCTGCTGGCGATGGCCACGGCAGCGGGTCTCGACAACTACGCGGTCAACGGTTGGCACAATCATTGCCGGGGCCTGTACGACCTGGTTTGCAACCCGCGCATGCTCGATTACGTGGAAGATATCGTGGGGCCGAACATCATCTGCATCATGACCCACTATTTCTCCAAGAATCCGACCGACAGCAAGACGGTGTACTGGCACCAGGACGCCCAGTTCTGGCCGATCACCCCGAGCAAGGTGGTCACCGCCTGGATCGCGATCGACGACGTGGACCGGGACAACGGGGCGATGCAGCTCTTTCCCGGCAGCCACCACCGCGGCGTGATCCCGTTCGAGTACGTTACCGATCAGGAAAACGGCGTGCTCAACGAGCATGTCCATGACCCGGAGCGGTTCGGTGAGCCGGTGGCGGTGGAAATGCGCGCCGGTCAGCTCTCCCTGCATACCGACATGCTGTTGCACGGGTCGCTGCCCAACAACTCCGGGCGGCGGCGCTGCGGGCTGACCATACGCTACATGCCGCCCGAGGTGCGCTACGGGAACGAGGAGGAGACACCGCGCGCCATCATTGCCCGCGGTTGCGATCCCACCGGGTACTGGCACGCCGTGCAGCGCCCGGAGTCGGATTCTCTGCCACCACAATCGACTGCGCAGTGAGTCCGGGATTGCGACAGACTCACTGCGAAAGGACGGGATGGGCCACCTCGCTTCGCGGTCTTTGGAAGCGGCGCTCTGGCGGCGATTCGGGGGGCTAGTCGGCTATCCCTGCTAGCTGCTTTGGTCGGTAACCCATGAGGCTGTATCTTGTCGACGGCACCTTCGAGCTGTTCCGTGCGTACTACGCCGATCGTCGCAACCACCATCGGGGCGACGGAATGCCCGCTTCGCCGACCGGGGCGGTACGCGGTCTGGTGGCGTCGTTGCTCGCCCTGCTGCGCCGTGAACCGGTCGACCTGATCGCGGTAGCGTTCGATCACGTCATCGAGTCGTTTCGCAACGACCTGTACTCCGGCTACAAATCGAGCGCCGGCGTTCCGTCCGAGCTGTTGCAGCAGTTCGGCGAAGCGGAGGAGGCGGTGCGGTCGCTCGGCATCGTGGTGTGGCCGATGATCGAGTTCGAGGCTGACGACGCTCTGGCTACGGCCGCGGCGCGGTGGCGCGATCATGCCGATATCGAACAGGTCATCATCTGCTCTCCGGACAAGGATCTCGCCCAGGTGGTGCAGGGCGACCGGGTGGTAACGCGCAACCGGATGCGCAACTCCACGCTCGACGAGGCGGGCGTGTACGCCAAGTTCGGGGTTGCCCCGGCATCGATCCCGGACTATCTGGCGCTGGTCGGCGATAATGCCGACGGCATACCCGGTGTGCCGAGTTGGGGGAGCAAGTCGGCGGCCGCCGTGTTGTCGTTCTACGGCACGGTGGACGATATTCCGCGCGATGCGGCGCGCTGGCTGGTGGCGGTGCGCGGCAGGCAGCGGCTGGCGGACAATCTGCGCGCTGCCGATCACGACGTTCAACTGTACCGCCTGCTCACCACGCTGCGCCAGGATGTCCCGCTCGCCGAGGAACTGGCAGACCTCGCCTGGCACGGCGTGGTACGCAACGCCTATCTGGAGATCTGCACCCGGCTCGGGTTCCCGGAACTGAGCACCCGTCCGCACCGATGGCGCGCCACGGACGAAACGGACACGGCACCCGGTCACACCGCAGGTTCGTAGGTAGTGTCGTACGTGCGCGTGTGCCGGCGTCGGCGGCGTCCGTACTGACGGTCCCGGACCGTGGTGCCCCGGCACCGCAGCAGCCAAGCCGCGTGCTGGCGGGTGCATCCGGTCAGGCCGATGTACTCCTCGATGATCTGCCCCTAATCTTGTTCGCTGGACGCCTGCCGGTAGCGTTCGGCCATCTGGCTGGCGACCGCCTGCTGCTGTGTCATGGTGAGCCCCATCTCCCTCGACTTCCGCCATGGTGGCGACACCGTTCGAGTGGATTTTGGATGAGGCAATGCTGACGTGTTGTCACGATATTTCCGAGCTTGTAGATTACATGGCAACGGGGAGACGGCGACGTGCCGATCAGCCCCGATACCTACCGTTTCCAAGGAGGAAACATGATAGTGAAGAGTTGGGTGAAGGGCGCCGTGATTGCCCTCGCCATCGTGACGGCGGGTGTTACCGTCTCGGCGGGCACGCTGGAGGACGTACAGGCCGCCGGCGAACTGAAGTGCGGTATCAACACCGGCCTTCCCGGCTTTGCGTTCACCGACGACATGGGCAACTGGACCGGTTTCGACGTGGCCTACTGCCGCGCGCTGGCAGCCGCCGTGCTCGGCGATCCCGACGCGGTCTCGTACGTCAACCTGACCGGCAGGTCCCGCTTTCCGGCGTTGCAGGCGGGCGAGATCGACGTGCTGTCGCGCAACACCACCTGGACGATCAGTCGCGATGTCGACCTGGGGTTCACCTTCATCGGCATCAGCTACTACGACGGCCAGGGGTTCATCGGCCGCACGTCGCTCGGTGTGATGAGCGCCAAGGAGCTGGACGGCGCGTCCATCTGTATCCAGACCGGCACTACGACCGAGTTGAATCTGGCGGACTTCTTTCGCACGAACGACATGACCTACGAGCCGGTGCCGATCGAGAC
>CAYFXT010000327.1:0-2753 GCA_964346995.1 uncultured Spirochaetaceae bacterium | reverse complement strand
GCTACTGGCCACCGGTCGCGTCGCCGCGCAGCTCGGCTACCTCCCACGGCTCGGCACCCGTGAGGCGGTCACCGTCACCGCGCAGTGGTACCTCGAACAACGTTGGCTGCGCTAACCCCCGGCCGGATCGCGGTGCAGCGACTTCACCGCATCCAGGCTCTTGAGGTGCCTCACGACGCGGCCGTAGTCGCGCCGGCTCTTCACTTCCACGGTAAATCGCCCGGTGAGCGCAGCCTCCGCGTTCTCCCCCAGATTGCCGGACACCAGCTTGCCGCCGTCGGCGTGAATGATGCGTTCGATCTCCGAATAGAGACGCGCATCCGGCTCCGCGGTCACCGTGAAGCTGTAGGTCTCCCGCGGCGCAGGCGTCTCCCATGCCACCTCGACGGCGCGCTCGGCGAAGTCGCGCATGTTGCGCGCATTGGCGCACTGCGCCCGGTGCACGATGATACCGCGCCCGCGCGAAACGTATCCGACTATCTCGTCCGACGGTTCGGGCCCGCAGCAGCGCGCCAACTGGATCAGCAGTCCGGCGTCGTTGCCCTCGCGCAGTCCCACCCGCCACGGCTGCTCGGCGGTGTCGGCAGGAGGAGTGTCGGAACGCGGTTCCGCCGGTCGCGGCCGCCGCGGTGCCGGAGGCCGGGGTGGTTTGGCCACGATGTTGCGCTCGATGATCAGGTCGCGATTATTCTGCGTCAGCCAATGGCGGATCTTCTGCCGCGCCCGCGAGGTCTTCACCGAACGCAGCCAGCCGACATGCGGGCGGGCGCGCATGCTGGTGATGATCTGTATCACCTGGGTGTGCCTCAGCTCCGAGGAGAGCGGCACGATGGAGCCGTTCGCCTTGGCCGCCATGCAATGGTTTCCCACCTCGGTATGGATGTGGTAGGCGAAGTCGATCGGCGTGGAGCCGCGCGGCAGCTCGATGATGTCGCCCTTCGGGGTGAACACGTAGATCGAGTCGCGCAGCAGTTCGCGCTTGATCTCGCTCAGAAAGTCGGTGGACGCGGCCTGCGCTCCCTGCCAGTCGCGCAGCTTGTTGATGATCGACAGATCCCTGGTCAGCGTCGCAGTATCGCCGCTGCGCTGCGACTTGTACAGCCAGTGCGCGGCAATGCCGTTCTCGGCGGTCTCGTGCATCTGATCGCTGCGGATCTGAATCTCCATCATGGTGGTCCCGCCGGGGCCCTTGACCGTGGTGTGCAGGCTCTGGTAGCGGTTCGACTTGGGCATCGCGATGTAGTCCTTGAACCGCCCCTCGATCGGGATCCATAGTTGGTGCGCCAAACCGAGAATCTCGTAGCACTCGCTGGCCGACGAGCAGATGATCCGCACCCCCAGCAGGTCGTAGATCTCGTCGGCGGCAAGCCCGCGTTCCTTCATCTTCTGGTAGATGGAGTAGAAGTGCTTGGCGCGGCTCTCCACCCGCAGGTGGAGGCCGCGGCGCTGCGCGGCCGCGGTGAGCTGCTCAGTCACCCGCTCCAGGTAGGCACCGCGTTCCGCCCGCGTCGCCGCCACGAACTCCTTAAGGTACTCGTAGACGCGCGGGTGGAGGTACTTCATCGCCAGATCCTCCAGCTCGGTGCGGATGCGATACAGCCCGAGCCGATCCGCCAGCGGACAGTAGATGTCCATACATTCGCGCGCGATGCGGACACGGTTCTCTTCGGGCAACGCCTCCAGGGTGCGCATGTTGTGCAGCTTGTCGGCGAGCTTGATCAGGATCACGCGCACGTCGCGCACCATGGCGAACAGCATCTTGCGGATCGACTCGGCTGCGCGCGTCCAGTGGCTCTGCCCCTTGATGATCGAAATCTTGGTGACCCCCTGCACCAGGTTGGCCACCTCCTTGCCGAACGTGTCGGTGATCTCCTCCAGCGTGGAGCCGGTGTCCTCCACCACGTCGTGCAGCAGCGCCGCCACCACGGTCGCGGTGTCGAGCCGCGTCTCGACCAGAATGGCCGCAACCTCCAACGGGTGGATGATGAACGGATCGCCGGTGGCGCGGAACTGGTCGGAGTGGCGGGCGTTGGACCAGCGCGCGGCAGCGACGATCTGCCGGCGTTCCTGCTCGTCGTAGTCGTCGCCGGCGGCGGCGAGCCGCTCGCAGAAGCGGTTCACCAGCCGCCGCGCGGCCGCCGTTACGCGCGGGTAGCCGGCATGCGGTCCGCTGTCGCGCACCGCAACCGGTGCGGCCGGTGCGCTGCTGCTGCCACCGGCGGTGGACGCCGCAGCGGTTGCGCGAGACATCGACTGACTCATGATCCGCTCCAATGCGCCACCACGACCCGCTGCCTGCCGGCCAGATCGTGCAACAGCCGGAGCGGCGCGAAGCCGCGCCGCTCCAGGCAACCGACCAGGGAGGTGGCGCGTTCCGCCGCCGACTCGACGATGAGGGCGCCGCCCGCGCGCAGCCTTCTGCTTGCGCGTTCGATGAGGCGGCGGCTCGGCGCCAGCCCGTCGGCGGCGCCGTCCAGGGCCAGTTCCGGTTCCGGCCAGCGCCGTCGGCGCAGCGCGGCCACCTCCGCGCTGCTCAGGTAGGGGGGATTGGACACGATCAGATCCCACGCCGCCGGCGCCGGCGGCAACAGATCGCACACACGGAGCCGCACCCCGGGGGCACCCAGGCCGCGGCGGTTGCGCTCCGCGACCGCCACCGCTTCCGCCGACAGGTCCGACGCGCTCACCCGCCAGCCAGGCCTATTCTCCCCTACCCCTATTTTTTCGGGTGAGTTGCTGGTAGGGACGATAGT
>CAYFXT010000326.1:0-2806 GCA_964346995.1 uncultured Spirochaetaceae bacterium | reverse complement strand
GGCGAGCAGGCGGTGGCAGCGCTCCTTCTGCATCCGGTAGCGTTCGTTGAACACTTGGTTGGCCTGCTCGAAGGGGTCCTCGGCGAGGTTGAACAGCAGCCAGTCGCTGCCCGGGGTGCAGGCGTACTTCCAGCCGTCGCGCGTGACCACGCCGCGCCACGGCAGGTTGACGCAGTCCAGGAAGCTCGCCGGTGTGGTGCCGTCCGCGCCCACCGTGAACGGCCGCGGCGGGATCTGCTGCAGGTAAGCGCTGTGCGGTTCGGCCTCGCGCTGCGGCGGCCCGCCGTACTCCGGCGCAGCGCGGCTGAGGCACTGCGCGGAGTAGTCGTAGCCGACCATGGTCGCGGGCACCGGGATGCCGCACAGCCCCAGGCTGGTGGGGGCGATGTCGACGTGGTTGATCAGCGCGTCGGAGATCGCGTTGTTCATCTGGCAGCCGCCACCGCGGTGGACGATGAAGGGGACGCGGATCGACTCCTCGTAGGGGGCGCGCTTGTCGAACTGGCCGTGGCTGCCACCCATCTCGCCGTGGTCGGAGAAGAAGATGACGTAGGTGTCGCGATCTACCCCCAGGTCGATCAGTGCCTGACGGATGCGGCCGACGTTGTAGTCCAGGTTCTCGATCTGCCCGTAGTAGCCGGCCAGCTCGTTGCGCGCCTGCTCCTCCACCCAGGCCACGGCGGGGAGGTTGCGGCGCAACCGGACCTGCGCCGGGCTCAGGTTTCTGGCGGCGTAGGGCGGATTGGTCGGCGTCACGTTGGGCCCATGCGGCGGCTGCACCGACAGCACCGCGAAGAACGGCTGATACCTCTCCTGCCCGCGGCCCACGTGGTCGCGCAGGTGACCGATCAGCAGATCACTGAGGGCGTCGGTGACGTAGCCGCGCAAGCGCCACGGCCGCTCGCGACCGGTGCCATACACGTAGTGCTCGTGCTGGTTGTTGGAGGCCTCGTTGCCGACCCAGTAGCGGAAGCCGCCGCGCCGCTCCGGCGGGACGTAATGGTCGGCATCGTTGGTGCCGTCCAGATGCCACTTGCCGACGTACGCGGTGTGGTAGCCGGCAGCGTCGAACGCGGTGGCCACGGTGGGCAGGGCGGGCGGCAGCCTGATGCCGTTGGCGACCACCCCGCTCTGGTGCGGGTAGCGGCCGCTGATCAGGGCGCCGCGGAACGGCGTGCACCACGGCGCGCCGGCCACCGCGCAGTCGAAGCGCACGCCCTGGCGCCCGAGGTTGTCGAGGTTGGGGGTCGAGACATTGGGATCGCCGCGGTAGCCGGTGGCCTGGGCGCGGTGCTGGTCGCCGAAGATCCACAGCACGTTGGGCCGCCGCAACGGCGGCAGTGCAACCAAGTCGTCCATCGGAAGGCCAGGATAGCAGCAGGAAGTCGCGGTTGGCGAGCGCCGGCGGCGACCGCAGCCGGCGCCCGTCGGTGCCGCAAATCGGTCCCCGGATCGCTCGAATGGTCATGGCAGCTCACGATTGCGTAGCGTGGGATAGAATCGGGTCAAGACGGACCGTCGCGACGCGGTGGCGATCGCGCGGCTGTTGCGTCCCAGTCTACGCCAGCGTCCGTGTTTCTCCCATGTCAACGCCGGTCCGACCCGGCTGGTGGGGGAGCTTGTCATTTGACGTAAAGGAAGTAATAATCCCGGTATTCCTTACCCTTGGTCTTCACGGGAGGTGACCCATGCTCGCCAAGCTGACTTCCAAGAACCAGCTCACCTTGCCCAAGGCGGTTCTCTCCGATTTTCCGAAATCCGATTATTTTGAGGTTGCCAAAGAAAATGGACGCATCATATTGACTCCCGTGCGGTTGGCCCGCGCTGATGCCGTGCGCGCCAAGCTCGCTGAGCTCGGCATTTCCGAGGCCGACGTGGCCGACGCCGTTACATGGGCTCGCCGGGCGGAGTGATCCGTCTGCGCGTGGTGCTCGACACCAACGTGCTGCTGTCGGCCCTGCTGTTTCCCGCCGGGTCGTTATCCTGGCTGCGCCGAGCGTGGCAGACCGCATCCATGCTACCGCTGGCGAGCCGCGATACGACGACGGAGTTGATCCGGGTGCTGTCATATCCGAGATTTCGCTTGACCGATGCCGAGCGAGACGACCTGCTGGCCGACTACCTGCCGTGGTGCGAGTCGGTGATCGTGTCGAATCCGCCGGCCGTGCCGAGCTGTCGTGATCCTGCCGACAGGCCGTTCCTCGAGCTCGCGCTGGTGGGGCAGGCCGACGCGCTGGTGACCGGCGATGGAGACCTGCTCTCGCTGGCATCCGGGTTCTCCGTTCCCATCCTCACCCCAAGCGACGCGAGGGACGGCTGGTTTGGCGGGAAGCGGCCGCCCGGCTGACCATCGCGACAGGCGGCGTCCTATCCCGGCGCGACACCCTCGGTGGCAAGGCCCGCGAACATCGGCGAATAGCGGCCGCGGGGGCTCATCTCGACCAGTGTGTCGCCCTCGAACACCATGGCGTACCGCTGCCAGTAGACCCATTCATCTTCGGAGCGGCGCACGGGCGTGAAGCGCAACCGGACCTCCGTTCCCTCCGGCAACGGATCGGTCACCGCCCACGGCTCGATGCGCCGGAAGGCGAGCCTGTTCGCGTCCTTTCCGGCACGGCGCAGGGTCGATATCAGTTCCCTGTCTGCGTAGCTCGGTTGGTTACCCGGGGTGGACACTCTCCCGTGGAAATGGCGGCCTCGGAGAAGTCGACGCCGGTGGCCGTCGCGCCCAGCCGCGACCACGACATCGTGTCCAGCCCGAAGTGGCACTGGAGGTGGAGCAGCGTCTTTCCTGATACGTCGCCAA
>CAYFXT010000325.1:0-2822 GCA_964346995.1 uncultured Spirochaetaceae bacterium | reverse complement strand
AGTTGATCGCGGTATTGGTCGCCGTCCACGTCCTCGGGGTGCTGGCCGAGGTGATCCACATGCGTATCACGGCCCGCGTATCGGTGAGCATGATCTACGACCTCAAGAACGAGATCTTCGAGGCGCTGCAGCGGCTGGCGCTCGGGTTCTTTGCCCGCAAGCAGACCGGCGGCCTCATGGTGCGCGTGAATCACGACTCGATGAATCTCAACTACTTCTTCATCGACGGGCTGCCCTATTTCGGCGTCAACCTGCTCCAGATCCTGGCTATCGTCTCCGCGATGATCACCCTCAACTGGTCGCTGGCACTGCTGCTGCTGATCCCCGCGCCGTTGGTGATACTGATCATCCATCGAATGCTGCCGCAGCTCTCGCGCCTGTTCACCCGGCAGTATCGCTCGCTGGCGATCCTCAACGGCGTGGTGGAGGATTCGCTGAGCGGCGTCCGCGTGGTGAAGGCGTTCGGCAAGGAGCGGGAGGAGATCGACCGCTTCCGCCCGGTCAACGACGAAGTGTACCGCGCCCACCGCCACACGCAGCGCACGCTGGCCACGCTGTTCCCCGCCGTCGCATTCCTCACCCAGCTCGGCGGCCTGGCGGTATGGGCGGTCGGCGGCTGGCAGGTGGTCGCCGGCAACCTGACGTTCGGGGTGCTGATGAGCTTCGTCGGCTTCGTGGCCCTGATGTACGAGCCGTTGCGCTTCCTGACCAAGGTGGTCGAGTGGTGGTCGGCGGCGATGAATTCGGCGCAGCGCATCTTCGAGATCCTCGATACCGTACCCGAGGTGGCCGAGCGCGCCGACCCGGTGCCCCTGCCGGCCATGGGCGGCGCCGTGGAACTGCGCGGGGTCACCTTCGGCTACGAGCCCAACAAGCCGGTGCTGCACGACGTCGACCTGCAGGTGGCGGCAGGCGAGATGGTGGGCCTGGTGGGACACACCGGAGCCGGCAAGTCGACCCTGATCAACCTGATCACGCGACTGTACGACACCGGCGACGGGCAGGTGTCGATCGACGGCATCGACGTACGCGACCTGCGCGTCGCCGACCTGCGCCGTCAAGTGGGCATCATCCTGCAGGACCCGTACCTGTTCGCCGGTAGCGTGGCCGAGAACATCGCCTACGGCCGGCCGAGCGCCGCCCGCGCGGAAATCATCACCGCCGCGCGGGCGGCGTACGCCCACGACTTCATCACCACGCTTCCCAACGGCTACGACACGGTGATCGGCAGCCGTGGCCACGGGCTGTCGGGCGGCGAACGGCAGCGCCTGTCGATTGCCCGTGCGGTGCTGCTCGATCCGCGCATCCTGATCCTCGACGAGGCGACTTCGTCGGTCGACTCGGCAACCGAGGAGATGATTCAAGAGGCCCTGGAGCGCCTTATCCGCGGACGTACCACCATCGCCATTGCCCACCGACTGTCGACGCTGCGCATGGCGGACCGGCTGGTGGTTGTCGATGACGGGCGCCTGGTGGAGCAGGGTACCCACGAAGAGCTGATGGCAAACGACGGCATCTACTGCCGCCTGGTGCGCAAGCAGCAGGACGCCCTGGCGGTGATCGGGATCGGCGCGGAGCGATGACCCTCGGCCATCCCACACACCGGCGACCGGCGACGGGCGACCGCGCCGCGGTCCGCGGAGGCGAGCGATGAACCGCGACGCACCGGCCGCTGCCAACGGCCACGGAAGCGAACGCCCGGAGGACGGGCGGTCGGCAGAGGTTCGGCTGCTGTCTGCCGGCGACCTGCATTTTGCCGCCACGGCGGGCGGATTCCTGGCGCTGACCGTGACCGGCGGCGAACGCACTGAACACTACGCGCGGATCAACGCCTACCGTACCTTTCCGCTGACTGCCGCCGACCGATACATCTCCCTGCGCGACACCGATGCCAACGAGATCGGCATCCTCGAATCGCTCACCGATCTGCCGAGGGAGCAGGCGGCACTGCTGCGCGAAGAACTGGAACGGCGCTACTTCACGCCGGTCATCGATCGGGTACGCTCCTTGAAAGAGGAATTCGGCTACTCCTACTGGCTGGTCGACACGGACGCCGGAGCGCGGCGCTTCACGGTGCAGAGCGGCAAGAACAACGTCACGGTGGTGGCCGATCGACGCCTGCTGATCGTCGACGTCGACGGCAATCGCTTCAGCCTGGCCGACTACACCCACCTGGACCGCAGCATGCTGCGCATCCTGGAGACGCTGTTGTGAGGCTGCGCTTCGAGCTGCCCGCCGCAGTCGCGGCGGAGTTGACAGAGTTCCTCGACGGCACCGAGGTGCGCTACGCCGTGCCGGCCGACCTGACCGCGGACGGAACGTTCGGCCGCGGCTGGACGGTAGCCACCGACGCGGCGGTCGCGGTGAAGGCACCGGGGGCGCACGGCTGGCGTATCCTCCCCCTGCGGCAGGTGGGCCGGTTTCGCGTCGACAACATGGTGGGCAGCGGACGGCTGATAGTGGAGCCGGCCGCTGCCGCGGACGGCGCGACGAACGGTCACGAAGAGACCCTGGCCCGCTACTCCATGAGCCACGCGCCGCGCTACGCGACCATCGCCCGCGGCCTCAACCTGCTGCTGAAGGGAAAACGGTCCCCGGTCGCCGACTCCCCCGACGAGGGGGTGTGCGCCACCTGTGGCCGGCGCCGCGCGGCCGGCACGCGCGTGTGCCGCGCGTGCACCAACCGAGCCGCCATGGTGCGGCGGCTGTGGGCACTGGCGCGCGGCCATCTGCGCTGGGTGCTGACCGCCGTGGCGCTGTTCGTAGCCTTCACCCTGCTTGCCCTGCTGCCGCCGCAGCTCACCCGCGTGCTGATCGACGAC
>CAYFXT010000324.1:0-2841 GCA_964346995.1 uncultured Spirochaetaceae bacterium | reverse complement strand
ACAGACGCGCCATCCCCCACGACACTTCCCGACCGCAATCACTTCCCGGTCAGGTGATCTCTCCGGTCAGGTGATCTCTCCGGTCAGGCGCCGTCCAGGTCGGGCCGCAGCCGCTCGGCGCCGTGCAGATAGACCGGCTGCGGACGCTCCGGGCGGGTGGCGTCGTAGGTCATCAGCAAGCGCACGACGCGAGCCATCTGCCCCTCCACGGCGGCCTCCTGGACGCAGAACAGCGGAACCTCACCGAACCGATCGAGACGCAGGCCGGTGGCCGGATTCGCCACGGTGAGGTCGTCCGTCAACGAGCATACGATCGAGATGATCCGGTCGATCGCAATGCCGTTGCGCGCCACCATTTCGCCCGCCAGCTCGACGGCGGCGGAGTGTATCGCCTGCTTGTCGTCCGCCGACACCCTGATGGCGCCGCGCACCGCTACTACCACCCTACCGCCCCACCGGCCGATCGGTCGTCCATCCGGCGACCGGTGGCCGCGCCCCGCCGCTGGCGGCAGTGCCGGCGGCTGATCCGCACCGCTCCATGAGAATGCGAATCTTATATGGGAGTCTGTCGATTTGCGAGACTCCTGACGGCGCTGACGGCGCTGACGGCGCTGACGGCGGGGGTGGTCCGTCCGCTTCGCGCATTCGGAGCGGCGGCCCTCCGGGCGACGGCTCGGGGCGCTAAAGCTGGAACCAGATCATGAGAAACATCGACGCCAGCAGCAGAGCGGCGGCAAACACGGTCGCCAGCACGGTCGCGAACAGCAGCAGCACGCGCAGCGAGCGGGTGGCGAACCCGCGTACGAGACAGTACGCGATGCGGTACACGCCCGCTCCGGCGGCGGCAATGGCGGTTATTTCCATCAGGCGCAGCAGCAGGACCTGCGTCCGTTCGAGGAACTCCTGGACGTTGCCGAGCAGGTAGAGCGCCGCCAACAGGAGCAGATGCAGGAAGCTGTACCACAGGACGCGACCGGAAAGCTCGCCGAGCGCGACCGCCATGCCGCGCACGTCCAGCCGCCAAGGTTGCACTCCGTTCAAGGAATCCTCGATACTCGATGCATGAAGGGCCTGATCGCAATCATAGTGCTATTGGGCATCGCCGGCACCATTTTCGTGGCGGGTTGGATTCAGATACTGCTGCCACCGGCGACCTACGCGGTACTGTTCTCCAAGACGGGCGGATTCGACCCGCGGGTCATAGCGCCGGGCACGTTCGCGTGGCGCTGGGAGCGGGTCATTCCAGGCAACGTGACGCTGTTTCTGTTCGACGTTCAGCCCGCCTCGATCACGACCCGCATCAGCGGGGAACTGCCCTCCGCGGACGCCGTTGCCAGCGTGCTCCCCGGCGATGTCGACTTCCGCTACCAGGCCACCATCACCGTGACGTTCTCGGTTCGCCCCGAGGCGTTGCCGCAGCTCGTGGAAATGGAAGGGATGCTGCCGGAGTCTCTGCCCGAGTGGACACGGGCGCAGGCGGAGACGATTGCCGACGCCGCCGTCGAGCTGATGCAACGCGACAGCCGGACGACCGGCCTGCCCGACCTCGCGCTCGATACAGCGGAGATCGCGCTACTGAACGACCGGTTCCGCGACGTGGAGGTGCGCGCGGTACGCCTCGACGACGTGCGCCCGCCCGATCTGGAACTCTACCAGCAGGCGCGGCACTCCTATATGGCGCTGCTCGACGCGCGCTACGAAGCGCGGCGCCTTGCAGCGTCGAATCTCGCCGCGCAACGGGAACGCGACGTGGCGGCGCTCGAAGCGCGCCGCGATGCGCTGGAGGTGCTGCGCGAATACGGCGTCGTGCTGCAGCAATACCCGGTACTGATCCAGTTTCTCGCCCTGCAGAACGACGCCGGGCGTGACGCTTTCATCGAGCTGCCTGCTGCCCCGGGTGGTGCGCCGGCGACGGCTCCGTAACGGCGTTACCGAGCGCTCCCATGCTGATGGCTACAGACGCAGCCCCGACACTGACGCGGGGGCCGGAACTCGTCGGTGCCGCAATCGGTCCCCGGATCGCTCGAACGGCGAATGCCCAGCAGCCGATTGCGCAGCGTGGATCAGTCCTGATGTCTACGGAGGCACCGGCAGGCGGGCCAGGTTGCGAATCATCAGCAGGCGGCCGCTCCCGACGCTGACCTGCCACTCGTCGGCCACCACGACATTGCTGACGCTGGCGAAGCCGCGCCGCAGGCGGAGGCCGTCGAGCGGCCAGCGCAACCCGCGCGAGGACAACCCTTCAGCTCGCTCGGACAGGGGAAACAGCGACACCGTGCAGTACCTGTGTCCCCTGAACCGCGCCCTGCCGGAGACTGCTTCCATGTGCTCCGCTGCGGTCAGCCACACCTGGAGCCGCGCGCAGCGTTCGAACAGCCCCAGCACCGCGAGCTGGTGATCGAACCGGCCCCCGCCGCCGCCAGCCACCACCACCCTGCTACAGCCCATTTCGACCAGGGCCTGCAAACCTATCTCCGCATCGGTGAGAGCCTTGTCTGCACTGCTACGCTGTACTCGTGCAGACGGCAGTTGCGCCAGTTCGCGGCGCCTTCGCACCGAATCGAGGTCGCCGACCACGAGGTCAGGACGCAAGTCGAACTCTACGGCGAGATCGAAGCCGCTGTCGGCGGCCACCACCACACCGATGCCGGCAAGAAAGGGAGCGATCACCTCCCGTGTCGGCCCGAAGCCGCCCAGCAACAACAACCCGGCTGACGATCGCGCCAACGCCATGGCGCCACAGTAGTGCACCGCTCGGCCGGCTCACAAGCTGTCGCGCATCGGGTGCATTGCGAGCGGTGCCAAACGGGGTACACTCGAGGCTGTCGTGCCCGCCGTGCC
>CAYFXT010000323.1:0-2853 GCA_964346995.1 uncultured Spirochaetaceae bacterium | reverse complement strand
GGGGCACGCACACCCCGATGCGCGCGCGCCGCGGCAGCGCCGCCAAGCGGCGGATCTTGGCTGCGTCCACGATCTGGGTGGCTACCAGCACGTCGCCGACGCCGCCGTCCACCAGCGCCACCGCTTCGCCCACCTTCTGGCAGCACACGCCCACCGCCCCGTGCGCGACCTGCAGGCGCGCCAGGTTGGGGCACTTGTCGCTCTTGGCGTGCGGCCGCGGGCGTGCACCGGTGCCCGCCGTGATCGCCTGCAGCCGCACGACGTTGGCCTCTGCAACGTCCAGGTCGAGCAGCAAAGCCGGGGTTTCCACGTCAGCGGTCGCGTCGCCGACCCGAGCTGGCACGAAACTCATCGCCGCCGACCATAGCCGCAGGACGGCGGCGCGTCGACGGCCTGCCCTATGTGTGGTGTCCCGCAGGTTCGTAACTACGCGCCGTGCGCGGCATATCGGCTGCGCCACTCGACGCCAGCGCCGCCGGATCCGCCTGCCCGCCCGCTACCGCTGCGGCCCGCACGGTGCGCGGCACTTCACCGTCGACCGCAGCTTCAGGTTGTGGCGTGCGAGTGGGCGGCCATGCGCAACGGTCCGGGCGTTCGGTCCCCCGGGCAATGGTTCCGGGACACCGCACCGCGGCACGCCATTGCCGCCGGTCCCTTGCGCGTGTATGGTCAGGCGCGTGCACACCGACCCGAAAGTGATGGCCGGCCGGCGAGGCCTGCACCGCGATTTGCTCGTCTTTCGTTTCGCGGCGTGACCGTGCCGACGATTCGCGCAGCCGACCTCACGCCGCCGATCCGCCGGCCCCGGGACTGCGGGTTGGCCGTCGACACCGGCGACCGCCTGAGCGCCGCGGCACAACGGTTCATCGACAGGCGACAGTTGGCCGGGGCAGTTACGGTGGTGGCGCGCCGCGGCGCAGTGGTCCATTTCGAGGCGTACGGCATGATGGACATCGCGCGCGGGCGGCCGATGGCAAACGATACGATCTTCCGCATCTACTCGATGACCAAGGCGGTCGGCACGGTGGCCGCGATGATGCTGTGCGAGGCCGGCAAGCTGGAGCTCGATGCGCCCGCCGCCGCCTACCTGCCGGCGCTCGGCAGGATGCAGGTAGCTCCCGATCGCGCCGCCGGCGAGCAGGCGCCTGCCGCTCCGCTGCGCCCCATGACGGTACGCGACCTGCTGCGTCACACCTCTGGTCTGCCCGGCAACGTCGCGGTGAACGACCGCTTCCGGGAGACCGGCCTGCCGCCGCTGAGCCGCTGCACCCTGGAGGAGATCTGCGACCACCTCGACCGGGTGGCGCTGCTCTACCACCCCGGAGCGCGCTGGTACTACAGCGTCGCCGCCGACGTGGTGGGACGCCTGGTGGAGGTGGCGTCGGGGCTGTCGTTCGACCAGTTCCTGCACGACCGGATCTTCGCGCCGCTGGGCATGGCGGACACCGGGTTCTTCTGCCCGCCGGAGAAGGTCGACCGGTTGGCGGAGATGTACGGCCCCAACCCCGCCGGCGGCGTGCAGCCGGTCGACGCACCGCAGGGCGGTACGGTTACCAGGTTCAGTTTTCGCAAGCGGCCGCGGTTCCTGTCCTGCGGCGGCGGCCTGGTCTCCACCGGTGCCGACTACCTGCGCTTCTGCCTGATGCTCGCCGGCAACGGTGCGCTGGGTGGCGTGCGGCTGCTTCAGCCGCAGACCGTCGCGCAGATGACCCGCAACCAGCTCCCGACTGCACTGCTCCCGATCCGCAAGGAACCGCAGGAGCGCTACGACGGCCTCGGGTTCGGGCTCGGCTTCTCGGTGCGCGTATGCCGTTCCGACTTCGTAACCGGTGCCGACATCGGCGAGTACGGCTGGATCGGCGGCGCCAGCACCGAATTCACCATCTCGCCGCGCTCCGAACTGGTGATCATTACGCTGACCCAGTTCATGCCGTTCTCGCCGCTCAGCCGGATGGTCAAGACGATCGCCTACGACGCTATCGATGATCGCCGCTAGTACCCCCGCACCGTCGCCGCCGCGCCGCTCTTGGCGCACTCACGCCCCAACATCGTCCTGACTCTTACCGGCGTCCCCGACTTCAGCGACCTGGGCTGCACGGCGGCGAGATCGACGACGCGGGCGCGTGCAAACGCAGGTGGCACGTCAACCCTTCCATTCCTCAATTCCTCATCCCAGCAGTTCTCGAGCGCCAGTTCGTCGCGGGCACTCCGAAAGCGAACGGGAGTCAGTTACGTTGGCTGGGAGCTGGTGTTCTGCGACCCCGTGCAGCGGCAAACCACGTTCCTCGATGAACGTGGTCGCGACGTCGATGCCGCTACGATCCGTAATGGTACCGTGCCGCGATGAATCGCACGGTCGCTGTTTCGACTCGATAGACCAGGCGGTGTTCCTGGTCGATACGCCGGGACCAGGCGCCGGCAAGCTGTCCGCGGAGCGGTTCCGGTTTACCCGGTCCGCCGAAGGGGTCCTGGAGTACCGCCTCGATCAGGTTGAGGATGCGAAGCGCGCGCCGCCGGTCGGTGCGGACCCAGTGCTCCAGGTCGTGCAGACAGTTCTGGTCGAAGAGCGCATTCCGGCGGCGAGCTTCCCTCACGTGCCTTCGAGGCCAAGTCGTTCGCGGAGTTGTTCAATGCTGAGCGGCATGCCTTCCCCTGCGGCGGCACGGCGGTTGCCGTCCAGCAGGCGCTGCGCATTCTTGGGCGAGCGGAGCAGGTAGGCGGTCTCCATCCACCCCGCGAGCTCATCGGCTGCCACCAGCGCCACCGGTTCCGCCCCACGCCGGTGAATCAGGATCGGTTCGCGGGTGGCCGTTACCTGGTCCATGAGCGACGCCAAGTGGGCACGCGCGTTGC
>CAYFXT010000322.1:0-2907 GCA_964346995.1 uncultured Spirochaetaceae bacterium | reverse complement strand
CCCCGCGGCTCCGCGGTCCGCGGCACTCGTTGAGCCTCTGCCGCGATCCGCGTATCGTAAGCGGTGACCATGAGTACCGAAAGAAACGTCTTTCCCAGGTCGAAGGTGCCGTTCTACACGTTCCCCGCCACGCTGGAGGAACAGGAACGGGCGCTGGCCGCCAACCCGCTCATGCAGCGGCTGCACACCGCCCGCGACGGCTACGCCGCTGATCCGCATCGACCGCAGTACCACTACGTCAATCCGGAGGCAAACCTCAACGACCCCAACGGGCTGTGTTTCTGGCAGGGCCGCTGGCACCTGTTCTACCAGGCGTATCCACCCGAGGACACCCGGCAGCACTGGGGGCACGCGGTCAGCGACGATCTGATCCATTGGCGCGATCTGCCCTACTGCATCTACCCGAGTCCGGAGGACAAGTGCTTCTCCGGCGCCACGCTGGTGGAGGAGGAGCGCGTAATCGCCATCTACCACGGCACCGAGGTAGGCAACATGGTGGCCACGTCCAGCGATCCGTTACTGCTCAACTGGCGCAAGGTCACCGGTGCAGCGGTGATCCCGATGCGTCAGCCCGACGGCTCGCCGCAGCCGTACCGCGTGTTCGACCCTTGCATCTGGAAGAAGGAAGGCCGCTACTATTCCTTGTCTGCCGGCACGCGCCCGGCCGGACCTGGAGGAAAACCGATCCGCGCCAACTTCCTGCTGCGTTCCGACGATCTGGCGACCTGGGAGTACCTCCACCCGTTCGTGGAGGACGACCTGTACACGCTGGTCGGCGACGACGGCGCATGTCCCTACTTCTGGCCGATCGGCTCAGGCGACGGACGTCGCCACATCCTGCTGTTCTTCAGCCACATGAGTGGCGGACAGTATCTGCTCGGCGACTACGACACTGCGCGCGACAAGTTCGTGGTGACCCACGGCGCCAAGTTCAACTTCGGCCCCTCGGTGCCCGCCGGCGTGCACGCGCCATCCGCTACCCCGGACGGCGAGGGCGGCGTGATCGTGATCTTCAACATGAATCCGGCCAAGCCGACCCGCGGCTGGAACCAGATCATGACCCTGCCGCGGCGGCTGACGGTGGACGGCGACAACCTCGGCCAGGAGCCGGTTGCCGCGGTCGAGTCGCTGCGTCGCGCGCGCCGGCACGTGGGACGCACGGTGCTGCCCGCCAACCGGGAGGTGGTGCTGGACGACGTGCGCGGCAACACTGTGGAGCTGGCCGCCGAGATCGACGCCGGCGGCGCGCCGATGGTGGAGCTGAACGTGCTGCGCTCGCCAGGGCGCGAGGAGTCGACCCGCATCGGCTTCTACCCCGAGCGCGGCTTCCGAGACCGCATCCATGGCACACGCGCAAGCGACAGTCTGGTCACGCTGGACAACGCCTACTCGTCGACGGCACCGGACGTGCTGTCGCGCGCGCCGGAGACGGCGCCAGTGCGGCTGGCTGCGGGAGAAAAGCTGAGCCTGCGAGTGTTCGTCGATCGCAGCGTGGTGGAAGTGTTCGTCAATGGCCGCCAGTGCCTGGCGGAACGGGTCTATCCCGAGCGTCCGGACAGCCTCGGCGTGTCGCTGCGCTCGCAAGGCGCCCCGGCAGTGCTGGAGTCGCTCGACGTCTGGCAGATGGACGGCATCTACTGACCGCGCTCCGGGAGGCATCCCAGCGCCGAAGCCAAGCGAGGTAACGCGCCGACGCCGCCGGCATGTGCGTTAGCGTGCGGCCAGGGCGCTGGAACTTGGCGCGTGGCGGCTCACTTGGTTCCGTTTCCGTGCCCTGCCCGGACATCGGCTTCGACCTCCAGCGACAGGAGGTCGGATAGCGAAATTTTTGGCGGGAATGCACCCGGTGGACCCGTGGTGGACCCGGCGGATAGCTTGACAGGGTTAATCTGCCTTCATATACACTCATGCGGGTTACGTTTGCGAATGCAGGTAAAGCTGTCCTTGCGAAACGATCGAAGCGTGGGCGGTGGCATGACTGATTTCGTCGGCCGACGGGCTCTCGTTCACCCATCCAGCCCTCACGAACGGTTGTTGCACTGGCAACACCGGATGCTGCGCATGTGGTTCCGGGCGCCGTGGGCGCGCGGTTGGCGGCTACGCCGCGTCACTGCCGCCACCGCCCAGCCGACCTCGCGCTTCTGGCTGCTGGCGCCGGTAATTCTGGCGCTGATGATCGGCGTCCCGCTCGTAGTGGTCGTCAGCCATCTCGGATCGCTGTCCACGCCGGAAGTGCGTCATCTGGCACAGACGGTGCTGCTCCGCTACGTGGTCAACACGGTGGGGCTGGTCATCGTGGTTGCCGGCTCGAGCGCGATTGTCGGCATCAGCACGGCCTGGCTCACCACCGCTTTCGAGTTTCCCGGGCGGCGGGCCCTGAGCTGGCTGCTGGTGCTTCCGTTGGCGCTGCCCACCTACATCGCGGCGATTGCGTACGCCGGCATGTTCGACTATGCGGGACCGGCGCAGCTTCTGTTCCGCCGCGTGCTCGCCATGACCCCGGGCAGCTATCCCACCCTCGACGTACAGACCTTCACCGGATTGAGTTTCGTGCTCACGGTAACGTTCTACACGTACGCCTACCTGACCTCGCGCGCCGTGTTCGCCCGCCAGAGCGCGGCCGTAATGGAGATTGCCCGTGGTCACGGATACGGCGCCGCACAGGCGTTCCGCCACGCGGTGCTGCCGCTGGCGCGGCCCGGAATCGCCGCCGGCGTGGGCCTGGTCGCCATGGAGACGCTCGGCGAATATGGCGCATCGCACTTCTATGGCGTCGATACGTTGACCATCGCGATCTTCCGCGCCTGGTTTGCCCTCGGCAGCGTCGAGGCGGCTCTCAGTCTGGCCGCGGTATTGCTGCTGGTGGTGGCGGTAATCCTGGCTCTCGAACGGTGGCAGCGCCACCGC
>CAYFXT010000321.1:0-2914 GCA_964346995.1 uncultured Spirochaetaceae bacterium | reverse complement strand
GTGGTCGTCTTCCGTGTGCTCGTCTTCGGCGTGTTGGTCTTCGTTGTGGGCGTCTTCGTTTTGGTCGTCTTCGTTCTGCTCGTCTTCCGTGTGCTCGTCTTCCCTGTGCTCGTCATGGTCATCGTGATCTTCGGGCTCCTCGCCGTGTTCGTCGTGGTGTTCGCCGTGCTCCTCGACTGCACGCCGCAGGGGCAGGTGCTCGGCCAGTTCCACCACGCGGCGCGGCGCGGCGTTGCTGATCAGGTCGCCGAGAAATTCCGACTCCAGGCCCGCGCCATTGGCAAACACCACCGCCGCGTCGGCCACCAGCCGGACATCGCGTGGCGTCGGTTGAAACACGTGCGGGTCGGCGCCGGGCGGCAGCATCGCGGAGAGCGCGATTCGTTCACCGCCGACCTGTGCCACGATGTCCGCGATGATGTTGGTAGTGGCCACGACGGGCACTCGATCCCCGCCCGCTCGATCCTCGCCCGGCTGTTCCCCCGCCGGTGAGGCAAAGCCCTGCCCGACCGTCAGGGCGAACAGGGCAGCAACGGTTGCCGCCAGAGCGGCTCTTGACAATATGAGTTGCATGACGAAAGAAATATAGTCTAATGCGAATCCATTATCAACTACCGCCTCGACCGGCGCAGCGGCGCGAGCGGTCCGCTAGGCCAGTTCCAGCGAGCCCTTGGTGAACCAGAGATCAACCGCCATCACGGCCGCCCCGGAGTGCGTGTCCAGGTCGCCGGTTACCTGTTCCAGTTCCGAGACCAGCGGTAGCAGGTCGCGCTCCGCGACCACCGCCATGATGGTACGGCTGGCCTCGCTGCGGTCGCCGAGGAAGTTGAGAAAGTCCCCGAACAGCGGCACGTTGGTAAGGATATTCTTGATCCCGGTCGACTCGGTGATGGTCGCGCCCTGGATGCCGTGCTCCAGGAACAACGTCACTACGTCGTCGAGCAGGCGCAGGTCGTAGAGCACGATGATCAGCAGTTTGTGATTGCCGCTATCACGCGCGGCCGCTGGCGCGACCGGCATCAGATAGGCGGCGACCGCGTCGCGCAGCGCCGTGGGCGTGGGCGCCCCCTGCATCTCCTCGCGCGCGGTGCGGTTCAGACCCATGCGAGAGATGTGCGCCAGGTAGCGCAGGTACTCCTGCGGCGCCTCCTCCGGTCCCACCAGCACGAAGAACAACCGGCTCGCAGACCCGTCCGAGCTGTCGTAGTCGACGCCACGCGGAGAAACCGCGACGCCGAGTGCGAACTGCGCCGCCCCCGGCAGGCGGGCGTGGGGAATAGCGACGCCATGCTCGAATCCGGTCGAGCCAAGCGACTCGCGCTCGTTCAGAGCCGCAAGCAGCGCAGTGCGCGACACGCCCAGGTCGACAGTGGTCATCAGCGTCGCCAGCTCTTCCAGACAATCGGCCTTGCTCCGCGCCTGCAACGCCACGGAGCAGCGCCGCGGATCCAACAGCCCGGCTAATTCCATCGCCACCTCCCAACAGCCATCACTACAACCGTTTGGCGCCGCGCACAATCCCGAAGCGGGAAATCAACGGGCCGATCAGTTCATTCACGAACACACTGAACAGCACGACGTTGGTCAGCAGGCGCAACATCTCTCGCACCTCGGCCGGCGCGCCGCTGAACAGAGTGGAACCCTGCACGACCATCGCCAATCCGATCGCCACCCCCGCCTGCGGAAACAGACAGTAGCCGAGGTAGCGGCGCACGTTGGCGGGTGCCTGCACCAGCAGCGATCCCACGGTCACTCCGACCATCTTGCCACCGAAACGTGCCGCCAGATAGACCAGGCCGAGCACCACTACCGGTCCCTGCCCGATCACGCTCATGTCCAGTTCCGCTCCTGCGAGGATGAAGAATAGCGCGAAAATCGGCGCCGTGATCGGCTCGAGGGCGGCGAACACGCGCCGGTTGCGCGCCGCCAGATTGACCAGCACCACGCCAGTGCACATGTTGGAGATCAGCGCGGAGAGTCCGAGCAGGAATACCAGCGCAGTCGCCGCGAACAGAACGCCCAGGGTGATCACCAGCACCTCGTTATCCGGCCTTCGCCGCCCCGCCACGGCATGAATCAACAGCGCGGCCACAATCCCGGCCAACGCCGACAGCCCGATTTCGGCGAGCCCGTGCGCGAAGGCGAGCAGGACGTTGCCGCCGTGCGCATCGCCGCCGAGCAGGAGCGGGGTCACCATGGCGAATCCGATCGAGAACAACAGCACGCTCACGGCGTCGTCGAAGGCCACGACGCCGAACAGGTAGTCGACGAACTCGCCGCGCGCGTGCAGATCGCGCACGATCACCACCGTCGCCGCGGGCGCGGTAGCGGCGGCGATGGCACCGAGCAGCAGCGCGTAGGCGAACGGCAGCAGCAGGAACCCCAGCACCACGGACACCACCACGGCGGCGAGGATCGCCTCGAACAGGGTGATGGTGAGGATCTTGCCGCCGGTGCGGCGCAGCTTGGCGAAGTGGAACTCGCCGCCGATGGTGATGGCGATGAAGCTCAGCGCAACTTCGGTGATGGGTGACAGAGACGCGACCGTGTGGTGGTCGACGATGCCGCTCACCGATTCGCTGAGCAGCAGGCCGGCAACGATGTAGCCGGTGATGGTGGGCAGCCGTACCAGTTGGCACAACCGGCCGAGCAGGTAGCCGGCCAGGATCAGAACGCCGAGGCTCAGCAGCGGATGACTGTTGACCGCCGCGATGGGACCATGCAGCAGCTCGCCCAGCATCAGCATCACTCATCCTAGTCGGCGCAACGGCAGGCGGTCAACGGCTGTGCTCCGCGCGCGCCCGGTGCGGTCCCGCTGCGCGATCAGTAAGACCAACGCCAGCCGGACAATAGCTGCACCACGGGAGCTCCATCGGCGCGGTGCCCGGGCTGGTGCGTCACCATCGCCCCGACG
>CAYFXT010000320.1:0-2919 GCA_964346995.1 uncultured Spirochaetaceae bacterium | reverse complement strand
CAGCGGATTGTGAGGGGGCATCGGCCGGCCTTTTCGGTCGGGTCGCGATTGGCAGCCGCCCGCGACCTTCGGTAGTGTGGGACCGTTCTGAGCGGCCGCACGCGGTCGCTGACCGCGTTGACGCCGCGCCTGCGCCGACGCATGCTGACGAGCATGACCAACAAGCCATCCGACCGGGCGCGAGGGAGCGTCGAGCAGTCGCGCGTCGTGTACCTGAACGGCGACTACGTCCCGGAGGCGGAGGCGAGGATTTCCATCTTCGACTGCGCTTTGATGTACGGTGACATGGTGTTCGAGATGACGCGAACGTTCCATCAGCGACCGTTCCGTCTCGACCATCACCTGGAGAGACTGTACGGGTCGCTGCGCTACGCGCGCATCGATTGTGGTCTCGATCAGCGCCAGATGCTGGCCGCCACGTACGAGACGATCGAGCGCAACCGGTCAGCGCTGGGCGACCTCGACTGCCAGATCATGCACAACGTGACGCGCGGCGGCATGGATCTCTATGCCGAGCTGGTCAGGGAGGGCACCGCACCGGTGGTGACCATCAACGTGTTTCCGCTGGTGCGGCACATCGGTCGCAGCGCCGCCGTCTACGCTACCGGCGCCCACTTCGTCACGACGCGCCAGCAGTCGGTTCCGGCACGGTTCATTGATCCCAAGGCGAAGAATCGCAGCCGCATCTTCTACAAGCTGGCTGAGCTGGAAGCGGAGCGGATGGAAGCGGGTGCCATGGCCCTGCTCACCGACGAACGCGGTTTCGTGACCGAGGGCACAGGCAACAACTTCTTCATCGCGCGGGGCGGCGAGCTGTTCACGCCCCGGCCGCATGACATCCTGCGCGGGGTATCGCGCCAGTACTGCATCGAGCTGGCGCGGTCGGCGGGGATCCGGGTCCACGAAGCAGACCTTGAGCCGTACGACGTGGGCGAGGCCGACGAAGCGTGGTACACGAGCACCACCATCTGCATGCTGCCAATTACGCGGTTCGATTTCGAGCCGGTGGGTGACGGCAGACCGGGTCCTGTCTACCGCCGGCTGCTGGCCGCGTGGTCGGATCGGGTGGGTGTGGACATTGCCGCCCAGGCCAAGGCATACGGCGCGATGACCGAGTGGCGGCCGTAGTGTGGCGTCCCGGAAACACCGCCGATGGATCGCTGGCCGGCAAGTGCTGGCGGTCGGTCGGTACGGTCGCCGCGTGCGACGGAAGACGATGAATCATCGCCGCACCGGGGCGACCGGGGGCCGCCATCTTCGCGTCAGGGTAGCCTGAACGGGTGGCAGACCGGACCGGCACGGCGGACCGCGAGCTCCTCCCCTACCGGAAGGCCCTTCACCTGACCCTTGATGCCGGCTCCCCGTTGGCGGCGACCACGGTGGCGCTGGCCGATGCCGTGGGCCGCGTCACGGCGCGCGCGGTAGCAAGCCCCGAGACTTCGCCCAACGCCGATCTGGCGGCGATGGACGGCTTTGCCGTATGCGCGGCCGATCTGCGCCGCGCCACTGCCATCGCCCCGCGCCGGTTAGCCGTCGTCGGCGCGGTGGCGGCCGGCGAACGGCCGCCACCGCGTGGGACTGCCGGCGCCGGTGCGGTTCGCGTCGCTACCGGCGCGCTGCTGCCGGCCGGTTACGACACCGTGCTGCCGTTCGAGGAGGTGACCGAAACGAGTGGTACCATCGACGTGACCACGCCGGCGGCCGCGGGCGTCAATGTACGCCGGCGGGGAGAGGATCACCGCCCGGGGGACGTGCTGCTGGACGCCGGACGGCGCATCGAACCGCCGCACGTGCTGCTGCTGGCCAACCTCGGCTGCGCAGAGGTGGCGGTAGTGCGCCGGCCGCGGGTGGCGGTGCTGGCAACCGGCAGCGAGCTGGTCGAGGCCCTCACCGTCACCCTGGAGCCGGGACAGGTGCGCAACTCGAATGCCCGCTACCTGGTCGGCGCGCTGCATGCCGCCGGTTGCCAACCCGCTCTGGTCCGCGCCGCCGGTGACGACCCGGACGTAATCGGCGAACGGTTGCGTCACGCGCTCGATGCGGACCCGTCGGCGGTGGATCTGATCGTCACCATCGGCGGCGTCTCGCGTGGTGCCGCCGACTTCGTGCCGCACGCACTGGCTGCCCTGACGGCGAACGTGCTGTTCCACGGGGTGGCGATACGTCCCGGCAAACCGGTGTTGTGCGCCCGCTTGCCGGAGCGCGGCACGGTGCTGTTCGGTCTGCCCGGCAACCCGCTGGCGGTGCTGGCGACGTTCCGCGCGCTGGTGATGCCCTACCTGCGAGCGTTGCAGGGCCAGCCGCCGGCCGTGCCGGCCGCGGCGCGGCTCGGCGCGGCACTCGCAGGGCGCCCGCCGCTTACCCGCTTCGTGCTGGGCCGCGCAACCGCCGCTGACGACGGCACGGAACTCGTCGTTCCCGTGGGCCACCAGAGGGCTTCCCAGGTTGCCGCGCTGCGCCACGCCGACCGCTGGCTGATGGTGCCGCCCGGGACCGCCGAGCTGCCGGCGGGAGCCCTGGTCGAAACGCTGCCGCTCTGACACCGGAGGGATGACCTGCATGACCGGCGCCAGGAAGCGATGAAGAGCCCGGAAGGGCGGTGGCGCTTCTCCGGGCGGCTCGCGTGCTGAGTCCCCCTTGCGCCCACCATCGGCGATCTACGCCGCCCAGCCGGCCGACAGCACCTCGGCCTGCTCCAGCACCGTCCGGGTGGCCGACTCCTGCTTGTCGGGCGGGTAGCCGTGCTTGCGCAGGACGCGCTTGACGAGGCGGCGGAGATTCGCGCGGACGTTCTCCCGCAGCGTCCAGTCGATGGTCACGTTGCCGCGCACGGTCTCGACCAGCTCGCGGGCGATGTCCCGCAACGTCTCGTCGCCGAGCACCTGCACCGCGCTGTCGTTGACGCCGAGCGCATCGTAG
>CAYFXT010000319.1:0-2923 GCA_964346995.1 uncultured Spirochaetaceae bacterium | reverse complement strand
TGCAGGTAGTGGAAATAGCCGCCGTTGCTCATCTCGTGCTTGTCGCCCACTTCGAACTTGTAGAACCCGGAGTGACCCGCCGCCGGGCTGATGCCGGTATGCACCAGATGGAAGATGGCATGCAGCGGATGTGACGGGATGATCCAGTGGATCAGGACACCGGAGAAGTAGATCAGGTGTTCGATGGGATGCATCGAGAGCCCCGACCAGGGTCCGATGTTGACGTTCTTGTGATGCAGGTAGTGCGCGGACTTGTAGAGGGGCTTCCAGTGCGTGAGGCGGTGCGTCCAGTAGAAGTGCGCCTGCCGGAACAGCAGGATGAATACCATCATGAGCACGCAGTACACCGGGTGCCTGGCCCAACTGACGTAGGGGATGAACTCGTTGGCGTAGGCCCACAGCGTGACCGCCTCGTAGGCGGTCCAAATCGTGCAGCCGCTGGCGAAGTTCCAGAAGATATTGTCGCGGGTCTGGTTGCCGAACAGGAACGCACGGCTGCTCCTGGTGAGCCAGCGCGGGTTGAACTTGTAGCGTTGCTCCTGGGCGCGCTGGATGTACAGCCTCAGGTGCAGGCCGCCCGCGATGATCAGCAGCAGCGCCGCATTGCGCAGATACAGTTCGGCGATCCAACCGATCGCGAACGTCTCGGTGCGCGCCAGGCTGGGCGTGAAGAACAGCCATGCCACGACGGCCAGTCCGGCGTAGATGGCGTTCTTGGGATAGAGCAACCCGTCGTGTCCGAAGAAGAACTTCAGGATCGGAGCGAGTTTCAGGGGCCAGGAAAAGAGTGGCGACGGCTGGGGCAGCGACTCGGGCTGCCACTCGCCGCGCACGGAACGACCAGTAAGATCTGCTTCGGCCATAATGTGTTATCCCTCCCGCGCGGGCGCTGGTAGTTTGAGTTCGCTCACTACACTAAACCATGACGCGATCCTTGGCAAACATGGGCATGGCGACGGCGCGTTCATTCCCGCCAGATGGTAGAGCGCTCACGCGGGTCGGCTCGTCCGCGCGGCGGCGTCTGCTCGTACTGCAGCCACAGAACGGGAACGTACCCTGGTGATGCGGCAAGCACGGGCGTCCCGGGCCGAGCAGGACGATGTAAAACTTGATACGCTGGCCGGCACCTGCACGTCAGGTCGCTCCGTGTGGCGGCAGTTCACCCCGGCGTGAACTGGTTATACTGTCTCGTCCGACGGAGACGGGGAGGTAGATTCATAATGGCACGGACGGTGAGATCGGTGCGCTGGACGCACGAACGGAAGCTCGCATTCGGGGAGTCGGAAGTTGCCGACCCCGGACCGGGCGAGGTGCAGATCGCCGTGGCCAGCGCAGGGATCTGCGGTTCCGACCTGCACTTCTATCGCGGCGAGCTCGTGGCCCGGCCCGGCATCGTACCGGGCCACGAACTCGCCGGCGTCGTGGCAGCGGTCGGCGCCGGCGTCAGCCACGTGCGCGAGGGCGATCTGGTGGGCATCGAGCCGCTGCTGAGCTGCGGCACCTGCTCTTTCTGCCTGACCGGCAACTACCACGTGTGCACCGAGCGCGGGCTGGTGGGCGAAACCGCCGGCGGCGGCATGAGCGAGCTGGCCACCGTGCCGGCGCACACCGCCTACCGCGCTCCCGCCGGAACCGACGGCGAGGTGATCGCGCTGGCCGAGCCGCTCGCCTGCTCGGTACACGGCTACGGCAAGATCAACCTGCACGGGCGCGAGACCGTATTGATCATCGGCGCCGGCACGATCGGCTTGACCGCCCTGATCGCCGCCAGGGCGAGCGGCGCCACAACCCTGATCGTTGCCCGCCACCCGCACCAGCAGGAAGCCGCCAAGCGCCTCGGCGCCGACGAGGTGATCACTGACGACGATGCCGGTCACGAACGTCTCGAAGAGCTCTCCAGGCAGCGCGTCGTCGACGTGGCGGTGGAGACGGTCGGCGGACGCGGCGACACTCTGCTTACGGCGCAGCTCGCGGTGCGGCCGAAGGGGCGGCTCCTGCTGCTCGGCGTATTCACCGTCCCCACGGTGGGCATCAATCCGCTGCTGCTCGCCGCGCGCGAGGTGGAAATTGTCGGCGCCATGACCTATTCGGCGACCAATGGACGCGCCGACTATCAGATCGCTATGGAGATCGTCGCCGACCACGCCGAAGCCGCCCGCTCCCTGGTCACGCAGCGCTTCTCCCTGGACGCGGTGCACGACGCGTTCGGCACCGCGCTCGACAAGTCGTCGCAGTCGATCAAGGTGCACATCAACCCCAACGGCTGAACGACGCCATCGCCATGAACTATCGACCGGTATTGTGCCGGCACATCCGACGGATCGCTGAACGGCGCGCTTTCAGATCCCCGCGGCGAGCTGCCTGAGGCGACGAAGCGCAGCGTCGCCCCCGGCCATGGAATTGAGCAGCTTGGCCAGGGAAGCGACTTCCACCGCGCTGGCGATGTCCCGTAATGCCGCGGCCAGATCGGCAAGCTCTTTCCTGGCGTGTGCTCCGTGCCGCCCGCGTACCTCCCGCGCCGCCTCCAGAGCCGTCTCCGCGGCGGCGGCATCCACGTCGGTCACCGCGGATAGAAACCCGACCAGCTCCGCATCTTCGCCGTCGGTGCGCGCGCGGCGGACGGTGACGTGAGCCAGGGTGGCGGCCCATACCGCGAGCCGCCTCGGCAGCTCGCGATCCGCCTTCGCACCCAGCCGGACCGAAGTCGCCGCCTGCACCCGGTCCACCACCGTGCCGGGATCATCTACGTCGGTAGCCGGCGAGAGTTCGCCCAGCCGAATGCCGCCGCCTGACGCCTCGGGCGGGTCGGGCTCTGCCGGTGGCGTATCCAGTTGCAGGCGCCGCCAGCCGAGCATGGTCTGCGCTTGCTGGAAAAGATGCTCCTCTGCCGGGCGCATCTCGCCCGGAGCGGCGCGCCCCCCCC
>CAYFXT010000318.1:0-2946 GCA_964346995.1 uncultured Spirochaetaceae bacterium | reverse complement strand
GCGGCGCGTGGCTGTAGCGCCAGCAGCGGTAGCCGTCGTCCACCCGCGGCTCCACCTGGCCGTAGGCGCTGGCCAAGTGCAGCTTGCCGACCAGCGCGCAGTCGTAGCCGGCGTTCGCCAGCAGGCGGGTCACCAGGGGGAAGCGATCGGAGAACTGCGGCACGCCGTTGCGGCAGGCGTGCGCGGTGCTGGGATAGGTGCCGGTGAGGAAGCTGGACCGCGACGGCGTGCACATCGGGCTCTGCGCGTAGGCGCGGGTGAAGGCGACGCCGCCTGAAACAAGCCGGTCAAGGGTCGGCGTGCGGATGTGCGGGTTGCCGAGCGCGCCGATCGTGTCCGGGCGCTGCGAGTCGGTGCAGATCCACAGGATGTTGGGCCGGGTGCCGGTGCGTGCCATGCCGCACCGTAGCCGTGAATCGCTTTGCAGGGAACGGCTGCGGGGAGTAGGCTCTTCGGATTACCCACGGAGCGACGCTTCGATGGGAACTTACGCAGTCGCGTACGCCATGAAACCGACACGTTTTCGCTTCGTCACGCTCATCGGACTGCTCGCCTTCGCCCCGTTGCTGGCGGGTGCGGCCGGACAGGGTTCGGCCGGCGCTGCCGGCGACGCTCCGATGGAGGTCTCGTTCCTGATGGAGATCCGTTCGGGTGAGGGCGACAAGGAAAAGGCGAGCCTGCTGCTCGCTACCGGCGAGTGTCCGGACCTGTTCTGCCCCGGCGATCCCTACGACAACCTGGCGCAGGGGCTCACCCGCACGATCCCGGTGGAGATGATCCACGAGCACGCACCCCAGTACACCAAACTGCTGGACGACTTCTACCCGGTCGGCTGGCTGCTGGGCCGCAGCCCCGACGACCCGGACGAGTACGTGGCGCTGCACATGATCGGCGAGAACGCCGACACCCTGCTGACTTTCGCCACCTTCCGCAGCGACTGGGCCGAGAACGTCGGCTTCACGGTGCCGAACCTGGATGAGGCGATGCAGGTCGATCCGATCGGCCGCGTGTTCTACCTTGACGAGGACTTCACGCTCGACCAGTTCGAGGCGCTGCTGAAGGCGTTCCGCGACCAGGACCAGTTCCTGTCCGGTAATCCCTGTTTCGGCGAGGGAGCCGGCGGGGAGCGCCTGTAGGGGGCGTGCGCGACGTGTGGAGATCGGGAATCGGACGCAGTGGAGCACGATTTTCGTACGATTGAGGAGACTATTGCGGAATATGTGGACGCATTCCCTTGGTTATGCCGGTACGACACGCGCTGGGCGCTGATCCTGCCGCTGATGGCGCAGGCTTGCTACGTGATCATCATGCGCAACTTCCTGATGACCATCGACAGCGTCTACGAGGAGTCGGCGTTCATCGACGGCGCCAGCTACCTGCAGGTGCTGATGCGCATCATCGTGCCGCTCGCCAAGCCGGTGATCGCGACCATCGCACTGTGGTCGGCGGTGCAGCACTGGAACTCCTGGCTCGACGCCCTGATCTACCTCAACAGCGAGTCGAAGGTGGTGCTGCAGACGCTGCTGCGCCGGCTGGAGCGCGCCTGGGAGCAGGAGGCCACCGACGCGCTGGACATGTTCCTCTCCACGTACGCGGCCAAGGTGCCGTCGGAGGCGGCCAAGGCGGCGATGATCGTGATCACGATCATCGCCCTGTACCCGTTCCTGCAGCGCTACTTCATCAAGGGGATCTTCCTGGGGTCGCTGAACGGCTGACCTCAGACCCGGTCGGCATGCGGAAGGTGCGCCGGCAGCGGGAACCAAGAGACCGGCAGCGGCGGTTGCAAGGGACCGAAGAGCGAGCGCATCGCCGCGATCTCGTCCATCGTGAAATCCGCCGGTTCGTCGGTGGGCACGGCGCCGGCGCGCATGCCGTCGACGCTGAGGCGCAGCCGGTCCGTCTGGCCGATCTGCAAGACCAGCCGGCCCGGCTCGGCGTCGCCCGCGCGGATGCGCTCGCACAGGAGGGCGGTCAGCACGGCCGGCCAGTCGAACACCTGCCAGTTGTCCGCGAAGCGCACGGTCGTGGCCTCCGCGATGGCGTCGAGGCCGCGGGCCAGCTCGGTATTCGCAGGCGACACGGCGATCGTCACCTCGGCGATGTCCCGGTGTGCGCACCACGCGGCGGCGATCCGCAGCGTGGCCGGCACGTCGGCGGCCACCAGCTCGGTGACACGGCTTCCGTCGCCGCCCGCGATCAGGTAGCCGGCCAGCCCGCTCCCGGCCACCGCGGCGTACGGACGGTTGTTCCAACTGCAGCAGATCGTGACGAACTCGACGGCCGGCCGGCCGCAGCGCGCGGGCTGCGCGGCGTGCAGGCGCCGGGCTTCCGCGAGCAGCGGGTCGTCCTCGGTCAGGCGCCGGAACTCGATGCTCGTTCCGTCGATTCCGGCCGCCTGCAGATCGGCGCGCTTGAGCGTGAACAACAGCTCGTTCCCGCACTGCTCGTAGCCGAAGTGCCGGTAGCGGCGCCGCATGCCGCTGAGCCAGGAGAGGGGATAGCCGGCGGCGCGGATCTCCTCCACGCAGTGGCGCATCAGCGTGCTCATCAGGCCCTGGCCGCGGTACCGGGGATGGGTCGACACGCCGCCGATAGCGGCCACGCGCAGCGCCGCGCCGCCCACGTGCCAGGTCAGCGGGAAGACGCCCACCGCCGCCACCAGCCGGCCGTCTCGGCGGATGGCGTAGTTGCAGCCCATGAGCTCGTCGGTGGGCCGGTAGATCTTCGGGAGCAGCGTCGGGAAGTCGTGCTCGCCGTGGTTGTAACTGAACGCGTAGTTCAGCAGATCCATCGCCTCCCCGTATTCGGCTGCTGCAAGCCGGATGATCGTGTCGCTCATCTTTCCGGATCGGATCATAGCCCCAATACCGTCGCCTTCGGCTCCGCGATTGCAGCAATTCTCGGTGAGCGGCGGTAGCGGCTTGCAGGGCGGTCTGACGGGAGTGG
>CAYFXT010000317.1:0-2966 GCA_964346995.1 uncultured Spirochaetaceae bacterium | reverse complement strand
GTGAGCAGGCGTATCGGGCGTTGAAGCAGTGGGAGAGCATCTTCACCCAGCTTCTCCCGGCAGTCGCGCCGGAGAGTCAGCTAAAGTGACTAAGTGTTCCGCCAACCGGGGCAATCCGCCGGGTTGGAATACTCGACGCTGGGTGGTGGTGGACCGGATGACTTGCGGCCACCCGCACAAGCTGTCGGCCACCCGGCGCCAGAGGGCGTGTCGTTCCGCCCGGCGGCGGTGACGCTTTGTACTTGTTTGCCAAGCTGCGTTGACGTGGTGCTCGCGGAGCGCGGTGGAGCACATGGCACATGTCCGCTACCGTCAACCTGGTCGCCAGAAGTGGCTTACGGGCGTCGGTACCCCGTAGCACATGGCGAAGTAAGCAAGATACCAGGCGACGCGGGCCGACTGCTTGTGCTACGGTTCCGGCGCCGATGATCGACATAAACTGGATACGCGACGATCCGCGACGCGCCGCGGCGGCACTGGCCAAGCGCGGCACACCGATCGAGTTTGGCGACCTGCTGGCATGGGACGAGCGTCGCCGTGGACTGGTGACCGAGTCGGATAAGCTGCGCGCCCGGCGCAACGACGTATCGGGCCGGATTCCCCGGCTCAAGAAGCGAGGTGAGGACGTTACTGCGCTCATCGAAGAGATGCGCGGCGTGGGACAGCGCATCAGGGAGCTGGACGAGGAGCGCACCGAGCTGGAGCAGCGCATCCGCGAATTTCTGGAGCAGCTTCCCAACGTGCCCGACGAGGATGTCGCCGCCGGCGGCAAGGAAAACAACAGCCTGCTGCACGTCTGGTCGGAGCAGCCGCGCTTCGACTTTGCCCCGCGCGACCACTTGACCATCGCCGCCAGCCTGGGCCTGATCGACTTCGGCCGCGGGACCAAGGTGGCCGGCAACGGCTTCTGGATCTACCGCGGCGCCGGCGCCCTGCTCGAAATGGCGTTGATCAACTACTGTATCAGCCGCAACGTCGCCGCCGGCTACGAGTTTATGCTGCTGCCCCACATCGTCAACGCACAGTGCGGCTACATTTCCGGCCAGTTCCCGAAGTTTGGACATGACGTGTACCGCCTCGCCGCGGAGCCGGATCACGCTGCGAGCGCCGCCCGCGACGCCGCGGCCAACCACGCGGGGCAGATCCTCATCCCCACCTCGGAGACCGCCCTGGCCGCCGTGCACCAGGACGAAATCCTCGCCGCCGACACGCTGCCGCGCAAGTATTGCGCGTTCACGCCCTGCTACCGGCGCGAGGCGGGCAGCTACCGCAGCCACGACCGGGGCACAATTCGCGGCCACCAGTTCCACAAGGTGGAACTGTTCCAGTTCGTCGCCCCCGATGCGTCCGAGGCTGCGCTGCAGAGCATGATGAACCACGCCGAATCGCTGGTCCGGGATCTCGGTCTGCATTACCGGGTGTCGCAGCTCGCGGCCGGCGACTGCAGCGCCGCCGCCGCCAAGACCTGCGACATCGAGGCGTGGATCCCCAGTATGGGCAGCTACGAAGAGGTGAGTTCCGCCTCCAACACCCGCGACTATCAGTCGCGACGGGGCCGCATCCGCATGCGCGGCGCCTCCGGAACCACGCTGGTGCACACCCTGAACGCCTCGGGGCTGGCCACCAGCCGGCTGCTGCCGGCGCTGCTGGAGACCTACCAGCGCGCCGACGGCGGCGTCACCGTGCCGGAGGTGTTGCGGCCATTCTGTGGTCTGGCGTCGATCGGACCCGGCACCGGCGCCGACGCCAGCGACGGCACCGCGGTCGGTTGAACTTCGGCGGCGCATACCGTAAGCTGCGCCGCAGCCAGCCGTGCACCGCATGCAGCGTACCTCCGACCTCAACGTAAACGCCATCGAACCTCTGATCACTCCGCGCGCGCTCAAGGACGATCTGCCGATGTCCGCGGCCGCTAACGAGAACGTGGTGCGGGGACGTGCGACCGTTGCCGACATCCTGACGCGGCACGACCCGCGGCTGATGGTGATCGTCGGTCCCTGCTCCATCCACGACGAACGCGCTGCCCTCGAATACGCGCGGCGGCTGGCGAAGCTGGCGGTAGCAGTGCGCGACGAGTTCTACATCGTCATGCGCGTCTACTTCGAGAAGCCGCGCACCACGATCGGCTGGCGCGGCATGATCATCGACCCACGCCTGGACTTTTCGTCGCGCATCCCGGAGGGGCTGCACGTCGCGCGCCGCATCCTGTTGTCGATCAACGAGTACGGCCTGCCCACGGCGACCGAGATGCTGGACCCGATCGTGCCCCAGTACATCGCCGACCTGGTGTCGTGGGCGGCGATCGGGGCGCGTACCACCGAATCGCAGACGCATCGCGAGATGGCCAGCGGACTGTCGATGCCGGTCGGCTTCAAGAACAGCACCGACGGCAATCCGCAGATAGCCATCGACGCCATCATGTCGGCGCGCTGCCCGCACCGGTTTCTGGGCGTGGACCAGGATGGCCGCATCGGGGTGGTCAGCACCCAGGGCAACCGGACCGGACACGTGATCCTGCGCGGCGGACGCTCCGGAACCAACTACGGAGCCGAGAGCGTGAACCAGGCGGCCGTGATGCTGGATCGAGCCGGGTTGGAGCCGGCGTTGATGGTCGATTGCAGCCACGACAACTCCGGCAAGAAGCACGAAAATCAGGAAACCGCCTGGAACAGCGTGCTCAGCCAGCGCGCAGGGCGTGCGCACAGTCCGATCGTCGGCGTCATGCTGGAGAGCAATCTGTACGAGGGCCGTCAGGACATCGGCGACGACCCGCGCGCGCTGCGGTACGGCGTTTCCATTACCGACGAGTGCATCAGTTGGGACACGACCGAGCGTATGCTTACGGGCGCACTGCGTGCGCTGCAGGGCGATACCGTCCCGGTCTGAGCCCACCGCCATGGCGGCGGCGGGCCGCGTGTGCCCCCCCCCCCCCCCGGGGGCCCCCGTACCCCCCGCCCCCCCCCCCC
>CAYFXT010000316.1:0-2969 GCA_964346995.1 uncultured Spirochaetaceae bacterium | reverse complement strand
TTCGGCGCCGATGCGCTCGGTACCGACCTGATCTCGCGTGGCCAGGAAGTGGTGATCCATCTCTCCTGCAAGGACTGGAATCGCAACGCCTTGGAGAGCCGCGGCTGGCAACTTGCCAGTCTCGGGTTCGACAACATCCTCGCCCTCTCTGGTGACTATCCGGTGAGCGGCTACCAGGGCCAGGCGAGCCCGGTGTTCGACACCGATTCGGTTGGGCTGTTGCGCATGTTCTCCGCCATGAACGCCGGCATCCACACCGGCAGGCGCACCCTTACGGGGACGCACTTCTTCCTGGGGGCGGTGGTGAACAACCACAAGCGGCACGAACGCGAGGTGATGCCGCAGTACTTCAAGCTGGCCAGGAAGATCGCCAATGGCGCGCGGTTCATCATCGGCCAGATCGGCTGGGATGCCCGCAAGCAGGATGAATTGCTGCGCTACATGGCGATGCATCACCTGGACACGCCGGTAATCGCCAACGTGTATGCCCTGAGTCGTCCTACGGCACGGTTCTTTGCGGCGGGGAAAATTCCCGGCGTAGTGGTGCTGCCGGAGCTGCAGGAGCTGGCCGAGCGGCAGGCGGCGTCGCCCGACAAGGGCAAGGCGTTCTTCCTGGAGCTGGCCGCCAAGCAGGTGGCGATCGCGCGCGGACTCGGCTACCGCGGCGCCTACCTCGGCGGCCTGACCCGGTACGCTGACATCGATCGCGTGCTGGAGATTGCGGCCGGCTTCGGAGCCGACGACTGGCAGCAGTTCGCCGGCGAGGTGCACTTCCACTTCCCGGACGAGTTCTACTACTTCGAGCCCGGCGAACTGCCCGGAACCAGCGGCAGCGACGTAAGCCGCAGCTACCTGTCGTCAATCGAGCCGGAAGCGCGGCATGGACTGCAACAGCAGGTGGCGCTAGGCTACAAGTTGAGCCGCTGGGTACACGATACGATCTTCACGCCCGATACGCCGGGCTTCGCGGCCGGGCGCAGGCTGGCGCACGCCGTGGAGCAGAGTGGAACGCTCGGCCAGCGGCTGTTCCACAGGTTGGAGCACGCCGCCAAGTCCGCCACGTACGACTGTCGCGACTGCGGCGACTGCTCGCTGCCCGACGTCGCATACCTGTGTCCCGAGTCGCAGTGCGTCAAGAACCAGCGCAACGGCCCGTGCGGAGGCACGCGCGAGGGCAAGTGCGAGATCGGCGAAAAGGAGTGCATCTGGGCGCGCGCCTACGACCGGCTCAAGGCGTACGGCGAGGAACGAACCATGCTCGACGGGCCGGCGATCTTCAAGAACGCCGCCCTGGCCGGCACCAGCGCCTGGGTAAACACCTACCTGGGACGCGACCACTTCGTCCACCGGCCCGAGCAGGGGTCCGGCGGAGCAACCGAGGATCACACAACCCAATGAGCAACCCTTTCATCGTAATCGGCGAGAACATCCACACTACCCGCGTGCTGCGCCGCAAGGGCAAACGGATCAGCGACCTTCCCGGTGGCGTGCAGGCGGTCAACTACCGCACCAAGACCGGCGAGGTGCGCTATCTGCCGATCCCGGAGGTGTTCCGTACCCCCCAGGACTTCGAAGAAGGGCGCGGCCAGCACGTGCAGATCGCCGTGCGCGGGGCCATGGCGGGCGGCGTCGAGGCGGCCGAGGGGCTGCGCTACCTGCACCGTCTCGCGCAGCGTCAGGAGGATGCCGGCGCCCACTTCCTCGACCTCAACGTGGACGAAATCTCGCTCCGGCCACAGGAGCAGCAGGAGGCGATGCGCTGGCTGGTGGGGACGACGCGGGAGGCCAGCCGGCTGCCGCTGTCGATCGACTCATCCAACGTCGACATCATCCGCGCCGGACTGGAGGCGTGGAACGATGGCGCCAACGGCGCGCGCGGACTGCTCAACTCCGCCTCCCTGGAGCGGCTGGACGCGCTCGACCTGGCGCGCGAGCACGACGTGCAGGTGATCGTGACCGCCGCCGGCGAATCGGGCATGCCGAACGATACCGCCGAGCGGGTCGCCAACGCCTCGCGGGTGGTGGACGCGGCGCTGGCGTGCGGCATCCCGGTGGCTGACATCTACGTGGATCCGCTGGTGTTCCCGATTGCCGTGGATCAACAGTTCGGCAACCATTGCCTAGCCGCCATCAGAGCGCTGCGCGAGCGCTACGGTGCCGACCTGCATATCACCGGCGGCTTCAGCAACGTCTCCTTCGGCATGCCGGCCCGGCGCCTGATCAACGACGTGTTTCTGCGCTTGGCGATCGACGCCGGCGCCGACAGCGGCATCCTCGATCCGGTTACCAGCCACATCGACAGCGTGCTGAACCTCGACCGCGGCTCGCGCCGCTACCGGCTGGCCGAAGACCTGCTGTTGGGCCACGACCAGTACTGCGCCGCGTTCATCCGCGCGTACCGCAAGGGATCCTTGGCAAGCAATGACTGAGTACCGTGTGCTGAGGTGGCGGGAGATCCCCGCCCAGGTGCGCGTCGCCAGCGGCGGCAAGCGCATCTCCGGCCAGCTCCCGCCCCGCTACCAGGAGGAGATCGACCGCGTAGCCATGGAAGCGGGCCTCTACGGGTCGGACGCTTACCTGGAACAATGGAAGTGGGGGCCACGGCAACAGCGCGACGGCACGCCGCAGGAGGTACTGGACGCCGTGATCGCCGAGCTGATCGCGGAGTGGGACGGCAAGCTATTCGGCGAGCCTGGCTCGGTGAGCGGCTGAAAGGCAGCCGCGCTTTACGCACGCCGAGCTTCAGCGCTCTCGCGATAGCTGCGATCCAGGTCTCGCCGCCGTCGACGACGCTTGCATACCCTCACGTGCCACGCTCTTCCACCAGCCGGGACCGGCCGCCGGGCAGCCAAGTTGTGTCGTCCGGTACATTCCCGCCAAGGGGTAGAGCGCTCACGCGCGGGTCGGCTCGTCCAAGACCTGATATTCCTGCCTTCACGGCCTATCACCCTGCCCTTCATGTCATCACT
>CAYFXT010000315.1:0-2978 GCA_964346995.1 uncultured Spirochaetaceae bacterium | reverse complement strand
AGCCGGTAGTGGCCAACAGGACGAGCAGCACGCCGGCCAGGATGCGGGCCACCGCGCGGTTTGGGGCCGGTGGCATACGCGTGGTCGGCGGCAGGAACCGGATGGTGACGGAGTTCCGGGCAGCGCGCGGGCGGCGGGGTGTGGCGGCGATCGGACGGCTGGGGGTTGCGACGCCCCGGCTTCGCTGCACACGCTTTTCATTCGTGCGCCCGGTCATGGCGATGCGCCCGGCTGCGCGCGGGCGCATCGCCGTTGCGACGCCCCGCCCCCGTTGCATACGCCATACACGCAGGGCACCCGGTGGTGACGAGGCACCCGGCTGCGCGCGGGCGACGGGCCGGCACGCAGCCGTCCGGGGAACGGGCACCGGGGAACGGGCGAGTGCCCGCCGGGCCGCCGCCCGCGCGACAAGGTCAACGCAGGCCTCCGATGCGCGCTGCCACGGTCCCTTGCAGGAGGGTGGCCACCTGCGCAGCACGGTAACGATAACCCGCCGCGACCAGCGTGGTGCAGAACGCGGCGTGGCTGCGCCCGCCACGATAGTCCGGCGCCTGCCGCGGGAAGGCCAGGAAGCATTCGAACTCGGCCGGATCGTTGTCCACCAGCAGGCTGGCCTGGTAGAACAGGATGTGGCGCCGGCGAAACACGCTGGTGCCGGCGATCTTGCGGTCGCCGATCGCCAGATCCGATATGCCGCGCTGCTCGATGCCCCGCACCCCGTCGCCGTGCAGCGCCTCGATCAGCCAGTCGTTGATGGCGCAAGCGTATTCCCGGTTGCGGTAGGGGTGATCGACCTCGGTGACCAGCGCGACCACTACCTGTCCGGGGCCGAGCAGCACCGTGCCGCCGCCGCCGCGCCGGCGCCGGATCGCAATGCCGGCCGCCGCTGCCGCATCCCGGTGCACGGCCGCCGCCGCATCGCCGGCAGCGCCGAGCACCACCACGCGTTCCCGTGGCTCGTACACCCGGAACTGCGGCTGCCGGGTCGCCTCGAAGGCGGTCAGCAGGTCGTCGTTCTCCAGCTCGTCGTCCCCCGCCGCCCGCACCGCTTCAGGCGCCGAAGCGCGCCACCTTGCCGGCATGGCCGAGGGCGATCGCCATCAGCGCCCGGCCCGGCACCACTCCCCAGGCGCCGGCCGCGCACGCCCGCTCCCCGAATTCGCGCACCGCGTCGGGCCGTGCGCTGGCGGCGTGGATCAGGAACGGCACCGGATGAGCGGTGTGGGAACGCGCCACGCTCGGCGTGGAGTGGTCGCCGGTCACGATGACGACGTCGGGGTTGCCGGCGAGCATCCCCGGTAGAGCGCGGTCCACGGTCTCGATCTGCGCCACCTTGGCGTCGAAGTCGCCATCCTCGCCGGTGGAGTCGGTGTACTTGTGGTGAACGAAGCAGTAGTCGTGATCGGACCAGGCCGCCGCCAGCGCCCGGCTCTGCGCTTCCAGGTCGTTCAGCCCCTCGACCACCTGCATGCCGACCAGGCGGCCGACTCCCTTGTAATCAGGGTACACGGCAAGCGCGACTGGCCGGAGGCCGAACCGGTCGGTCAGCGACGGGATCTCCGGGAGCTGAGCGAAGCCGCGCAGCAGCACCTCGTTGGCCGGCGCCTCGCCGGCCAACGACTCGCGGGCGCGCTCCACGAACAGCGCGGCCAGCGCGGCGGTGTGCTCCCCCTCCGGCGAGGTAGCGCGTGGAGTAAGCGCCGCGACGCCGGTTCGCTGCGGATCGGTGTCGCCGACGCGGTCGCTCAGGCCGGCGCCGCGCAGCACCACCACCGCGCGGTAGTCGCGCACCGGGCGTACCGCCACCTCCGCGCCGGGCAGCTCGATGCCGTCCAGGCGGGCGGCCAGCCGGGTGCACAGCTCGGTGGGGATGCGGCCGGCGCGGCGGTCGGTCACCGCGCCGGCCACGTCGCGGGTGGCGAAGTTGAGCCGCGCCGCCACGTCGCCGCCGCGAATCGGATAGCCAATCCCCAGAGCCGCCACGATGCCGCGCCCGATCGGGTAGCGTAGCGGATCGTAGCCGAACAGCGCCAGATGCCCCGGCGCCGAACCGGGAGCGATGCCGTATTCGATCGGTACGTGCAGCCCGCACTCCGCGTCGGTGGCGAGGGCGTCGAGGTTGGGGGTGTGCGCCGCTTCCAACTCGGTGGGGCCGCCCGGCTCGTGCGGCAACCCGCCCAGGCCGTCCATGACCAACAGCAGGATACGTTTCTCATTGCGCGTCTGGAGAGCCGCGAGAGGGTCGTCGTGGTGATGTGCCATCTCAGGTGACCGAGATTGTGCGTCCTGCTTGCCGGTTCGGCAAGTTCCTGTCCGGGGACCAGCGGCGCCGGTGGCTGTCAGGCGGCGGATTCCTTGAACTCGGTGACCAAGCCTTCGACGGTGCCCTTGGCGTCGCCGAAGATCATGTAGGAATTGTCGCGGAAGAACAGGGGGTTGTCGATGCCGGCGAAGCCACTGGCCATGGAGCGCTTGAGGATGAAGCAGGTGCGCGCCTTGTCGGCGTCGATGATCGGCATGCCGTAGATCGGACTGCCCTCGTCTTCGCGCGCTGCCGGGTTCACCACGTCGTTGGCGCCGATCACGATGGCCACGTCGACGGTGTCCATGGTCGGGTTGATCGAGTCCATCTCCACGAGCTGATCGTAGCTGACGTTGGCCTCGGCGAGCAGTACGTTCATGTGCCCCGGCATGCGTCCCGCCACCGGGTGAATCGCGTACTTCACCTCGGTGCCGTTCGCTTCCAGCATCTCGGCCAGCTCGCGCACCGCGTGCTGCGCCTGCGCAACGGCCATGCCGTAGCCGGGAATCACCACCACCGAGCTGGCCGCCTCCAGGATGTAGTAGGCGTCGGCGGGCTGCATCGGCTTGGCCTCGCCCTCGATGGCGCTGCCGCCGGTGGAGCCGCCGGCGGCGCCGAAGCCGCTGAACAGCACGTTGCCCAGGGAGCGGTTCATCGCCTTGCACATGATGCTGGT
>CAYFXT010000314.1:0-2996 GCA_964346995.1 uncultured Spirochaetaceae bacterium | reverse complement strand
CCCCGCCGCGGCGGCGGCGCCGGGCCCGCGTCGCTCTTCAGCGGCGCTGACGCCACCATGGCCCAGTATCGTATCGAAGGAGAGCGCCCGAGCGGAATCGAACCGCCATCACGAGCTTGGAAGGCTCGGGTAATGACCGTTATACGACAGGCGCGCGGAACTCAGGGTACGCGTTGCCGGCGGACGTGTCCACACCCGTGTCCTGCGGGCAGGGCGGTCCCATGCTGACGACTCCAGGCGCAACCCCGCCGCTGGCGTGGGGCCGGAGCCCGTCGCGGCCGCAAAATGACAGCCCACGAATGTGCAGCGTGGGATTGTCCTGCATCGGCGGCTGAGCGCGGCTGCTCCCATCAGTTGACGACGGCGAGATCACGCTCTCGGGCGCGTTCGGCGGCGGGCAGGCGCAGCGTCACCAGCCGCGATACGCCCTGTTCCTCCATGGTGATGCCGAACAGGTGGGCGGCTCCCGCCGCGGTGCGCTTGTTGTGGGTGACCACCAGGAACTGCGAGTCGGCGCTGAACTCGGTGAGCAGCTCTACCAGCCGGCCGACGTTCTCGTCGTCGAGCGCGGCGTCGATCTCGTCGAGGATGCAGAACGGCGAGGGACGTACCCGGTAGAGGGCGAACAATAGCGCTACCGCGGTGAGGGCGCGTTCGCCACCGGAGAGCAGGGTGATGTTCTCCAGTTTCTTGCCCGGTGGCTGGGCGTAGAATTCGATGCCCGACTCCAGCAGAGCGTTCGGATCGGTGAGCTTGAGCTCCGTGCGTCCGCCGCCGAACAGGCGCCGGAACATACCCTGAAACGCCGTACGGATGTCGTGGAACGTCTGCAGAAACAGCGTGCTCGACTCGGAGTGGATCTGATCGGCCACCTGCTCCAGGTCGCGCGCGGCGGTCTGGAGATCCTCGAGCTGGCCGTGCAGGAACTGATAGCGTTCGTCCACCTCGCGAAACTGCTCGGAGGCCATCAGGTTCACCTGTCCCAGCCGGCGCATCTCGTCGCGCAGCCGCGCCAGCGTAGCGCGCAGCTCGCTGCGTGACTCGCTCCGGGTAATGTCCAGCTCGAACTGCGCCAGATCCTGCGCATGGACTTCCTGGAAGGTGTGCAGGGTGGTGCGGATCTCGGTCGCCACCTCGGCCTCGCGCAGTTGCAGCTTCTCGATGGCCTGACGGGAGTGTTCCAGCCTGGCATCGAGCGACTGGGCTGTCCGGGCATGCTCAGCCTGCCGAGCACTTTGCCGTGCCTGCTCGTCGTCCAGTTCGGCGAGGCGTGCGCGCAGACCCTTCTCCTGCTGCGCCAAGTGTTCGCCGCGCGACTCCAGGTCGTGCAGCGCTTCGTTCATCGCCGCCATGCCCTGCGCGGCGTTCTGCTCGTCGCGCGCCAGTTCGCTGCGCCGGCCCTGTTGCTCGGAGATCTGGCCGCCAAGCCGCTCGCACTCGGCGGTCAGCCCCTCCTCGAGGGTCACGCAGCGCGCCCTTTCCACCTGCAGATCGTGGACGCGGCGTTGCAGCCGGTCGATCTGCCCTGCCAGATCCTCGTTGGCGCGCCGCGCCGTCTCCGCGCGTTTTCGCTCGGCGGCGATGCGTGCCACGGTCGCGCCGAGTTCCTCGTCGAGCTGACGTTTCTGCGTCACGATGCCCTGCGGAGAAAGAAAGTCGTCGATGACGGTGGCCGTGAGGTGGCCGTAGGAGCGGATCAGTTCGTCGAGCCGGCGTGCCTGTTCGCGGGCATCGACCAGGCGCCGGACCGCGTCCGCGGCATTACGTCCGGTGACCGTCAGGGTGGCGTGCAGCTTCCCAAGCAGCCGCGCGATCTCCTCCTCGGCGGCAGCGCGCGCCTGCGGAGAGTAGCCGGCCGCTTGCAGTCCGGAGTCGAGGCTGGCGACGATGTCGTCGGTGGTGGTGCGCAGTCGGCCGCGCAGCTCGTCCAGGTGCTGATCTTCCGCCTGCACCGCGGCGTTGCCGGCGCTCACTACGGCGGCGTTGTCACGCATCCGGAGCTGCAGGTCGGCAATCGAACCGGCCGCCGCGTTGCGTGTCTCGCCCAGTTGGCGCAGCAGTGCGCCGGCCGCCGCTGCTTCGTCCTGCCGGCTGGCGCGCAACTGCTCCAGTTCGGCGATCCTGGCCGCCACGGCGCGATCGCGATCGCGGTATCCGGCCATGCTGCGTTCCATCTCGCCGATCCGTTCGCGCGTAGTGGCCATCCGCTCACGGGTATTGCCGCGCTGCAGGTCCAGCCCGTAAAGCTGCCGCTGTCGGTCCACCATCTCCGCTTCCATCTCGCGGGTGCGTACGGCGTTGCGCTGCATCTCCTCCTCGGCGCGGTGGCGTTTCACCTGCAAGCCCTCGCGACGCTGCCGGGCGGCGGACAGGTCGCGCGTGAGCGCCTCCCGCCGCGACTCCAGTTCGCGCAGGCGGATCAGTTCCAGGTCGCGTTCCGCACCGAACATCCGTACCTGCAGGTTGCGGTACTGGCTGACCCGCTCCACCTGGTTGGCGAGCATGTCGCGCGAGCGCTTGACTTCGGTGATGATCGCCTCGACCTGCTTCATGTTCTGGCGCGTATGGCGCAGCTTGCGTTCCGCTTCGGCGCCGCGGGCCCGGTAGCGGGCGATGCCGGCGGCCTCCTCGAAAACCTGGCGCCGCTCCTCCGGCTTGGCGGCGAGCAGCAGGTCGATCCGGCCCTGCTCCATGACCGAGTAGGCGTTCTTGCCGACGCCGGTGTCCAGAAACAGCTCGCGCAGATCGCGCAGCCGCGCCAACTGGCGGTTGACGAGGTATTCGCTTTCGCCCGATCGGTACAGGCGGCGGCGCAACTCGACCTCGCTGACATCCACCGGCAGCGAGCGATCGCCATTGTCCAGTACCAGCGTGACTTCCGCGACCGAAACACGGCTGCGACTCTCGGTGCCACCGAAAATCACATCTTCCATGCGTTCCGCACGCAGCGCGCGCGCGTTCTGCTCGCCGAGCGCCCAGCGAATGGCGTCCACGAC
>CAYFXT010000313.1:0-3009 GCA_964346995.1 uncultured Spirochaetaceae bacterium | reverse complement strand
TAGCGCCCTTCGCGTCCGGTGAACTGCTGCGCCACGAACATTGGCTGTGACAGGCACTGCTGGATCTTGCGCGCCCGCGACACCAGCAGACGGTCATCTTCCGACAGCTCGTCGACGCCCAGGATGGCGATGATGTCCTGCAGGTCGCGGTAACGCTGCAGTACCTGCTGCACGCCGCGTGCCACGTCGTAGTGCTCCTGCCCCACCACGCGTGGCTCCAGTGCACGGCTGGTGGAGGCCAGCGGATCGACCGCGGGATAGATGCCCAGCTCGGCGATCGACCGCTCCAGTGCCAGGGTAGCGTCGAGGTGGGCGAAGGTAGCGACCGGGGCTGGATCGGTATAGTCGTCGGCCGGCACGTACACCGCCTGCATGCTGGTGATCGAGCCGCGGTGGGTGGAGGTAATGCGCTCCTGCAGCTCGCCCATCTCGGTGCCGAGTGTGGGCTGGTAGCCGACCGCGCTCGGCATGCGACCGAGCAGCGCCGACACCTCCGAGCCGCTCATCACGAAACGGAACACGTTGTCGATGAACAACAGCACGTCGCGGCCCTGGTCGCGGAAGTATTCGGCCATGGTGAGGCCGGTCAGCGCCGCGCGCAGGCGCACGCCGGGTGACTCGTTCATCTGCCCGAACACCATGCACAGCTTGTCGATGACGCCCGCTTCCTGCATCTCGCCGTAGAGCTGGGTGCCCTCGCGGGTGCGTTCCCCCACGCCGGCGAACACCGAATAGCCGCCGTGCTCGCGCGCCAGCGACGAGATCAGCTCCTGGATGATGATCGTCTTGCCGACCCCGGCACCACCGAACACGCCGGTCTTGCCTCCCTTGGTGAACGGTGCAATCAGGTCGACCACCTTGACGCCGGTCTCGAACACCTCGGTACGGGTGACCTGGTCGGTGAACTTCGGCGCCGGGCGATGGATCGGATAGTGCTCGTCGGCCGCCACCGGCCCGCGCTCGTCCACCGGCCGGCCGACCACGTTGAAGATCCGCCCCAGGGTGGCCTCCCCCACCGGCACGGTGATCGGTGCGCCGGTGTCGATCACTCGTTGGCCGCGCCGCAACCCGTCGGTAGTATCCATGGCCACCGTGCGCACCACCGCACCGGAGAGGTGTTGTTGCACTTCCAGGATCAGGCCGGCGGTCACGGATGCGCTCTCCTCGCCGACCACCGAGAGCGCATGGCGAATCTCGGGTAAGTGCTCTGCGGGAAACTCCACGTCCACCACCGCACCGACCACCTGCACGACGCGACCGTCGGTCGGATTCGCTGCCGCGACAGAGCGCGCCGGGCCGCCGTTCTCGTTTGCCATCTGTGTCCTCCGTCCCCGCATCGCTAGCGCGCCACCGCCCGTAGCGCCTCGGCGCCGCCGGCGATGTCCAGCATCTCCTCGGTGATCGACTGCTGGCGCAGCTTGTTGTAGCTCATGGTCAGATCCTTCAACAGGTCGTTGGCGTTCTCGGTGGCGTTGCGCATCGCCACCATGCGCGCCGCGTGCTCGCTGGCCAGCGACTCCACGACCGCCTGATAGATCTGCAGCTCCACGAAGCGGCGCACCACCTGCTCCAGCAGCGTCTCCATGGCCGGTTCGTAGCTGTAGCCACCCGCCAGCGGCGGCGGCGTAGGACGCAGGTAGCCAGCCATCACCGGGCGCCGCTCCTCGCTGCCGGCGTCGTCGGTCAACGCGTTCGGATGCAACGGCAGGACCTGGCGCACCCACGGTTGCTGGCGCAGCACGTTGACGAAGTCGGTATAGCCCACGAATACCGCGTCGCTATGGCCGGCCAGGAAGCCGTCGATGGCGAGCCGCGCTATCGGGGCCACGTCCATCTCCCGCGGGCGGCCGGGCAGATCGCTGAACTCCGCCTCGATCGTGTAGCCGGCGCGCAGCATCGCATCGCGCCCCTTGCGCCCGACGGTGATCAGCCGCTTCCCGGTATCCGCGTAGCGCTGCAGAAATTTCTCGGCGGCGCGCACCATCGATCCGTTGTAGCCGCCCGCCAGGCCGCGGTCGCCGGTGACCAGGATCAGGACCACGTTGCGCACCGGGTCGCGGTCGGTCAGCAGCGCCGGAACGTCCACCACCGCGGTCTGCGCAACAAGCTGCGTGAGCAGCTCCCACGCCTTGGCTGCGTAGGGCCGCGATGCGGTGACCTGTTCCTGCGCCCGGCGCATGCGCGACGCCGCCACCATCTCCATCGCCCGGGTCACCTGCGACAGATTACGGATGCTGCGGATGCGCTTGCGCAGCTCGCGGATCGAGGCCACGGGAGAAGACCCGCCAGGCCCTCAGGCCTGGCCCTCCGCCACCTCGTACCCGGCCTGCCGCGTATACTGCCGCACGGCCGCCGACAGGTTTGCCTCGATCTCGTCGGTGAGTTGCCGCTCGGTGTCGATGGCGCGCATGATCGCCGGTTGCGTGCCGGCGATGTGGGTGATCAACCCGTCCACGTAGCCGCCGATGGCGCTGGCCGGCACGCCGTTGGCGAACCCGCCGGTCAGCGCGAAGATGCCGATCACCTGATGAGCCAGTTCCTGCGGCTGATACTGCGGCTGCTTGAGCAGCTCGGTGAGCCGCTGCCCACGTTCAAGCTGGCCGCGCGTGGTCTGGTCCAGGTCGGAACCGAACTGTGCGAACGCGGCCAGCGCATAGTACTGCGCCAGATCCAGACGCAGTTGTCCGGCCACCTGCTTCATCGCCCTGGTCTGGGCGTCGCCGCCCACCCGCGAAACCGACAGGCCCACGTGCACCGCCGGCCGCTGGCCGGCGTAGAACAGGTCCGACTCCAGGTAGATCTGCCCGTCGGTGATGGAGATGACGTTGGTGGGGATGTAGGCGCTGACGTCACCGGCCAGAGTCTCGATGATCGGCAGCGCGGTGAGCGAGCCGCCGCCGCGCTGCGGCGACAGCCGCGCCGCCCGCTCCAGCAGCCGCGAGTGCAGGTAGAACACGTCGCCGGGATACGCTTCGCGGCCCGGCGGCCGCCGCAGCAGGAGGGACACCT
>CAYFXT010000312.1:0-3036 GCA_964346995.1 uncultured Spirochaetaceae bacterium | reverse complement strand
CGTAGAGGACGTTATAGTTATGCTTGCTATTGAATGGAGGATCCAGATAAATCAGGTCTACCGTGGCATCATCCCACCGTTGCATCCAATCGAGGCAGTCTCCGTAGCAAAGCGCATTCGTAGGCGGTGCTGACATTCTGTGAGCGGTGGCTACGACGGGCGGTAACGTACGCTGGCGGCTTTGCGTGCAATCTCGAGACGACGGTCTGGTGTCAGAGCGGCGGCGCGGGCCTCACCGCCTGCGCGGGCGGCTTCTTGGCGATCCTGATCGACGTACTCTTCCTCAGCCTCGCCAGTGGCAAGGCGGGCGACGTGCAGCGCGTTGGCAAACGTGTCAGCGGGGCGCTTCTCTCCGTTGGGTCCAATTGGCATGATGATCACTCCTTAAACCTTGATGTAACACACTGCGTCCAACCAAGCAAGTACCGCCCAAAGTAAACTGGTACACTACCGCCGGATTGGGGTGCAATCCCGCCAAGTGGTAAGTGCGCTCATTCACGGGTCGGGGCGGCTCCGTGGCGGCGTCTGCTGCACCCGTCGGATTGCGACAGGCCCCTTGAGAGACCGGTTGAGCCGGAAGCGACGCCGCAGGCGGCGGTTTTCGGGGAGCAAGCTGCAGCGGTACACTGTGGCGTGCGCAAGCTGATTGTTCAATATGTCAAAGACCTGACCGCGGGTCGGCTCGCCTCCGGGTTCGAGCACTCCTATCGGGTGTACCACCTGGCGCGGGAGATCGGCGAGGGAGAGCCGTACGACGACGACGTGCTGCACGCCGCCTGTTTTCTGCACAACATCGAGATTCCGGCGCGCCGCCTGGCCGAGGCGGCGGAAAAGGCGGAACTGATCCTGTCCGAAACCGGCTTCCCGCCGGACCGTACCCAATTGGTGATTCAAGCGATTCGCCAGCATCGGCCAGGAAGCCGGCCCAGGACCATCGAGGGCAAGCTGCTGTACGATGCCAATCTGCTCGATACCACCGGCGCGATCGGGTTTGCGCGGCTCGCCATCGGCGCTTTCTTCTGGCACCACTACAAGACGATGCAGGAGGTGCTCGATCTGCTGCGCGAGCGGCTCAGCCACTCCGACAGCTTCCACTTCGAGCGCGCCCGTGCCATGGCCGCGCCCAAGATTGCATTCATGCGTAAAGCGATCGCCCAGTTGGAAGCGGAGATGGACCTGTAGCGCGGCCTCGCGGTGCGCGGTCAGTACGGTCCCGGTTGATCGAAGCCGAGGCCGCGCCGATTCATGCTCACGAAGCCGCGCGCCGCGATCACCACATGGTCGAGCAGGCAGACGTCCATGGTTGTCGCACTGCGCACCAGGCGGCGGGTGACACGCACGTCCTCCGCGCTGGGGTCGGGATCGCCGGAGGGATGGTTGTGCACCACGATCAGGTTGGGGCAATTCTCCTTGATGGCGGGTCGCAGCACCTCGGCGACGCGCACCGATGCCGCGTTGACCGTGCCCTGATACACCTCCTCCACACGCAGCAGTTCCTGCTTGGTGTTGAGCAGCAGCACGCACAGCTTCTCCTGCGCCAACGGGGCGAGTTCGGCGTGCAGCAGTTGGTGCACATCTTCGGGGGTGCGGATCACCGGTTTGTCGGCCGGGAGCAGGGAGGCGCCGCGCCGCCCCAGCTCGAGCGCCGCCAGAAGCTGGCACGCCTTCGCGGCGCTGATTCCCTTGATCCTGCCCAGTTCCGCCGCCGAAGCCTGCGCCAGGCCGCGCAGCCCGCGGCGTTCGCTCAGCAGTCGCGTCGCCAGATGCAGCGCGCTCTCGCCGGCCACGCCGGTGCGCAGCAGAATGGCGATCAACTCGCTGTTGGAAAGCGCCCGCGCACCGGCCGCCAACAGCCGCTCGCGTGGCCGCTCGGCGCTCGGCAGGTCACGCAGCAGCGTGGGGTAGCCGGCGGCCGGGTAGCGCAACGCCGCCGGGGAGCCGGGAGGGTGCCGGCCAGGATGTGGCTCATCGGCAGCCGCGCCGCCGCAGGGCGCGCATGCCGCCGAGGTACTCATACTACTGCTATACGGCGTCCCGTCAGTTTTGCTTCACGACTCCGCCACGGCCTGCGAGCTCAGACCTTCGGATCTCACTAAAGACAGTTTCTGCGTGCGCCGGTACCTCTGCCGAACCTGCACCCGTTGATGTTCGGCTGCACAATCCGCCGAACAGAGCCATCTCCGCCCGGGCGGTACCGGCGCGCCGCATACGACGCAGGCGCGCGGCTCCGGCGCCGGGCGCCGTTCCGCTTCGTCGGTGCGGCGCGGCGTGCCCATCGCGGCCAGCCGGGCGGCGACGGCGTTGCCCTGCGCTGTCGCCGTGGTACACTGTCGGCGGTAGTTCTCCTCTGTGGATCGGCGCGCCGTGCCTGGCGCGCCGGTTCGTCCGTCGGCCCCTCTTTCCTGCTCACACTTTCGCCCTCCGCCGGCCCCGGGCAGCACGAAGCGGTCCGCCGTCTCTCCACCGCCGGGCAGCGGCCATCGACCAGACTACGGCGATAACCAGCCCGCACCCGGACGCCAGAGCCATCCATCCGATTACCACGGCAGCCGCAATGTCGGTCGCGGCGCAGGCAGCATGAACGGTCATGACGGGCTCACCATACGTCCATATCCTCCCATTCCCGCCGGACGCGGGCGCTCAGCAGCGCGGCGCGCCGGCGTTCTGCTGGCGCCGTTTCTCGCGGCGCCATTCGTCGCTTGCCTTGATTGAGGCTATTACGGTGCGCACGGGCGCCGTCAACGCACCGTCGGCGTTCTCGTCCAGGACGGCGCCGCTCCGTTTCTGCACCCGGCACCTCACCAGCGCCGGAAGGGAAGCGCCCGCAGCTTCGCGCCCCCGTGCGCCGCACCGCCGGCGAAGCTGGCGCCCGGTCGAGCGAAGCGAATGTCGGTTTCATGGCGGTGGTTGTCCTCCGGTCGTCGCAGATGGATACGCCGGCCCCGCGCATGGCATGTGGGTTCGGCTCGGCCTATCTCATGACTCTCGGATCAAGATACGGTCCGGGTACGTCAAATCCGGTCGTACCCCAGGAAA
>CAYFXT010000311.1:0-3054 GCA_964346995.1 uncultured Spirochaetaceae bacterium | reverse complement strand
CCGCGAAGCCCATGTCCGGCTCCCCGGCATCTACCGCGGACTACGACGCTAAACGCGACTTCGACCGTACGCCGGAGCCGGTTTCCGGCGGCAGCGACGGGATCCTCGCGGCGAACGGCACCTTCGTGATCCACCGCCACGAGGCGCGGCGGCTGCACTACGACCTGCGCATGGCCACCGACCGCGTACTGGTGTGCTGGGCGGTGCCGCGTGGCTTTTCCTACGACCCGGCCGTCAAGCATCTGGCCGTGCATACCGAAAACCATCCGCTACGCTACCGCACCTTCGAGGGGGTGATTCCCAAGGGCGAGTACGGCGCCGGCACCATGCTGATCTGGGACACCGGCTCCTACGAGGTACTCAAGTCTGACGATCTGTCTGCTGCGATCGCCGCCGGCGAGGTGAAGGTCGTGCTGCGCGGCCGCCGCCTGCGCGGCGAGTGGCACCTCGTGCGCACCCGCGCGGGCCGGCGCGGCTCGGACGAATGGCTGCTGTTCAAGGCGCGGGACCGCTACGCGCGCGCGGATGGCGAACCGATGCCGCCGGTGGTGGATGCCGTACGGGCGCCTTCGGCGCCGGTACCGCAACGCCCGCGCGCCATGGCGGCGGACGGCGATCACGCGCAGTTCTCCGACCCCGATTGGCTATTCGAACTGGAATTCGACGGCTTGCGGGTCCTCGCCGCAGTTACCGGCGGTGCGGTGGCGTTCGTAGCCCCGTCCGGCGCCCCGGCTACTGTTCCGCAACCGATCCGCGCGGCGGTGGAGCGCGACTTCGCCCAGGTGCGCGCCTCGCAGGCGCTGCTCGACGGCGTGCTCGTTGCGCTCGACCGGCATGGCCGACCTGCGCGCGAGGCGCTCGACGGCGGCGCGGCGACGCAGAGCTCGGCGTGCGCGGATGGCGTCACCGCTTCCGGCGGCGACGCGCACGCGGGCGCGACGAGCGGCGGTGCGGCGGCTGCCGACCCGGCGCAGCCGGATGCGGCCGGGGATGCGCCACCCGCCGGTGCCGTCGCGTACTACGCATTCGACCTGCTGCACTACGACGAATGGGACCTGCGCGGCCTGCCCCTCGTCGAGCGCAAGGGGTTCTTGCGGTCGCTGCTGCCGGCGCTGCCTACCCTGCTGTTCGCCGACCACGTGACCGCAAGCGGGGACAGCCTCGCGGCAGTGGCGGCCGGTGCCGGCTTCCATGGTCTGATCGCCAAACGCGCGGCGAGCAGGTATCGACCCGGCGCCCATTCCGACTGGCGGCGCGTGCCCCTGCAGGCCTCCACCGCGGCGCGCGCGGTGGAGGTCAACGCCGCCCTCGCCGCGGCCGCAAGCCGACAGCGCAAGCTGGCGGACGTCCGATTCAGCAACCTGGACAAAGTGTTCTGGCCACGGGAAGGGTACACCAAGGGTGACCTGCTGGCGTTCTACGAACGGATCTCCGATTACCTCCTGCCCTACCTGCGCGACCGTCCCGTGCACATGAACCGCTTCCCGGACGGCATCGACGGAAAGTCGTTCTTTCAGCGCCAAGCGCCGGCCGGGACCCCGGATTGGGTAGAGCTGGTGGAGGTGGATGCCAGGCACACCCGGCAGTTCGTATGCGACGATCGGCGCACGCTGCTCCACCTGATCAACCTGGGCAGCATCGAGCTGCATCCCTGGCTGTCGCGGCGTGGCAGCCTGATCAGCCCCGATTTCGCAGTGCTGGATCTGGACGCCAAGGAGGCCGGTTTCGGCACCGCGGTGCGGGTGGCGCGCATTGCCGGCAAGGTGCTGCGCGGCATCGGCCTGCGCCCCGCCATCAAGACCTCCGGCGCTTCCGGCCTGCACATCTACGTTCCGCTGGTGGCGGGGTACCGCTTCGAACAGGCGCGGCTGTTCATGGAAGCGGTGGCGCGCGTGGTGGCGCGCGAGTCGCCCGACATCGCCAGCGTGGAACGGTTGCCACACGGGCGCAGCGGCAAGGTATACGTCGATTTCCTGCAGAACAGGAAGAGCGCTACGGTAGTCCCGCCTTATGTGGTGCGGCCGGTTCCGGGGGCGTGCGTGTCGATGCCCCTGGAGTGGGACGAGCTGGACGGCGACCTGCACCCGACCCGGTTCACGATCGAGAACGCGGCGCAACTCGTCGAGCAGCGCGGCGACCTGTTCCGCGCGACCTTGACCGATCGGCAGGACTTCGCGCCGGCGATCGACAAGCTGCGCAGTTATCTCTGATCCGAAACGATGCCGACTCGGCCGGATGATGCCGCGCGGCCCGGAAGCGTACGGACGCGATGACGCCGGTGTTGCAACTGCGGTAGAATCCCGCCCCGGGAGGGCGCGGAAGAAATGAACGAAAGCAACGGCTACCGGCGGCTGACCAGCGGGCAGGTGGATCGGTTCCAGCGCGACGGATACCTCGAGCTGGGCCGGATGCTCGACTCCGACATGGTCGACCTGCTGAGGCGCGAGTACGATCGCGAATTCGCCCGCGCCCGCGCCGGCGACGCCGAGTTCCGCAATCTGTCGATCAGCGATACCGACGACGTACAAGCCAAGAACGAAGCGCCGGAGCAGATGCTGCAGATCATGCAGATGTGCGAGCGCAACCTGCACTTCCGGCTCCATCTGTTCGACGACGCGATCCTCGACTGCGTGGAGGACCTGCTCGGCCCCAACATTCAGCTATTCCACGATCAGGCGCTCTACAAGCCGGCCCACCACGGCGGGCCGGTGTTCTGGCATCAGGACAACGCCTATTGGCGGTGCGTACCGGCCAACCTGGTGAGCTGCTGGATCACGCTCGATGACGTGACGGTTGCCAACGGGGCAATGCAGGTGATCCCCGGCTCGCACCTGGGCGCGCTGGAGCACGACCGCTCCACCACCACCGACGCGCTGCTGGACAACGCCGATCGGGTGGACAGCTCGAAGGCGGTAGCCGTCGAACTGGTCGCCGGCGGCGCCATGCTTCATCACTGTCAGACCTTCCACTACACCGGTCCCAACCTCACGCCGCGCGAGCGCCGCGCGTTCGCAATCCACTTCATGACGCCCGGCACCACGTCACGCGGCACTG
>CAYFXT010000310.1:0-3055 GCA_964346995.1 uncultured Spirochaetaceae bacterium | reverse complement strand
CGGGATCAGCATCCACGGATGCAGGGCCACCGCCTTGACGTTCTGGGCCTGGTTCAGCAGCACCCCCCAGCTCACCACCGGCGGCCGCAACCCCAGACCCAGGAAGCTGAGCGCCGTCTCACCCAGGATCATGCGCGGGATCGACAGGGTCAGGTCGACGATCAGGTAGCTCAGGAACGAGGGCAGCAGGTGGCGCACGATGATCTTGCGTTCCGTCGAGCCGGCGATCTGGGCCGCCACCACGAAGTCCTCCTCCCGCACGCTGATCAGCTTGCCACGCACCACCCGCGCCAGCCCCGTCCAGCCGATGATCGACAGGATCATCGTAATGCCGAAGTACACCCGCAGCGGCGGCCAGTCGACCGGCACCGCCGCCGCCAGCGCCATCCACAGCGGAATGGTGGGTATCGACAGCAGGAACTCGATGACGCGCTGAATGGCATTGTCGACGGCCCCTCCGTAGAATCCGGACAACCCGCCCAGGATACAGCCGAGCACGAAGCTCACCGCCACCCCGACCAGGCCGATCGACAACGAGATGCGGCCACCGTACAGGGTACGCGAATAGAGATCGCGGCCAGCTCGTCGGTGCCGAACAGCAGCAGGAGGCCGGGCTCGGCCACGCCGAGCAGGTGGCGGTCGTACGGGAATCAGCCCCCACAGCAGGTACGGCTCGCCACGCGCGAGCAGGCGCAACGGGTAACGCACGCTCACGTCCTCGGTGTACACCTTGCGGAACGATACGGGGTCGCGCCCCGACTCCAGGCCGTAGACGAACGGCAGATGCAGGCGCCCCTCGGCATCCACCACACGGATCCGGGACGGCGGGGCGAACGAGAACTCCTTGAAACGGCTCTGCGCCGTATAGGTGGCGAAGAACTCCGCCCCCAGGCACATGGTGAGGTAGAACGACAGCAACACCACGCCGCCGGCCAGCGCCACCCGGTGCCGGCCCAGGCGGCGCGCCATGAGGCGCCACTGCGAAGCGAGATAGAGACGCTCTTCGCCCTGCTCGGCAGTACTCGAGGCAACCGGCTCTGCCACCGGTCAGGTGCTCCGCTCGTAGCGGATCCGCGGGTCGGTCCACATCAGCAGCATGTCGGAGACGAACGTCCCGATCACGGTAAGGAAGCCGAGCAGCATGACGATGGTACCGGCCAGGAACATGTCCTGGTTGCGCAGGGCGCGGAACAGCATCGGACCCACCGTGGGCAGGCTGAGCACCATCGCGGTGATCGTGCCGCCCGAGATGGTGGCCGGCAGCATCCAGCCGACCGTGCTGATGATCGGGTTGATCGCCACCCGCACCGGGTACTTGAACAGCAGGACGCGTTCGGCGGCGCCTTTGGCGCGCGCGGTCACCACGTACTGCTTCTTCAGCTCGTCGAGCACGCCACTGCGCATGACGCGGATCAGGGCCGCGGTCCCGGACAGGCCGATGATGATCACCGGCACCGGCAGATGCTTCAGCAGGTCGATCACCCTGCCCACGCTCCAGGCGGCGTCGACGTACTCCGGCGAGAACAGGCCGCCCACGCTGGCGCCGAAGTTGCGCACCATGAACACCATCAGCACCAGCGCCAGCAGGAACTGCGGCGTCGCCAGTCCGGCCAGGCTCACCACCGTCAACGTATGGTCACCGACCGAGTACTGGTGGGTGGCGGCGAAGATGCCGATCGGAATCGCCACCAGATAGATGAAAACCATCGCCCCGGCGTTCATGATCACCGTCAGCAGCATGCGGTCGGCGATCAGCTCCGAGACCGGCTTGCGCCAGTCCATCGAGCGTCCGAAATCGCCGGTCAGCGAGCGCCCGGCCCACTTCAGATACTGCCGGTGCACCGGCAGGTCGAGGCCGTACTGGCGCTTGAGGGCAGCCAGTTCCGCCTCGTCCGGGGCGGCGCCACGCATCGCCAGCGCCTGGATGTAGCTGTTCAGATAGTCGCCCGGCGGGAGCTGGATGATGGCGAAGGCCGCCATCGACAGCACCACCAGCAGCAACAGCATGTAGAGCGAGCGGCGCAGGATGTAGTACAGCACGGCGTTCCCGGGCGGCTGCCGCCGTTGGTGCGGCAGCCGCCCGCCTCAAGTTCCGCTTGCTTTGCGGCGGCTTCAGCCGCTCCTGTGGCCTCGAAAGACCATCAATTCCTGAAGAACCACTGTTCGCCGCCGTCGAGCACGGTGATGTTGTAGAAGTCCTTGGCGATGCCGATGTTGCCGAGCCGCCGGGAGTACACCAGGGGCGAAGGAACATCCACCGCCACGCCGATCACCCACAAGTGCTCGGCCTGAATCTCGAACACCTCGCGGCTGGCTGCCAGCCGCTCCTCATGGGACGGAGTAGACTGGATGATGTCGCGCAACTCGTACACCCGCCTGCCCGCTTCGGTCGGCTCGACACCCTTTGCGCCACCAGTCTGGTACCAGCGCCACCAAGTGGGTGTGGTGGTGCTGAAGCCCTGGAAGAACCACGACGGCCGCTCCGCCCGCGAATGCCGTCGCCACGGTGGCGTAGCCCAGAACCGCCACCAGCAAACCGGTGACAATACGAAAACGTCCCAAAATAGTGCTCCTTGTTTACAGCTTGTCTGCAGATCCCACGATCCTGGTGCCGAGCGCTCTTGCCTGGAGGGCAGCCTATCCCCCGGCTTCCCACCCGTCAACCGCCGTCAACCGCCGGTGGCTCATCGCGCGTCCCGCTGCTCTCTGCTCGACATATGCCAAACGACTGGATTTCATTCGCCAAGCGAAAGAGGTCACGCACCCCGGGGTCGCTTCGGATCGGCCAGCGTCGCTTCGAACGCACCGTTGAGCGACTCGATGTGCTCGGCCACCTCGACGTCGCGGAGTTGGGAGCGTCGCAGCGCCGCCAGCCGGGCGCCGACGATACGCCATGGCATTCAATGCGGCGACCCGTGAACAAGCTGAGAAATGCTACGCGGAAGACCTGGACGTTGGCGAATCGTGGCGGCCGTGCGTCGGTCAATAGCCGCCGCCGGCCTCCGCCAGACGGCGCTCCAGTTCCGCGATGCGCTCCGCCGCCGCGGCGCGCTCC
>CAYFXT010000309.1:0-3090 GCA_964346995.1 uncultured Spirochaetaceae bacterium | reverse complement strand
TTCGCGTTCACCTATCCGCATCGCGACTTCCAGGTGGATGATCCGGCGGTTGTGGAGCTGCTCGGGCTGCCCGGCACCGGCACCTACAGTTATCTCGACATCGCCCTGCGGCGCGCCGAGTTGCGCGCAGCGGCCACGGCCGCGGGCATGGAGCACGCCACCAGCGGCGCGTTCAGTCGCACCGACGGGCTGCTGTTGCGGCTCAGCCAGAGTCTGGCCGCGTGGCAGGGCAACTTCGTCGGGCTGCCACTGGCGATCATTCCGGTCGGCGGGTTCGGGGACGTTCGGTGGCTCACGCCGTGGCAAGCTCTCGACGGACGGCAGACGGCGGGTCTCGGGGTCGAGCAGCGGCGGGCGTTGGAAACCGAGCTGCTGGCGCTACGCGACCTGCAGGTCACCTACCTGGAGGGTCGCGATCTTCGCTTCGCTCTGGCCGCCCGCCAGTTTGCCGATTCGGTACGACGCCGCACCGCAGCCGACCTGGAATTGAAGAACCCGAGTCTGGAGATTCTCTACAATCGCACCAATCCCTACCTGGCGGCGCGCATCGCATACGGCGGCGGGTTGCTGTTGCTGGCGCTTTCGTTCCTTGGCTTGCGGACCTGGCTGTACCGGGCCAGCTTTCTCCTGCTGTTGCTCGGCTTCGTCCCTCATACCTTCGGTCTGGTGCTGCGCATCCTGATCACCGACCGGCCGCCGGTCACCAACCTGTTCGAGACCTTCGTGTTCGTCGGCTGGGGCGCGGTGGTGTGTGGGATCGTGATGGAGTACCTGCGCAAGCGCTATCTCGGTGTGTTCAGCGGGTTGGCCGGTGGCTTCGTATTCTTTCTGCTGTCGGGCAAGTTCGCCGCCGAGGATACCATGCCGGTGCTGCAGGCGGTGCTGGACACCAACTTCTGGCTCTCCACCCACGTCACGGTGATCACTACCGGCTACATGGCGTGCTGCGTTGCCGGTCTGATCGGCCACGTGTACATGGTGCAGGCGATCCTGCAGGGGCGCCGCGGTGGGCGCAACCGGGTAGACGACCAGCGGCTCGCCCATACCTACCGAACCATGTTCGGGACCCTGGCGCTTGGGCTCACCTGCTCCTTCGTGGGCACCATGCTTGGCGGCATCTGGGCGGATCAGTCGTGGGGCCGCTTCTGGGGCTGGGATCCGAAGGAGAACGGCGCCCTGCTGATCGGGCTGTGGTGTGCGATCCTGTTCCACGCCAGGATGGGCAAGATGATCGGACCGTTCGGCATGGCAGCCGGGAGCGCGCTGCTGATCATCGTGGTGATGATGGCGTGGTTCGGCATCAACCTGCTGGGGGTCGGACTGCATTCCTACGGCTTTACCGAGGGTGTGCTGCTCGGGCTGCTGGTGTACAGCGCGGCGCAGGTAGGTGCGGTAGCCGCGCTGGCGGGCTGGTATCGGCACCAGCAGCGGCGGGCAACGCAACCGCCGGTACCGCCATCACCTGGCGCCGGCATGGCTGCGGCCGGCAGCGCCAATGGAACGGCGCATGCCACGGCTGAGCCGGCGCCGGCGGAAAGCGCCGCCGGAGTGGCCGCCGCGGCTGCGGAACGGTGATCCGGCGCGGCGCACTCGCGCGGCAGAAGCGGACGGTCGGCTTGCAGCGCAGCGGCGGCAAGCGGATTCGGGAGCGCACCAGGCTGATCGAGTTCGCACCTGCCATCGCCTTCACGGTGCTCGTCCCGCTGGCCGCGTTTGCGGTACCTTGAGGGCTGGCGATGGCGCAGCCGCGGGGCACGATGCCCTTCCTCGCACATGCCGCCGAGTTGCGGCGGCGACTGATCGTATCGCTGCTGGCGGCGCTGGCGGCGGCGATCGTGTGCTACACGTTCTACGAGGCGGTGCTGGCGATCCTGCTGCGCCCACTGGACGCGCTGCCCGATCTCGCCACGGCGGAGGGCGGTGGCGAGGCGTATCTGTTCATCAACACCATCTTCGAAGGGTTCCTGGTGCGCGTGAAGGTGGCGCTGATCGCCGGCGTCGTGCTCTCCCTGCCGGTACACTTCTACAATGTGGTGCGCTTCATCTTCCCCGGCCTGACCCTGCGCGAGCGGCGCGCGATATCGGGGGCGCTCGCGGCATCGTTCGTGCTGCTGCTGGTCGGCTTCTTCTACAGCTACTACAGCGTGATTCCGCTTTCGGTTCGGTTCCTGGTAAGCTCCGGATTTACGCCGCCCGGCGTAGGACTGCTGCTGAACTTCCAGCGCAACGTGTTCTTCGTGTTCCAGTTTCTGCTCGTGTTCCTGCTGGTGTTTCAGGCGCCGATCCTGCTGGTGGTGCTGATGATGACCGGAGCCGTCAGCCGGGGCGCTCTGCTGCGCGCCAGCCGCTACGCGGTGGTGGTGATCTTCGCTCTGGCTGCGGTGGTGACGCCGCCGGACGTAGTGTCGCAGGTGAGTCTGGCGGTGCCGATGGTGGGGATGTTCTTCCTGTCGATCCTGGTGGCCAAGCTGTTCGGCTTCGGGGCAGAGTAGTGTTCGGGCTCGGCATCTGGGAGATCGTCCTGTTGTGTATCGCGTTGCTGGTGTTCGTGCGGCCCGAGGAGTTGCCGCGCGTGATGGGCAAGCTCGGGCAGTGGTACGGCAGGGTAACGGGGTCGTCGCGCGACATCATGCGTCGGCTCCAGGAGCCGTTCGAGCTGGAAGACGATCAGCCGGAGGGCGAGCGGCTGGAGGGCGAAGAGAACTCCATCGCCGCCGACAACGCCGAGCGGTCGGGGCCGCACCGGACAGCCCAGGGCACGCCGCGCCGCGGCGAGCCCGGAACCGAAGGAGGCGAGCGCCGATGATACCTGGCGGTGCCGAGTGGATCATTATTGGCGGAGTGGTGCTGGTGCTGTTCGGCGCCTCCGCGATTCCGCGCTTCGCGCGCTCGATCGGGCGCGCCAAGAAGGAGTTCGAGAAAGGCCAGCGCGACGGCGCCCGTCAGGCCACCGAGGAGCGCAAGGGAGCAGAAGCAAGCTCCACCGACGACGCCGAGGAACGGCCGGAATCCTGATCGCCGTCCGCGCCGGATGCCCCTCGCCCATGCACCCATGACGATCCCAACGATATTCGAAACCTGCCGCCCGCG
>CAYFXT010000308.1:0-3131 GCA_964346995.1 uncultured Spirochaetaceae bacterium | reverse complement strand
GTAGCCGGTAGCCGGCTGAGCTGGCTCATCAGGCCATGACGTAGTCGCGCACCGCGCGTGGGTGTGCGATCAGGCGGGCGGCGCCCGCGGCCAGGAGTGCACGCGGACTACGATAGCCCCACGTCGCGCCCACCGGCCAGGCGCCGCTGCTCCGGGCGGCAACCATGTCGGTGTCACCGTCGCCGACCACGAGAACGCGGCGCGGATCGACCCGCAGCACCCGCGCCAGCTCCAGCACCCCGGCCGGGTGCGGCTTGGCAGGCCGCCGCGGCTGCAACCCCAGAATCGCCTGGAACGGCTGCTCCGGGAACAGGCCGCGCACGACCTGCCCGGTCTCCGCGTGCAGCTTGTTGGACAGCACCGCCATCGGGATACGCCGCTGCGCCAGATCGGCGAGCAGCCAGCGCACGCCCGGGTAGGGGCGGGTGGCGTGCAGCGCGCCCCGGCGGTAGTGGGCGCGCATCAGGGCGCCGGCGATCGTCACGCGCTGCACAGTGCGCTGCGCAGGGGACAGCGCGCCGGCGATCATCACCTCGATGCCGCCACCGATCAGCGGCAGGTAGAACGGCAACGGATGGACCGGCTCGCCAAGCTCCACCAGGGTGGCGTTCATGGCGGCGGCCAGATCGGGCAGCGAATTCACGAGCGTGCCATCCAGGTCGAAGATGACGGCGGCGAAGCGGGTGGAGCGTGGGCTGCGCAAGACAAAGTGCATCTTATGCGGGCGGCCGGTGCTGTTCCAGCCGGCCGCCTTCTCTACGACGGCGAATCCCTGCTCGAAGGTCGCCACGGTCAAGGGCCTTCACCGAGGGACAGCAGGGCCCGCGCGTAACCGGGGTCATAATGCGAAGTCACAAGCCGTCGGGTAGTGAGTTCCAGCCGCCCGCGCGCGGAACCGGGAGCAAACCGCGCGCCGCGAACACCGCCGCCCCTTCCGTCACCCGTGGCCTCAAGCCGCCGCCGCCGTCACGACCTGATCACGGGCCGGAGCCGCTCGTCACCCGGGAGATCAGCGCCGTTCCGTCGTCGGTCACTTGGACGGCGCGCGCGCCGCCGCTGTCGTGCAGCAGCAGGTGGTAGCCGCTGGTTGCCTCCACCTGGAAGGCGCTCTTCCCGTCGCCGTGCAGTGGCACCGCGAACGGATCCCACCATACCCAGCGGCCGGCGGGAAGCATCAGGCTGACGGTGTGTTTCGGGAGCGGGCCGATGGCGGTGGCGCGCATCCGGTTCTCCTGCAGCGCGGCCAGAATGGCAGTGCGATCCAGCGCCCAAGGCGCACCTTCCGCCTTCTCGCGCAGTTCCCGGTCCAGCCGGTGGAGATTGACCAGCCATGGATTGGTGCCGCCATGCCACAGGTCCCGAACCAGCGAGGCAAGCACGCCCCGCTCCCAGGTCACCTGCAGCACCCCGTCGCTGTCGAGCGAAACCGGTACGACCGCGCCCGCCGGGCGGAGGGCAAGCGCCGGCTGCCCGAGGATCACCGGCTCGGCGAGCACGACGGTGGCCGTGTGGCGACCGACCGGGAGCACGACTGCGTCCCCCGGACGGGCATCGGGCAGGCGCCGCTCGCGGCCATCCTCGCCGTCGACAACCGTGAGCCGCAGGGTGATCGCGAACTGCTGCCACGGCTCCGGCAGCCGCGGAAGATGTGCCACCTGCTGGCCGGGCCACATGGGGCAGCCCGCGAGTGTCCCGGCGAGCGCCATTACCATGGCGGTACCCGCCGTGCCGGTTCGTTTCCGTATGCGTGTCACACCACAGACAACGGCACGCGCAGCGCGGGCGCTTCAATGACCGCCCGAAGCGCCCCAGGGCGATCCCATGCTGCAGGACGGGCCGGGCACCGGCGCCCGGCCCGCCGCGTCGGAGTGATCAGCCGTGCGGGTCGCCGGGAGCGCCCGGCACCACATAGCCGAGCACCACAGTGATCAGGTAGGCGACCAGCAACACGAAGCCGAACGCCTTGCTGAACTGGCCCTCGGCGCGGCTGACCCCGATCCGCAGCACCAGCACCACGAACAGCATCGACGGGAAGAACAGGAAGAAGAACTGCGGCGGCACGTCGAGTCCGCCGCGCGTCACGGCCGCCGCCGCGCCGCTCACGAACAGCACATTCAACACGTCGGCACCGAGGACGTTGCCGATCGCCAGCGCCCCGTGCCCCTTGCGCACCGCAGTAATGGAGGTGACCAGCTCCGGCAGCGAGGTGCCGAACGCCACCAGCGTGGCGGCGATGATTGCGTCCGGGATGTGCAGCCGGAGCGCGGTCTCCTCGACGGCGGGGATCAGCAGCCGCGATCCGACCACCACCATCGCCAGCCCCGCCGCCAGCTTCAACAGCATGAGCAGCGTGCCCGCATCGGCGCCAGCGGTATGCTCGTCAAGCTCTTCTGCGGGCGGCGCATCCTTGGACCAGGCGATGGAACGCCACAGGTAGAGCGCGAGCAGCACCAGGAAGGCGACGCCGACAAGCTGCGGCAACCGCCCCCCGTTGCTGAACGTGTCACGCAACGCCGAGTAGGGTATGCATGCCGCCACCAGCAGCACGGCGCTCGCCACCTGGATCCAGCTCTGCCGGCTGACCAGGCGCTTCTCGACCGGAACCCGTCCGATGATGATGGCGAGGCCCAGGATCAGCCCGGTATCGGCGATGATCGAGCCGACCGCGTTGCCGAGCGCCAGGCCGGGCGATCCCTGCAGGGCGGCGAACACACTCACCGACGCCTCCGGCAGCGTGGTGCCGACGCTGACGATGGTGGCGCCGATCAGCATCGTCGGAACCCCCCAGCGCAGCGACAGCGCAACCGCCTGATCGACCAGCAGGTCTGCGCCTTTCACCAGGACCAGGATCGCCCCCGCGATCACGGCGAACAGGGCCACGATGGGTAGTTGCTGAACCACGGCGGCCAGCCAAGCGTCCATCAATGCGCTGAGCTCCTTACTTTGCAGACAAGAAGCGCCATGATGGGCCGCCCTCGTGCGCAGAATACGGGTCGGGACCGATCGATCCGGTCCTCTCGACAGGTTGTTCGTTTCAGGCAGATACTGGTAAGAGACACCCTGCCAATGTCAAGCGCCCACTGCACCGCGGCAGCCGGGTGCATTCCGGTAGTAGAGCGCTCACCCGCGGG
>CAYFXT010000307.1:0-3194 GCA_964346995.1 uncultured Spirochaetaceae bacterium | reverse complement strand
GATCATATTGTGGATCGCGGCGCCGGTCGAGCTTCCGCTGCGCGGCTAATGCATGGTTGAGCCGCCAGACAGGTTGAGGGCCTGACCGGTCATGCCGCGGGCGTCGTCGGAGGCGAGATATACTGCCAGTTCCGCGATCTCTTCGGGCTCCAGCAGGCGGCCCATCGGGTTGATGCCGGCCTCGACTTGGGCGGTGGTCTCGCCGCGCAGCTCGGCGTCGACCTTCAGCCGCCGCAGCAGCATGATCGTGCGGGTGGCGCCGGGACAGATGGCATTGATGGTGACACCGGTACCCGCGGTTTCCAGGGCCGCGGTGCGCGTCAGGCCGATCAGGCCATGCTTGGTGGCGGTGTATGCTCCGGCGGCCAGGAGGCCGCGCTTGCCCGCTACCGAGGCCATGTTGATCACCCGTCCCCAGCCGCGCTCGATCATCCCCGGCACCAGAGCCTTGGTCAGCAGGTAGGGCGCGGTCAGGTTGATCGCGATGCTCAGATCCCAGAAGTCGTCGTCGTAGCCCACGATGCGGCGCGGACTCGCGTTGCTGCCGATGCCGGCGTTGTTGACCAGGATGTCGACCGCCGGAAAGTGGCGGGATACGCGCTCCGGCAACGCGGCGGCGGCCGCCCGATCGCCCAGATCGACCGCCAGCGCCACCGCGCAGCGGCCCATACCGGTCACTTCCGCCGCCACCTGTTCGATCTCGGCGACGGTACGCGCCGTCACCGCCACGTCAGCCCCGTGCCGGGCAAACGCCAGCGCGATGGCGCGTCCGATCCCACGCCCCGCGCCGGTCACCAGTGCAACTTTGTCGTGCAGCTTCATCGCCTGCATTCAACCATCAAACCGCCGTCGCGGTCCCCATTGGCTCCAGGCGGCAGCCATCGACGAAGACCTCGAAGAAGTCGGGGGCCGTTTCCAGCTCGATGTGCTCGATTTCGGCGACCAACGTCTCCAACGCGCGCCGTTTGGACGCCGACAGCAGCACCTCGCGGGCGCCGCGCAGCGCCGCGTTGCCGATCTTGACGATCCGCTCCTCCGCCACCGGGGCGAGGAAGCCGATGTCGATGGCGCTGCGGACGTCGACGTAGTTGGCGAAGCCGCCGGCCAGGTAGAGACGGTCCACCTCGTGCGGCGCCACGCCCAGGGCGCGGGTGACGATGAGCTGTCCGCAGTAGTTGGCGGCCTTGGCCTGCGCCAGGTTGCTGGCGTCCAGCCGTGAGAAGGTGATGCCGTAGTCGGGCACCACGGCGATCTCCTTGGCGCGCCGGTCGTGGGTGAACACACCCTTGGCGGTCATCCTGCCGTGCCGGCGCAGCTCGGCGAGCAGATCGATCAGGCCGGAACCGCAGATGCCTTCCGGCACGGTGCCGCCGATGGTGTGGTAGCGGAAGGTGCCGTCGCACCAGCGCAGCCGTTCGATGGCGCCCTCGTAGGCGGGCATGCCGTAGCCCACCAGACCGCCCTCGAACGCCGGTCCCGCGGGACAGGAGGCGGCGATCATGCGCCCGTCGCGGCGCGCCACCACCTCGGTATTGGTGCCTACGTCCACCAGCATCACCAGGCCGCTCTGTCCGGCCATGTCCATCGCCACCAGATCGGCGGCGGTATCCGCCCCGACATGGCTGGCGATCAGCGGCAGGCCGTAGACGCGCGCCTGCGGATGGACGATCAGACCGAGGGGCCGCGGCAGGCTGGCAAGCGCGGTGGTAGCCCGCTCACCGGCGCGGAACTGGTGCTCTACCTGCGACTTGTAGGGTTTCTGGCCGAGCGTCTGCACGTCGATGCCGAATACCAGATCGCGCATGGTGGAGTTACCGGCGATGGTGACTTCGTAGATCTGGCGCCGCCTGGTGCCCAGCTCCCGTCCGATGTCGAGGATGGCGCTGTTGATGCCACTGACGATCGCCGCCTGCAGCTCGCCGCGGAACTCGCCGCCGTCGTAGGAAACCCGGTTCATGATGTCACTGCCGGCGAAGAGCTGCGGGTTGCCGAACGAGCTGACCTGCAAGGTCGCGCCGTTCTCCAGGTCGATCAGTTCCATCGCCACGGTGGTGGTGCCCACGTCGACGGCCAGGCCGAACATACCTCCGTGGTAGCGGTCGATGCGTTCGCCGTCCAGGTAGACGTTATCGCCGCGGCGTGTCACCGCAGGATCGATCGGCTGGCTCATGCTCACCGACCCGCTCGCCGCGCCGCCGGAGAACGCGGCGGACAGATCCACGCTGTTCGGCGGCGGTCCGTCCCGCTCGGGCGCGGCGGAAACGCCAGCGGTGAGCACGCGCGGCTGGCGGCGCAGCGGTGCGAAGTGCACATCGGACGAGGGATCCTCGACGACGGCCTGGCACGCCAGGCGGAACGGATCACGCAGAAACCGCTCGGCTTCGGTGCGTTCGCACAGCGCCTCCATGCCGGCTTCGATCTGCACTACGCATTCATGGCAGGTGCCGGCGCGCCCGCAGGAGGTCGCCACCCGCACGGCCAGCTCGTCGGCGTAGTCGAATATGGTCTTGCCGCGCGCCAGCGCGCGTACCTCGCCGTCGTGAAAGATGGTACCCATGGGACGATGAGGAATCTACGCCTGCTCGCAGGGCGCGTCCGCCGCCGCGCTCTCCCACGCGCTTCGGTAGTCCAGTTCGTCGTCGCCGCCGCACATCGGCAGGCTGCCGCCGGGACGCGGGCGGCGCTGGTTGCGGCAGCCGAATTGGGCTGTGCACTCGTCGTGCCGGTTCTTGTAGGGGCAGCGGAAGGTCGCTTGCACCATGGCGTGGTCGGCCATGGCGGACAGAATCGTGCTCAGCCGTTCGCGCCTTCGCTCCCAGGTCTCCGCATCGATCCCACCGGTGCGTTGTGTCGCCTCGGGATCAGTCATCCTGGCTCTCGGCCAACAGCCGCTTGGCCAGCTCCACGCACGCGACCGCGTCCTTGCCGTAACCGTCCGCTCCCATGTCGTCGGCGAACTCCTGGGTCACCGGCGCGCCGCCCACCATGATCTGCACGTCGTCGCGCATGCCGGCGTCGATGAACTCCTCGATGGTGCGGCCCATGTTGGGCATGGTGGTGGTGAGCAGAGCGGACATGCCCATCAGCTCGGCCTCATGCTCCTCGACCGCATCGAGGAACTCATCGGGTGCCGTATCTACCCCCAGGTCGATCACCTCGAAGCCGGCGCCGCGCAGCATCATGATGCACAGGTT
>CAYFXT010000306.1:0-3258 GCA_964346995.1 uncultured Spirochaetaceae bacterium | reverse complement strand
GTCGACCTGGGGAGCATCGCCGCGGCGCTGGCGCTCGCCACGCTGCTACGTGCCCGGGTACGGCTGTTTCAGGCCTACCTGATTCCCAACGCCATCATCGCCGGGCTACTGCTGCTGCCGTTCTACAACTGGATCGCACCGCGGCTCGGCATCTCCCGCGACGGCCTCGAGAATCTCGTCTTCCACCTGCTCAACCTGACCTTCATCGCCATCGCGCTGCGCCCCAGCCCACACCGCCCACACCGTTCGCTCGCCGTGCTCGGCACCGCCACGGTGATCACTTCGCAGTTCGCGCTGCAGGGCCTGATCGGACTCGGGGTGACGTTCCTGTTCATCGTTCTGCCGCTGCTGCCGACGCTGTTTCCCAGCTACGGGTTTCTGGTCACGCTCGGTTACGTTCTGGGACCGGGGCAGGCATTTTCGATCGGCTTGAGCTGGCAGGAGCAAGGATTTGCGGACGCCGGGAGCCTGGGACTGATCTTCGGCGCCATCGGCTTCCTGGTGGCGTGCTTCGGCGGTCTGTGGCTGATCAACCTGGGCATGCGGCGCGGCTACCTCGATCTGACCGCCGACGAGATCCGCGCCCGTCGCTCCGACCCCGGCCTGCTCGCGGCCGACGACCGGCAACCGGTCGGACTGCGCCAAACCACGAGCAGCGAGGCGATCGACACACTTTCGCTGATGCTCGCCGCGGTATTCGGGGTGTATCTGATCACCTACCTGCTGCTGCGGGGTGTGACCGGCGTGCTGATTCCCCTGGGTGGGGCCGCGGCGCAGGTCGGAGAGGCGCTCTGGGGTATCACCTTCGTGTTCGGCCTGCTGGTCGCTCTGGTGGTCAAGGCGTTGCTGCGCGCCGTGCAGTGCGGGCATCTGCTGGAGGAACGCGGGCTGACGCGCATCAGCGGCGGCTCGGTGGACTTCATGGTGGCGGCTGCGCTCGGCGCCATACCGGTTGCGGTCGTGCAGACCAACTGGCTGCCGATCGCCGTATTCGGGCTGCTCGCCGCGTTGATCGCCGCGCTGTCCATCATGTGGCTCGCCTCGCGCCTATTCGCCGGCGACTTCGCGTTCGAGCGGGTGGTGCTGTTCTGGGGCACCCTGACCGGCACCCTCAGTACCGGTCTGGCGCTACTGCGTGCAGTGGATCCGGAGTTCAAGACGCCCGCGGCGGCCGACTATCTGTACGCGTCTGCGCTGACCTTCTTCCTGGTGATGCCGCTGATTCTGGTAGCCGGCTTCCCCGCGCTGGCCCACGCAACCGGCAACCGCTCCCTGTACCTCGTTACCTTGGCGGTGCTGGTGTTGTACGTGGTGCTGATCGCGGCCAGCCACGCGCTGTTGTGCCGCCGATCGGGGCGGCGTGGCTTTGCGGCGATCACCCGGGTGTGGTTCTCCTAGTACCGCGTCGGTCATGCGACAACTCCGACCAGCTTCTCGGCGTCTCGTACATGCATCAACCGCCGGCGCGTTTTGCCGGCCAGCCACGCGCGATGAGCTCGGCGACCAGCAGGTCGCGGTGATCGCCCTGGATTTCTATGCTGCCATTCTTGACCGCTCCCCCGGAGCCGCAGCGGCGCTTCAGGGCGGAGCCCAACTCGGTGAGTTCCGCGACGCTGAGCGGGAGACCGGTAATCACCGTGACGCCCCTGCCCTTGCGCCCCCTGGTCTGGCGGCCCACCCGCACCGGTCCGGTAGCGTGCACCTGTCGCCGGCGCTGCTCGGCGGCGCAGGCGCACGCCGCAACCGAGCACCCGCAGGCCGGGCAGAGCCGCCCCTGGTCGCTGGAGTAGACGTAGCCGTCGCCGCGGCGGCGGCGCGCGCGGCTCATCGCTCCAGCCGCATCTCCACCGCAACCCCGGCGGCGAGACTCTGCCGCGCCCACCTTCCGGGCTGCCGCCGCACCTGTCCCCCCGAACCACCGCCGGTGGCGTCCACCACCGGCTGGCGACCGAGCGCCGCGCGGATCAGTTCGCTAGCGCGGCCCATCCCGCCTGCGTCCAGGAGCCTGTCGCGATCGGGTACATTCCCGCCAAGTGGTAAGTGCACTCACCCGCGGGTCGGCTCGTCCCCGTCGTGGCGTTGGCTTGTGCTACCACAGAACGCGAATGCACCCGTCGCAATCCGACCGGCTTCTAAACCGCGGTCGTGGGAGCTGCCGCACGCTGGCGCTGATGCATCTTGCTCAGCTTCGCGAAGAATTTCTTGCGGTCCGCCTCGGTCACCACCCGCGACGGAAACCAGCGCGCCCAACTGAGCGCGTCGGACAGATGGCGCAGCGCTTCGGCTGTCCCGATGCGACGTAACTGCTCGCCCGCGAACGCCGCCACGTAACCCTCCTGATCGGTGACCGCGCGCGCCAGCGCGGCGGTGGCCTCCGGGGTATCGGCGTCGATGCGAATGAGCGTCTGGACCGCGACGTTGCGCAACTGGCTGCGGCTGATGCCGGGATCGAACAGCTCTTCGCCGCCGTCGTCGCTGTCGAGCACCGGCAGCAGCGCATCGATGATCGGCTGCGCCGGCTCACCGATCATGCCGAGCGCGGAGATGGCGTGGAACCGCACTGCGGCCGTGTCGTCGCGTACCGCCTTGGCCAGCTCCTGCACGGCGCGGCGGGCTACCGGTCCCATCTCGCCGAGGCCGTAGGCGGCGCTGGCGCGCACGTGTTCCTGCGGGTCCGCCAGCGCATCGATCAGGGCCGCAACCGCCGGTTCGCCGATTACCGCCAGCGCATCGGCGATATGGTTTACGTTGAGCACCTGGTTGTGGGAGAAGTAGTCGGCTCCCTCCTGGAGCAGCGGCAGCAGGTGCGGCAGCGCCGCCGGGCCGGCCGCGCCGAGAGCGTACAGGGCATTCAACCGCACCGGCTCGTAGGCGTCCCCCAGCGCGGCGCGCAATGGCTCCGCCACCGCCGTGGCCACCTCGCCGTCCTGCGCTGCCGCGAAGCCGAGTGCGCTGGCGGCGCGGGTGCGCTCCAGGTCGGATCCGGTGCGCAGCGCGGCGACGTGTTCATCCACCGAACCGCGGTCGTCGTCCGCGGCGCGCGCGAACCGGTCGGCGCGACCTCGCAACCAGTTCCAGATCGAGGTCCACACGATCTCGTTGTCCGGCACGTCGTCCGGCAGCGCCGGCGTCTGCCAACAGGTGGCGGTCGAGTTCCAGCTCGGAGCATCGGGGTTGCGGGGGCGCATGAACACGAACTTGTGGCCGTAGCGCATTCGCTCCATCAGGTTCTCTATCACCGAGTGGCCGACGTCGAAG
>CAYFXT010000305.1:0-3305 GCA_964346995.1 uncultured Spirochaetaceae bacterium | reverse complement strand
GCGCAGCAGCAGGATGTTGGAGCGTCCTCCGTTAGCCGGAGGATGCTGCCTGCTAATAGCCGCCGGCGGTGATCGCGCGACACGGCGTAATCATGCGCTCGAGTCCTTCGCGGAGCGGCTGTCGGGATGTAAGTGCGATCTTACGGGATCATCCCTGAAGCACGACGCCGTCGAGCTGACCGGCCGCGTGCATTTGTTGCCATTCGCCGGCGAAGGTGTCGTTCCAGGTGGCGGTGAGGGGATGCTCCAGCATCGCCCGGAAGATCGGCCAGAACACGATGATGCCGTCGGCTCCGGCGGCCAGCGCCGTAGTCGCCGTCTCCACCGAGCGCACCAGCGCTGCCGTGACGAACGGTCGCCGCCCCCACTGCGAGAACATGGCTACGCACTCGCTCACCAGTATGCCCGGATCGCCGCCCATCTCCCGGACCGGCTCGCAGAACGGCAGCACATGGGCGGCGCCGGCGCGCGCGACGGCGGCGGCCTGGGTAAGCGAGAACACGGTGGTGCAGAAGGTGGTCACGCCCTCGCCCGCGAGAGCGCGAAAGGCGCCGAGCCCGTGCGCGGTGCAGGGAATCTTGATGGCGATCTGCGGCGACAGGGCGGTGAACACGTGGCTGACTTCCAACAGCTCCTCCGTGGTATGCCCCTCCACCTCGATCACCACCGGCTTATCGGTAATGTCCAGGTAGCGGCGCGTCAATTCCAGCAGGCCGCCATACTTTGCCGCCAGCTCGCGCTGCACCACGGTGTTGGTCACGATGCCGGCGGCCCCGCAGGCCAACCACTGGCCCAGGTCTGCCGGGTCGCCCGCCAGCCAGATGGCCGGTCCGCGGCCACTACCCCGCTCCTCATTTGCGGTCTTGCTCATGGTGACTCCCTGGTCGGCGCAACTGCCCACCAAGTGGCGCGTCCGCTGCCACCGGCCGACTCCTCCCTGCTCGATCTGATCATACGTCTCTCCCGTCCGGCGGCGGTCCGCCGTCATGATTGCTTACCCGGCACCAACCCGCACCGGTAACCGGCGGCCTCGTGGTAGCCGGAGTCGAGCGGCCGCGACCCGCAGCCCGGATGGCTGCGGTCGGCCGGGAACTCCTTTGTCCGTTGGTCATGTCAGCGGCCATGCCGTCGCGCTCCCGCCAGGCGCGCGACGGCCGCCGGCATCCACCGCGGTCGCCACCTCCCGCCATGACCGGCGGTAGTCGGTGCCGACCTTGTCGCCGACGCCTTTGCCCGGACTGGAGTCGGCGAACGGCGTGAGTGCATCCGGGCGGCGATGTGGGTTGGCTGTTTCGGCGCCGGCGGCCTCCGCGCCGTTCGGTCCGGTCGCCATAGGCCCTCGTAGCCCGCGGTGTGCGGCTCACCAGCGGCTCAATAGTGGAACCGCTGTAGCTCGGCGCGGTCGCGCTCGTACTCGGAGCGCAACGTCCGGGTCACCTCGCTGCGGCTCACCTCGGCCGGCGCCACGTCCCACCAGGTATCGGCGCCCGGCACGTAGCGGTGTTTCTCCACCTCGCACACGATGACGCAGGGGCGCGACTCGGCGCGCGCCGCGCGCAGTGCGCTGCGCACTTCGTCGGGCGTGGACGCGTTCCAGGCGTGCGCGCCCATGCCGCGGGCGATGGCGGCGATGTCGACCGGCAGGTAATCGCCCTCCAGGCGCGGCCCGCCGTCTGCGGAGGAGCCGCCTTCCGGCTCGCCGCCGCGGGCGCGGAACTCGTTGCCGAACGCATGGCCGGTGCGCCACATCTGCAGGCGACGGATCACCTGAAAGCCGTGGTTGTCGATCACTACCACGGTGACCTTGAGCCGCTCCTGGAGCGCCGTGATCAGCTCCATCGGGTTGAGCAGGAAGGTGCCGTCGCCGATGTACACGAACACCTCGCCGGGGCTACCGCCGCCGGCCGCCATGCGCACGCCGAGGCTGGCGGGCAACTCGTAGCCCATGCAGGAGAAGCCGAACTCGATGTGGCAGCGGCTGCCGTTGCCGCCGTCCCACAGCTTGAGGATGTTGCCGGGCGGCGCGCCGGCCGCGGCCACCACGGTGTCGTCGCCGGTCGACTCCTCGTTCAGTACCTCGATCACCTGCCCTTCGCTCATCACCTCGCCCGGATGGTCGCCGTAGGCATCGGTGCGCACGATCTTCTCCCACCCCTGCTGCGCCTCGGCGACCGCCTCGTGATAGCCCGGGAACGCCACCCCGGCGCTCCGTCCCGCGGCGAGCAGCGCCTCCAGGGCGAGGCGGGCGTCGGCCACCAGCGGCAGCGCGCCCTGTTTGAACGCGTCCATGGCGCACACGTTGATCGCGATGAAGCGCACCTGCGGGTCGTGAAACAGGCTCTGCGAGGCGGTCGCGAAGTCGCTCATGCGGGTGCCGACGGCGATCACCAGGTCCGCCTGCTCGGCGATCCGCGCCGCCGCGCTGGTGCCCTCCACGCCGTGGCCGCCGAGCGACCACTCCGGTGCGCCGCGCAACGCCCCCTTGCCGGCGTGCGTCTCGCTCACCGGAATCCCGAACGTGGTAGCCACGGCGCGCAGCGCCTCCCCCGCCGCCGAGTAGTGCACCCCGCCGCCGGCGATGATCAGCGGCCGCCGCGCCGCGCGCAGCATGGCGACTGCCTCGTCGATCCGCGCCTCGACCGGCGGGCGGCGCTCGATGCGCCAGGTGCGCGCGGCGAAGAAGTGGCTCGGGTAGTCCCAGGCGTGCGCCTGCACGTCCTGTGGCAGCGACAGCGTCACGGCGCCGGTTTCCGCCGGGTCGGTGAGCACGCGCATCGCCTGCGGCAGCGCGGTGAGGAGCTGTTCGGGACGGGTGATGCGGTCGAAGAAGCGGCTCACCGGGCGAAAACAGTCGTTGACGCTGACGTCGGCCGCGGAGGGGTGCTCCAACTGCTGCAGCACCGGGCCCTGATGGCGGGTCGCGTAGTAGTCCGAGGCGAGCAGCAGCACCGGCATGCGGTTGATGGTGGCGGTGGCCGCGCCGGTGATCATGTTGGTGGCGCCGGGGCCGATCGAGCTGGTGCAGGCCAGGGTCTGGGTGCGCAGCGTGGCGCGCGCGAAGCCGGCCGCGGCATGGACCATCGACTGCTCGTTGCGGGTCTGATGGTAGGGCAGCTCGTCGCCGCTCTGCTCCAGCGCCTGCCCCAGACCGCACACGTTGCCGTGTCCGAAGATCCCGAAAATGGCCGGTATCAGCCGCCGCCGCTCACCGTCGAACTCGCTGTACTGAGCCGCCAGAAACTTTACGAGATCCTGGCCCATGGTCAGGCGTTCCGTGTGCGCCATGGCGCTACAGTAAGCGGCCA
>CAYFXT010000304.1:0-3329 GCA_964346995.1 uncultured Spirochaetaceae bacterium | reverse complement strand
CCCAGGGAGCGGTTCATCGCCTTGCACATGATGCTGGTGAGGATGATGCCGCTGGCGCCCACCAGGGCGCCGGTAATGATCAGCAGGTTGTTGCGGATCACGAAGCCGGCGGCGCACGCCGCCAGTCCCGAGTAGCTGTTGAGCAGCGAGATCACCACCGGCATGTCGGCGCCGCCGATCGGGATCACCACCATGATGCCGAGCAGCAACGCCACGCCGGTCGCCACCACCGCCACCCAGTACTGGTCGGGATTGACGGTGAACCACACCGCGCCGACCAGGATGGCGAGCAGGATCAGGAAGTTGACGACGTTCTGGCCGGTGAACAGCACCGGTTTCTGCGTTACCGCGCCGCTCAGCTTGCCCCAGGCGATCACGCTGCCGGTAAAGGTGACGCCGCCGATCAGAATGGCCAGGTAGATGGTGGCGGAGGAGAAGCCGCCGCCCACGGCCGCCAGGAACGCCGCCCCGTCGGCCGCGGGCATGCCCCAGCCGACGCCCATCGAGTCGGCGACCACCTGATAGGTGCCCCAGCCGACCAGCAGACTGGCCAGACCGCCGAAGCCGTTGAACAGCGCCACCATTTCCGGCATCGCGGTCATCTTGACCAGCTTCGAGGCGAGCACGCCGACGATCGCGCCGGCCAGTGCGCCGACGATGATCCACTGGAACTGGAAGCCGCGCCCTACCAGGGTGGCGACGATTGCGATCAGCATGCCGAGCGCGCTGGTGGCGTTGCCGCGCCGCGCGGTGGTCGCCTTGGAGAGCTGCTTGATCCCGAAGACGAACAGGATCGCGGAGATGATGTAGAGGACCGGTACGACGAAGATCACGCCGCGCCCGCCTTCTTGTCCGGTGCCGGGCGTGTCTTGAACATCTCCAGCATGCGGTCGGTGACCAGGTAGCCGCCGACCACGTTGATGGTGGCGAACCCGACGGCGCACGCCCCCAGGATGGTGGTGAGGGTGCTGTCCGCGTTGCCAATGTCCAGCGTGATCAACGCGCCCACCAGCGAGATGCCGGAAATGGCGTTGGAGCCCGACATCAGTGGCGTATGCAACTGGGACGGCACCTTGGTGATCAGCTCCAGGCCCAGGAACATGGCGAGAATGAAGATGAAGAACAGAAACTCGAACTGTTGTAACGCTTCCATGATTTTGATCCTCGACTAATTTTCAGGGTACGGCTGCCGGTGCAATCAGGCGCCGGTGATGCTCTTGACCATCTCGTTCACCATCTCGCCGTCGTGCGTGACCAGGCATCCGGAGACGATCTCGTCGTCGCGGTTCAGGGTGAACGTCTTGCTGTCCGCATCCCAGAACTCGTCGACGAAGTTGAAAAGGTTGTTGGCGTACATCTGGCTGGCGGAGCTGGCGAGGCGCCCCGGGATGTTGCGGTAGCCGACGATGGTGACGTCGTTGGTTACCACGTCCCTGCCCGGCGACGAGCCTTCCACGTTGCCGCCCGATTCCACCGCGTAGTCTACGATGATACTGCCCGGCTTCATGCGCTGCACCATGTCGCCGGTCACCACCACCGGCGCCTTGCGCCCGAAAAGCTGCGCGGTGGTGATCACGATGTCGGACTGCGCGCAGCGGTCGGCCATGGCTGCGCGCTGCTTGGCGAGCTGCTCGGGTGTGAGCGCCTTGGCGTAACCCTGGGAGGTCTGGCCGGTCTCGCCGAGATCCACCTTGACGAAGCGGGCACCAAGCGACTCCACCTGCTCGGCGACGTCGGGGCGCGTATCGAACGCCTCGACCCGGGCGCCGAGCCGCTTGGCGGTGGCGATCGCCTGCAGGCCGGCCACGCCGGCGCCGATCACGAACACGCGCGCCGGTTGCAGGGTGCCGGACGGGGTGACCATCATCGGCAGGATATGCTTGAGCTGATCGGCCGCCATCAGCACCATGGCGTAGCCGGCGATGCTGTGCTGCGAGCTGAGCGCATCCAGCTTCTGTGCGCGCGTGGAACGCGGCACCAGCTCCATGCTGAGGGCGCTGACGCCCTGCCGTGCGAGGTCGTCGACCAACTCGGTCTCGTTGAACGGGTCGAGGAAGCTGATGTGTACCGTGCCCTTCTTGAGCAGCGCCACCTCGTCGACGGGCGGCTTGCGCACACGCAGCACGATGTCCGCTTCGCCGAGCGCTGCCTTGCGATCGCTGCGCACCGTGGCGCCGGCCTTCTGATAGGCGGCGTCGGGGTAGAAGGCGCCGGTGCCGATGCCGCTTTGCACCGCCACGGTGGCGCCCAGCCTGGTCAGTCGGGCTGCAGTGTCTGGTGTCACTGCGGCGCGCGGTTCGTTCGGATCGGTTTCCTTGGGGGCAAATATGAGCATGCAGGCTCCGGCGACCGCGGACACGAGGCACCGCCCTGGCGGAGGCGGCACACTGACGGCGGTCGGGTAGGATCTAGAAAGAAATCGCCATATAGCTGCTAATTTTTCGCGGGAAAGTCAACCTTGCCCGGCGGCCTCACGGCGTGCTCGCGAGCCGTTGGCGGCGGCCTGCGGCGGTGTCGACGCGTGCCGCCGCCGGGGAGTGGCAGCACGAGCAGACGCCGCCACGGGGACGAGCCGGCCCGCGTGTGAGCGCACTTGCCGGGAAACCCACCAACCTCTGTCAGTCGTCGAAGGTGCGCAGGGAGAGCTGGCCATGGAGGTGGCACGCAACCTCGTGCGATGCGCCGCCTTCCGTGCCCGTCTCCACCAGCTCCGGCTTCTCCACGGTACAGCGCGGTTCGCGGTAGGGGCAGCGCGGATGGAACGGGCAGCCGGTGGGGCGCATACCGTACGAGGGGCTCTCGCCCGCCAACCACGTGGATCACAAAGGACGTGACGGCGAGCGCCGCGTACGCCCGATCGGAAGCCGGCGCACCCTGATCCGGCCGGAATCAAGGACAACCAGCGCCCCGGCCGTGAGATCGGCCGCGACGGCGCTCAGATTGTCGATGAGGATACCGCACAAGCTCGCGGCGCTGCGATCCGGCATGTGACGGAAGAGAATCACCGAAGGCTTTGCCGACTCCCTCATGGCGAGCAGCGTGCCGAAGTCGGTGTCCTCCGAGATCAGAATTCGATTCTCGCGTTCCGCGAGCTCGAACAGAACGCTATCCTCAGCGGACTGCAGCCCGCGTTCGCGCACGTGGAGCGCATCATGGCCAGTTTCGCGGAGGCCGAGAGCGATCCGCGGCGACAGCGCATTGTCGACGAGGAATCTCAAGTACCGGTGAGCAGCGGCAACTGGCGCTCATCGACCGCGGCTGCCGCATAGGCAAGCTGTCAGTCGTCGAAGGTGCGCAGGGAGAGCTGCCCGTGGAGGTGGCACGCAACC
>CAYFXT010000303.1:0-3332 GCA_964346995.1 uncultured Spirochaetaceae bacterium | reverse complement strand
GGTGACCCGCTGGTCTACGGGGCCATAGACCGCCACGGTCTGCAGCCCTGCCGCAGGGTAGCACGGACCCGCCGCGAGGGGCCTGCGCTCGTCGCCCCCACTCACCAGCGGCTGTCGATGGCGCTTCGTGGGCCAACTGTCTGCCAGCCAGATGATGCGCAGCGCCGGGCCCACGAACAGCCACGGTCGCGCCGCGTCGTGCCGGCGCTGCGGCAGCGCGTCGATCACCGCTCCCGCGCAGCGCAAGGCGTGCTGTGATCCCGTCGAATCGCGTTGTTGACCAGATTGACCGGCATCTGATGAAATCGGGCAGGTATTCGGATGATGGCGTATCGATATGGCGGCGCTCGGGCGCTCGTTCGGCTGCACGAGCGGCACCTGTGGGAGTTCTGGGCCACCTGGTGCGAGGCGCGCAACGCCCACGTACCGCTTCCCGACACCGATGACCCCAACTACGCGTCGCTGGAGGCGCTGTTGCACCACGTGCTGCTGTGCGCGCGCGGCTACCTGCAGTGGGTATGCACGCAGTTGCAGTTGCCCGACCCCGGCATCGACCGGCCGCCACCGGTGGAACGGGCGCCCGACGAGGCGGCAGGTTACCTGAGCCACCTGCTGGCGCGCTGGCGCACGCCGCTGCGGGACGTGCCACCGGCGGCGTTTCGCGAGCCCGTTCAGCAGGCGCTCACCGCTACCACGGTCGAGGCAATGTTGGAGCATGCGGTGATGCACCCGATCCGGCACAGCTTTCAGCTTCGCAACCTGCTGGCCGAGCAACAGGCGCTGCAGGAGTAGGCCGGAGATGGCGGCACGCCCCGGACGCGACAAGCGCCTCTACCTGATCGACGGCATGCCGCTGGTGTACCGAGCCTACTTCGTGTTTCTCGGCAATCCGCTGATCACCGCCAACGGCTTCAACTCGTCGGCGGTATTCGGTTACACCACCTCGTTGTTGCAGATCCTCGCCGACGAGGAGCCCACCCACATCGCCGTGGTGTTCGACGCGCCCGGGCCGACCTGGCGCACGGATGTCTACGCCGACTACAAGGGCACCCGCCAGAAGGCTCCCGAGGGGGTGCGCGAGTCCCTGCCGCACGTCCAGCGTGTGACCGCGGCGATGGGTATTCCGATCATCAGCCACGCGGGCGTCGAGGCGGACGACGTAATCGGCACGGTCGCCCGGCACGCCGAGGCGGTTGGTTTCGACACCTACATGGTTACGCTCGACAAGGACTTCGCGCAGCTCGTCAGCGAGCATACCTTCCTCTACCGGCTACCGCGCATGGGCGGCGACCCGCCGCAACTCCTCGACGTGGCCGGGGTTCGGGAGCGGTTCGGCGTGCAGCGCCCCGAGCAGGTGATCGACCTGATCGGCTTGGCCGGCGACAGCGTAGACAACATCCCCGGCATCCCCGGCGTGGGGGAGAAGACCGCTCGGAAGCTGATCGCCCGCTTCGGTTCCGTCGAGGCGCGGGTGGCCGCCACCGATCGACTCAAGGGCAAGCAGCGCGAGAAGATCGAGACCTTCGCCGACCAGGCGTTGTTGTCCAAGCGCCTCGCCACCATCGACTGCGAGGTGGAGCTGGACATCGACCCTGACCGCCTCGCGACTCCCACGTTGGATCCTGAGCGCGTCATCCCGGTGTTCCAGGAGTTCGAGTTCAACGCACTGATCAAGCGGATCTTCGGGGACGGCGCCGCCGCATCTGCCGCTCCGCCCGGTACGGCCGGCACGGAGGCGGACGCGCTGCGTTCGCTGGCAAACCGCGAGCACGACTACGCGCTGGTGGACGGCACCGCCGCACGTGCCGAGTTGTGCGACGATCTGCTGGGGCAGGAGTCGGTGAGCCTGTTCGTGGTTGCCGGCCGCGGCGACGCCAAGGCGTGCCCGTTGGCCGGTGTGGCGTTCTCCTGGCGGGAGGGGGCCGCGGCCTACCTGCCGCTGCCGGAGCCGCGCGCGGCCGCGGCGGCCGTGCTGGCCGAGCTGGCGCCGTTCTGGGAGCACGACGACATTGCCAAGGTGGGACACGATCTGAAGCGCTGGGTCACGGCGCTGCGCTGGCACGGCGTGCCGGTGGCGGGTCGGCTGCTCGATACCCGTCTCGCTCACCAACTGGTCGAGTCCGATGGTGCGCACGATCTGGCACTGCTGTGCGAGCACTACCTCGCCTATCAGTTGCTGACCCTCGACGAGGTCGCCGACGACCTCCTCAAGCGGGGCGACTTCAGCGCCGCGGCACTGGCCGATGGCGGGCTGCCGCCGGCCAGGCTGGCCACCTACGCGGGTGAACGGGCCGATCTGACCGCCGCCCTGATCGATGCCCTGCAGGGGGAGATCGAGCGCTTCGGAGAGCGCGAGCTCTGGGAGCAGATCGAGGTGCCCCTGATGCCGTTGCTGATGGAGATGGAGTACGCCGGGGTGAGCGTGCGTGTGGACGCGCTGCGCGACTACTCGGCGGAGTTGGAGAAACAGATCGCCGCACATGAGATCGACCTGTACCGACACGCCGGCGGTGCGTTCAACCTCAATTCCCCCAAGCAGCTCGGCGAACTGCTGTTCGAGCGGCTCAAGATCAGCGACAACCCGAAGCGCACCCGCACCGGCCAATACATGACCACCGAGCAGGAGCTCACCCGTCTCGCCGATCGCCATCCGATCATTCCGCTGATCCTGGAATACCGCGCCGTGCAGAAGCTGAAGTCCACCTACGTGGACACTCTGCCCGACGCCGTGCAGCCGCAGACCGGGCGTATCCACACCACCTTCAACCAGCTTGTCGCAGCCACCGGACGGCTCAACTCCGAGGGACCCAACCTGCAGAACATCCCCATTCGCAGCGACAAGGGCCGGGAGATCCGCCGCGCCTTCGTGGCCCCGGACGGACAGGTGCTGCTCGCCGCCGACTACTCGCAAATCGAGTTGCGCATCATGGCAGCGATCACCGGCGACCCCGGCTTGGTGGAGGCGTTCGCCGACGACGTCGACATCCACGCCGCCACGTCGGCAAGGGTGTTCGGCGTGCCTCTCTCCGAGGTGACTGCCGACATGCGTCGCCGCGCCAAGATGATCAACTTCGGGCTGATGTACGGCATGTCCGCGTTCGGTCTCGCGCAACGACTCAACATCGCCCGTGCCGAGGCGCGCGCCATCATCGAGCGTTACTTCGCCCAGTTTCCGAAGATCCAGCAGTACATGGGGGACACGGTGGCAGGCGCCCGCGAGCATGGCTACGTCGAGACGCTCAGGGGCCGGCGCCGCTACCTGCGCGACCTCAACTCACGCAACCACGCCGCGCGTGCGGCCGCGGAACGCGTCGCCATCAATGCGCCGATCC
>CAYFXT010000302.1:0-3354 GCA_964346995.1 uncultured Spirochaetaceae bacterium | reverse complement strand
GCGGCGACGAGATCAATCGCGCTACGCCGAAGACCCAGTCGGTGTTGCTCGAAGCGATGCAGGAGCGCCAGGTCACCATCGAGGGCACCCGCTTTCCCCTCGACCCGCCATTCATCGTGATCGCCACCCAGAATCCGGTGGAGTTCGAGGGTACCTATCCGCTTCCAGAGGCGCAGCTCGACCGTTTCATCATGCGCACCAGCGTCGGCTACCCGGATGCGGAGCAGGAGCTGGAGATCCTGTTGCGCCGCCAGCATCGCAAGCAGGACACGGTGCAATTGGCGCCGGTGGTGTCCCATCAGGAACTACTGGCGATGCAGCGCGCTCTGGAGGAGGTGCACGTCAGCGAAGCGGTGGCCCGCTACAGTGTCGACCTGGCACGCGCAACGCGCGCAGACACGCGCACCGAGGTGGGCGCATCGCCGCGCGGCGTGTTTGCCATGTTCAAGCTGGCGCGCGCTGCGGCGGTCCTGGACGGCCGCGACTTCGTGACCCCGGAGGACGTCAAGAGCGTGGCCCACATTGCGCTCGCCCACCGCTTGCTGTTGCAGCCGGAATACTGGGTGCGTGGAATTTCGGACGTTTCGGTGGTGGACGACGCGCTGAACTCGGTGGCGACGCCGCAGGCCGACTACCGCGGCGCGCGCATTCGATAGCGTCGCCTGCGCTTTGCGCATGTGGTGGCGACGCTGCGCGAGCATGACGCCATGGAGCACACCGTCGTGGTGGTGGCGGGGCCGCCGACTCGGCGCCGCAGCAGTACGTAGGCCGGCGCCGCCTCAGCTCATCGCAGTACGGCATGCGTCGCGCCACGGCGCACGCCGTGCCACCGGCAGCCCTGAGTCGCCGGGCGCTATCGGCGTCCGGTTCGATTGTCGCCATCGGCAGCGGCGGGACACCCCGAAGGGCCGAAGAACTCGTAGTCCTGCGGCTGTTCGATGCCGACCGGAACCAGCGCCGCGTCGGCCATCGCCTGCCGTACGATGGTGCGGTTGAACAGCCCGACGTAGGGGGAGGTGAGGTACTCGTCGACCGGCATCCAACGGCACTCCTCGATTTCGCGCGGGTCGCGGCGCAGCTCGCTGGTCAGTGGCCACAGTCGGCACACGATGTAGAAGTCGGAGCGGCCGAAACGGAACTGGTGACGGTGGCGAATGGAAACCACCCCCTGGAACTCGCATTCGACTCCGGTCTCTTCGGCCACCTCGCGCACCACAGCCGCGGCCAGGTCTTCCTGCGGGTCGAGCGAGCCGCCCGGCAGCTTGTAGTAGGGCCTGCTGCGGTCGCGGCGGTACCGTTCGTTCACCACCAGCAGCCGTCGCTCGCCGTCGATCACCACTCCGCCGCCGCCCACGTTGTGGGTCGCGTAGTGCGGGATGAACGCATCGTCCTGCATCGGCAGGGTCATCATCAGCATGCCTGGCTCGGCATGGTGGAACGAGAAACCGACGCTGACGGCGATCGGCACCAGGGTCGCGGCGGAACGCGGGAGTTCCAGCCATATCAGCTTGCAGCCGGCTTCGCGCCACGCCGTCAGGCTGTTGTCGAGCCGCCTGGTGAACCGCTCAGGATCGTGCGGCAGTTGCCGCGGGTCGACGATGAAGCCGCCGTAGATGTTGGTGTGCCCCGCCAGTGTATCCACGACCCGCAGTATGCCCGCTACCGGCAGCGGTGCGCCATGCAGGACTATCCCACGCTGCGCAATCGTGGCTATCGTTCGAGCGATTCGGGGACCGCTGTGCGGCACCGACGGGCTCTGGCACCCGGGGGCAGCGTCGGGCGCGCTCCTCTGGCCGTTAGCATGGGATCGCCCTGGTGCGCCATGACATCGGCGGCGCGAGCGGGATAGGATGGCGCTGAAGTCGGTGCGGTCCCTCCGTGATCCGGAACGCGACGAAGTTCGGCAACAGGCATGATCACGCCGTGACGCCACATACCACGAAGACCGGTGCACCGGCAGCGCCGGTTGGCCACCCTTTCGAGTCCGGCAGCGCCGGTCGGCCGGCGTTCTCGGGCGAGCCCGACGTACTGGTGATCGGCGGCGGCATCATTGGCGTTTGCACGGCGTACTACCTGGCGCGTGGCGGTGTGGCCGTGACGCTGCTGGAGGAGCACCAGGTCGGCGGTCCGATGGCCAGTTCGTACGGCAACATCGGGCTGCTGGTGCCGAGCCACGCCACGCCGGTGGCGGAGCCAAGCGTGATCAACCGTGGGCTGCGCTGGCTGTTCGACCCGGACAGCCCGCTGTACGTCAAGCCGCGCTGGAACGCCGACTTGGCACGCTGGCTGCTGCGCTTCCTCGCATCCTGCACGGCCAGGCGTTGCGCGGAAGCGGAACCGATCGTGCGCCGCTGGCTGATGGCGAGCCTGGAACTGTTCGCCGAGCTCGCCGCCGCGCTGCCGGCGGAGGTCAACTTCGAGCGCAAGGGAGGGCTGTTCCTGTACCGCCACCGGCGAAGCTGGCGAGAGGCGGTCGCCACCGTGCGCGCCGAACAGGAGGCGGGTCTCGATGTCGCGATCCTGGAGCCGGACGAGCTGCGCACCCTGGTGCCGGGCCTGCTGCCCGCGGTGGTCGGCGCCGTGCATTACTGCAGCGACGGGCGTATCATTCCCGACCGCTTCGTACGCGCCCTGGCCGCGTCCGCCGCGCAGCACGGCGCCGTGATCCACCAGCACGCCACCGTGTTCGGCCTGGAGCGCCACGGTGCGACGGTGCATGCCGTGCATACCAGCCTCGGCAGCATGCGCCCGCGTACCGTGGTGCTCGCCACCGGCGCCCTCAGCCCGCGCCTCGGCCGCGACGCCGGGCTGCGGATTCCGGTGCAGCCAGCCAAGGGCTACAGCATCACCGTGCGGCGGCCGGCAACCTGTCCCGACATTCCACTGCACCTGCACGACGAACGGGTGGTGATCACCCCGTTCGGGCAACAGCGCATGCGCATGGGCGGCACCCTGGAGCTGGCCGGCGACGACCGCAACGTAAACCTGCGCCGGGTGGCCGCGGTGCGCCGCACCGCGCCGCGCTACCTGCACGGCATGGAGGAGCTGGAGGTGCTGGAGATCTGGCGCGGCATGCGCCCCCTGTCGGCCGACTCGCTGCCGATCCTGGGCCGCGCGCGCGGCCTCGACAACCTGGTGCTGGCCACCGGCCACGGCATGATCGGCGTCTCACTGGGACCGGCGAGCGGCAAGGTGGTCGCCGAAATGGTGCTCGGCGAGGAACCGTCGCTCGACCCGAACCTGTTCCGCGCCGACCGATTCTGACGGTCGAACTCTTGTCAGGTCACTTTGACGGGCGCCAGCAATTCTCAATTTGGCGGCGCGCGGGCGTAATGAGTCCGAGGCGACGGTGTA
>CAYFXT010000301.1:0-3359 GCA_964346995.1 uncultured Spirochaetaceae bacterium | reverse complement strand
TGTACTCACGTCTCCGACTTCCTCATCAGCGCTCCAGAGTTTCTGCAAGATCCTCCGTATGGATCCTCGGCGGTGTTGAACAGGAGCCAGTCGTAGCCGGGGATGCAGGCGTACTTCCAACCGTCGCGAGTCACCACGGCGCGCCAGGGGCGATTGACCGTGTGCATGAGCAGCTTGGGCGGAATCTGCTGCAGGTAGGCGCTCTGCGGCTCGCTCTCCGGCTGCGGCGGCCCGCAGTACTCAGGCGCATCGGGGCGCTTGCAGTGGGCGGAGTAGTCGTAGCCCGCCATCCCGTCGGGAACCGGGATGCCGCACAGACCCAGCGTGGTCGGAGCGATGTCGCCGTGATTGAGCGGGGCGTCGCAGACGCCGGTGCGCATGTTGTAGGAACCGCCGGTGCGGTGGATCAGGAACGGGATCCGGATCGACTCTTCCCAGGGGCAGGATTTTCCGAACTGGCCGTGGCTGCCCATCATGTCGCCGTGATCGGAGAAGAAGATCAGATAGGTGTCGCGATCCACGCCCAGCGCGGTGAGGGCGTGGCGGATGCGACCAATGTTGTAGTCCAGGTTCTCGACCATGGCGTAGTAGCCGGCCAGCCCGAGGCTTGCCCGCTCCCGAATCCAGGGCACGTCGGGCACGTTGCGGCGCAGCCGGAGTTTCGCCGGGTGGAGGCGGGGCGCGCCGTAGCCGGGATTGGTCGGGGTGACGTTGGGCCCGTGGGGCGGCTGCACCGACAGCACGGCGAAGAACGGCTGATAGTCGGCTTCGGCGCTGTCGCCTCCGGCGCCGCCGGAAGGGCCGCTCCGTCCCGTAGCGCCGACGTGGGTGCGCAGATGCTCGATCAGCAGGCCGCTCCAGGCGTCGGTCTCGTAGCCCGGCAACCGTACCGGCGTCTCGCTGTCGGTGCCGAAGGCATAGCACTCGTGCTGGTTGTTGGCGGCGTCGTTGCCCATCCAGTAGTGAAAGCCGCCGCGGCGCCCGGGCGGCACGTAATGATCGCGGTCGTTGGTGCCGTCCAGGTGCCACTTGCCGACATAGGCGGTGTGGTAGCCGGCACCGGTGAAGGCGTGGGCCACCGTGGGCAGCTCCGGGGCCAGCGGACACCCGTTCGCCACGACGCCGCTCTGGTGCGGGTAGCGTCCGGTCAGTAGCGCACCGCGAAACGGCGTGCACCACGGCGCCCCCGCTATGGCGCAATCGAAGCGCATCCCCTCGCGCGCCAGATTGTCGATGTTGGGCGTGAATACGTTGCCGTCGCCGCGGTAGCTGGTGGCGTGCGCCCGGTGCTGGTCGCCAAAGATCCACAACACGTTGGGCCGACGCTGGGTCCGCAGGGTAAGCCGCTCCCTCATACGGGCCATCCTGCCACATATCACAGCGACGGGTTTCGGCGCGGGATTCCGGCCGGCGGGGGGCTGGCGGGCGTGCCACACGAACGATTGGCCACACGAACGATTGGTTGTGGCATAGTAAGATGAATTGCCGCCTTTGCTTCGGCAAGCGTCCGTTCCGATGCCCGACCACGGTTACTTCGCCAATCTGATTTGGCAGATCGCCGATCTGCTGCGCGGCCCCTATCGGCCGCCGCAGTACGAGCGTGTCATGCTTCCGATGACCGTGCTGCGCCGCTTCGACTGCGTGCTGGCGCCCACCAAGGCCAGAGTCCTCGCCCAACATCGGAAGCGCAAGGGCCGCTACCAGGGCGCAGCGCTCGACGCCATGCTGAACCAGGCGGCAGGCCAGCGCTTCCACAACCACTCGGATCTCGACTTCGAGAGGCTGCTGGGGGATCCCGACAACATCGCGCAGCATCTGGTGAGCTACCTCCAGGGGTTCTCCTCCGAGGTGCGCCGCATCTTCGAATACTTCGAGTTCGAAGCCGAGATCGAGAAGATGCGCGAGGCGAACATCCTCTACATGGTGGTTTCGCAGTTCCGCAGGGTGGATCTTCACCCGAGTCAAGTGCCCAACGACCAGATGGGTCTCATCTTCGAGAACCTGATCCGCCGTTTCAATGAACTGGCGAACGAAACCGCGGGCGACCACTTCACGCCGCGCGAGGTGATCCGGCTCATGGTGAGCGTGCTGTTCATCAACGACGACGATCTGCTCGCCACGCGCGGCACCGTGCGCAAGCTGCTCGACCCGGCCTGCGGCACCGGCGGCATGCTGGCCGAGGCGCAGAGCTACCTGCGCGAGCATCATCCCGCAGCCAGGCTCTACGTCTACGGACAGGACTACAACAAGCGCGCCTACGCCACTGCCGCCTCCGACATGCTGATGAAGGAGGTGAGCCACCGCGGCGGCGGTGGCGATAACGTACGCTTCGGAGACAGCCTTACCGAGGACCGCTTCGAGAGCGAAACCTATGACTACTTTCTGACCAACCCCCCGTTCGGCGTCGGCTGGAAACGGCAGCGGAGCGAGATCAGGCGCGAGCACGAGAAACGAGGCTTCGCCGGCCGCTTCGGCGCCGGGCTGCCGCGCGTCAACGACGGCGCGCTCCTGTTCCTGCTGCACATGGTGGCCAAGTTCGAGCCCGTGTGCCCGGCCGAGCATCGCCACGGCTCGCGGCTCGCCATCCGGTGAGAGCAACATCCGCCGCTGGATCATCGAGAACGACTGGCTCGAAGCAATCATCGCGCTACCCGAGCAGATGTTCTACAACACCGGCATCGGCACCTACGTGTGGATCGTCACCAACCGCAAGGAGCAGCGGCGCCGCGGCGGGATTCAGCTCGTCGACGCACGCGGCCTGTGGACGCCGGGCGGCAACGCGGCGAGCCGGCGCAACCTGGGCGACAAGCGCCGCCACCTCGCCGACCATCAGATCGACGAGATCGTACGGCTGTACGGTCGATTCGAGGACGACGAGCGCTGCAAGAGCTTCCGCAACATCGACTTCGGGTATACTCGGGTCACCGTGGAGCGTCCCCTGCGCCTGCGCTATCAGATGACGTTCGAGGGTAAGGAGCGATTCCTATACGTGTGCCCCGAGTTGCTCGACGACGTACAGGCCATCGACCAAGCCCTGGGTCGGGAACCCCTGGACGACTGGAACGTCGTGGCGCAGCGGATCGGGGCCGTGCTGTGCGAACGAGGATCACGCTGGAAGAAACCCCAGCACAAGCTGTTCCGTGAGGCATTCACCGCGAAGACTCCGCAGGCCGCGCCTGTCAGGAACGAACGCGGCGACGGCTTCGAGCCGGACCCTGCGCTGCGCGATTTCGAGAACGTCCCGCTCGCCGAGGAGATCGGCGCCTATTTCGAGCGCGAGGTGCTCCCGCACGTCCGCGACGCCTGGCTGGACCGCACCAGGGACAAGGTCGGGTACGAGATCAACTTCAACCGCCACT
>CAYFXT010000300.1:0-3382 GCA_964346995.1 uncultured Spirochaetaceae bacterium | reverse complement strand
GGCTGCGGTGCGGCTCTGGCCCAATGACCAATGAAAGAGGCCGGCCCCGTCGGAGCCGGCCTCATTCATTGGTAGCGTGGAAGCGGTAGCGTGGAACGGCGACGCTAAAAGGTGACCTTTACGCCCAACTCGAAGCGGTGCGCCATCAGTGTCGGCTTTACGTTCCTGTCGTCGTCTTCGGTATCGGAACCATTTTTGCCGACGTCCGTCACCTCGGTCTCCAGGGTGCCGGAGAACTTGTAGCCGAGCGTGAGCGCGAACTCATTGATGATCTGGTAGCCCAAACCCAGGTTGACCAGATAGCCGAACCCCCAGCCGTTGCCCTCGAAGGTGGGATCTTCATCCTCGCCCGGAGCCAGATTGACCGACAGGTTGACGGCACCCACCCCGACGCCAATGTACGGGACGAACGGGGTGCCGGTGTCGAGGTCGAAGTAGCCGTTGGCCATGATCCCAATCACCGCGAGGCTGTCGTCAGCCTTGTTATTGTCATCGATGTCACCGTTGTAGTCATGGCGGAACCCCGCCGCCTGGTAGGAGAACTCCCCTTCGGCCCGGAGGTCGCCGAAATCGTATCCCACCGCGCCGCCGAAGACGAAACCGGGGGCGAGAGTCCAATCGGCTTCGGCTTCACTGCCACTGCTCGAACCAAGATCCTCACTCTGTACCACATCTTTCATACTGGTGATCAGGGACACCCCGCCGCCGCCACTCACGTAGAGGCCGGTGCCGTACATCATGTCTTGCGAGAACACACCCGCGGCCGGGATTGACAGAAGGGCGGAAGTAAGGATGGAAGCGAAAATACGCATGTGTTGCTGCCTCACTTGGATTCGGATGGAACCAACAATACACGTTTTTCCTGGGTTTGGCCACCCCGGACGCCGGCCACGCACGCCGCTGTGGTGCGCGCCCGTCATCACCTGAAGCCGACCGAGCGTCGGGTCGGCCCGGAACAGGTAAAGTCTTGCACCCGCGGTGCATGTCGCCCCGGTCCGACGGCCGGCGCGCGCTACCCGCAGGTCAGCCGCGGCTGACCTGCAGCTTGATGGCGGTGTGGTCGGTGCTGGCGCGCTCCAGAACGGCGGGCGTCTGCACGAGCGGCAGGACTGCGGTGATGAGCGGTGCGACCTCGACGCGGCGCGCGGCGAGCAGGGCAGCGCCGACGCAGAAACCGGCCGCGAAGCGGAATGAACCCACCACGCTCAGCTCGCGCGTCATGATCAGATTCAGCGGCGCGGCAAACTCGTGCTGGAGGGTGCCGATCTGCACCACCGTGCCGCCGCGACCGGTGTGATCCAGGGCCCAACGGAACGATGCCGGCGCGCCGGCAGCCTCGAAGGTGACCTCGGGCGCGCCAGCGGATGCCAGCTCGCGCGCCGCTGCATCCGCATCGGTCGGATCGATCACTGCGTCGGCGCGCGTGGCGGCCAACTCGCGTGCGGCGGCGCGCGGGTCGGCCACCAGTACCCGCGCGGCGCCGAGGGAACGCACCACCAACGCCACCAACTGGCCGATGGCGCCGCCGCCGCTCACCGCCACCGACTTGCCGGCCAGGTTGCCGGCGCGCAGCGCCGCGTGGCAGGCGACGCCGAGCGGCTCCAGCAACGCGCCCTCCGCGTAGCTCAGCACTTCGCCGAGCCGGTAGCAGTTGGCCGCCGGGACCGCCTTCAGGTCGCACAGCGCCCCGTCGGTGGGCGGATCGGTGGCGGCGCTGCCCAAGTAGCGCATATCGGGGCACAGGTTGGAGCGTCCGTTCCGGCACCAGGAGCAACGCAGGCACGGCTGCGAGGGATCGACCGCCACCCGATCTCCCACCTCGAGATCGCACACCTCCCTCCCGGCGGCAACCACCTGGCCGGCAAACTCGTGGCCGATCACGAACGGGCGCGTCGGGGCAAATGCACCCACGCGTCCGTCGCGATAATAGTGGATGTCGCTGCCGCAGATGCCGACCCGCTCCACCTGCACCACCACCTCGTGCGCCTTCGGCGCCGGATCGGGCCGCTGCTCACTGCGCAGATCCCGCTTGCCGTGCAATACCCACGCCGTCATCGCCACCCACTCTATATCACGAGCCATCTTCGGGCGACCGCAGAGTCGCCATACGCGTATACTACGGAGCCACAGACCATGCCTGATGCATCGGCCGGGCCCGCTTCGGTCAGCGGCTCCCGCGCCCGGCTCACGGACCTCATCCTCATCGCCCTGATCGTGTTCGATCTCGTCGTGGCGGTCGGTGCGTTCCTGTTTCCCGGCCTCTGGTACCGGATCCTGCACGATGCCGCGTACGTCGATCCGCAGGGACTGCTACGCCGCACCGGGGCGATCTGGGTCGCGTTCACCGTACTGCAGGTGCTGGCCCTGCCCCGCTGGCGTACGGCGCCCTACTGGCTGGCGCTGGTGTGCGGCATCCGGCTCAGCGAGATGTTCGCCGACTGGACCTACCTCGCGTTCGCCGAGAGCGTTACGCCGTTCGGGACCGTGACGCTGATCGTCACCCTGCCCGCCAACCTGCTCATCTGCTGGTTCCTGTTCGCAACCTACCGGCTGACGGCGCGAGATCGCTCGTGAACTGTCGTATGCGGCAGACTTCCGGCGCGCGGACGGAATGTGCCGAGAGCGGCACCCCGGGTGGCGGCCTTGGGCGATAGTCCAGCGATGCGCGTTCTGGTCACCGGCGGCGGCGGCTTTCTGGGCCGGGCGATCGTCGAGCGGCTCCTGAAGCGAGGATACCAGGTGCGCGTCTTTGGACGCTCTCCCCATCCCGATCTTGCCGCGCGCGGCGTCGAGGTGATGCGCGGCGATCTGACCGATCCCTGCGCCGCGGTCGCCGCCTGCGTCGGATGTCAGGCGGTGGTGCACACGGCGGCGCTGATCCCCGGCCTGCCCGAACCGGCGCACCGCTACCGGGCCGTGAACGTGGCCGGCACGCAGGCGATCATCGCCGGCTGCCGCACCCATGGCGTGCCGCGGCTGGTGTTCACCAGCTCGCCGAGCGTGGTGTTCGGCGGCCGAGACCTGCGCGGCGTCGACGAGTCGGTTCGCTACCCGGAGCGCTACGATTCGCCCTACGCCCGTACCAAGGCCCTGGCCGAGCGCGAAGTGCTGGCCGCCAACGACGGCCCCCTGGCCACTACGGCGTTGCGGCCGCATCTGGTATGGGGGCCGGGCGATGTCCACCTGGTGCCCGCGTTGATCGAACGAGCGCGTGCGGGAAGGCTGGTGCGCATCGGGCGCGGCCCGTTCCGCGTCGACGTAACCTACGTCGACTGCGCCGCCGAAGCGCACCTGCTGGCGCTCGACGCGCTAGGCGCGCCCCGCCGCCCCCCCGCCCGGCGCGCCGACATCAACTACCAGGGGGCACCCGGGGATCTGTGGC
>CAYFXT010000299.1:0-3399 GCA_964346995.1 uncultured Spirochaetaceae bacterium | reverse complement strand
GGTGGCGAGCCCGATGAAGCCGAACACGGTGAACACGTAATCGCCGGGAGCGTACGGCGCCCCGTTCGGTGATGGTGTTCATCCTGATGAGCCAGATGTTCCCGATGGCGCTGCTGCTGATACCGATCTACATCTACTTCGTGCGCATGCGCCTGCTCGATACCCATGCAGCGGTGATTCTGGCGCACGCCGCCATCGCCCTGCCGTTCAGCGCGTGGCTGCTGAAGGGTTACATCGACACTGTGCCGCGCGAGATCGAGGAGGCGGCGGCGATCGACGGAGGCAGCCGGCTGGTCATCCTGGTGCGCATCGTCAGTCCGATGATCGCGCCGGGACTGGTGACCGCGGGCGTAGTGACCTTTCTGATGTCGTGGCGGGAGTTCCTGTACGCGCTCGCCCTCACATCGTCACCGCGCGCGCGTCCGCTCGGTCCTGGCATTCACGTCTACTACTTCGGCATCATGTCGATGCGCTGGGAGAACATCATGGCCGCCGCCGTGGTGGTCACGCTGCCGGTGATCCTCCTGTACATGCTGCTGCAGCGCTACGTGGTCAGCGGCCTCACCGGCGGCGCAGTGCGCGGGTAGTCGAATCACCCGCTACACGGTGGCGGGTCAGGGACGAGGCCATGCTTTGTCGCCGACACCCGAGCCGCCGGCGGGCCTGATGTAGGTTCCGGTGACGAAATCCGACGCCGCGGAGGCGAGGAAGATTCCGGCGCCGGCGAGGTCTTCGGGTTCGCCCAGACGGCCCGCCGGCGTCTCGTCGATGATATAGGCGGTGCGCTCGGTGTCCCTCCAGACCGGATCGGTCATCTCCGTGCGGATCCACCCGGGGGCTATGAGATTCACCTGGATGTTGTCAGGAGCCCAATCGAGTGCCATGGTCCGCGTCAGGTTCCACACGCCCGCCTTGCTGGCGGAATAGGGTGCGTTGCCCGCGGCGCTCCTCAACGAGTATCCGGAACCGACGTTGATGATCTTCCCGCCGCCGGCCTTCACCAGCTCCGGGTAGACGGCCTGGCAGAACCGGAATACGGCGGTCAGGTTGATGTCGATGACCCGCTGCCACGTATCGAGCTGTACGGTATGCGCTGGCTGGCCGCCGTGCCCCACGCCGGCGTTGTTGACCAGGATGTTGACGCCGCCGAGTTCCCGCACCGCGGCGTCCACGGTCGCGGTAATGTCGTCATGTTGCAGCACATCGCAGCGAACACCGGTGCACTGGCGCCCCAGCGCCTCTACTTCGCTGACGACGCGCGCCGTCTTCTGCTCGTTGCGGGCTGCCACCACGATGTCTGCGCCATGCTGTGCAAGCCCCAGGGCAATCGCGCGCCCGATGCCGCCGTTGCCGCCGGTGACGATCGCCACCTTGCCGGTCAGGTCGAACAAGTCTCTCATGGCCGACACCCTCGCACGCGCGGCGCGCCGCTGCAACTGCAACGGCGAGAGGCATTCCTCAGTGTTGTCATGGATCCGACGGCGCGGCGCTCGGACGTATCTCGTCCAGACTCGATGATTCGGCTCCAGACGAGACGAAAAGCTGGGTCAGCTTGCCGGTGGAACGCCGATCATGGCGTCAGGAGGGGAGGGCGACGTCGGGTAGCGGGAAGCGGTCGCCGGTCGATTCGATCCAGTGGGCAAGCAGGCGGTGGCAGTGTTCCTTCTGCTCCTGGCAGGCGGCGTCGAACACGTAGTTGGCCTGTTCGTATGGGTCGTTGGCGGTATCGAACAACATCCAGTCGCTGCCGGGCGTGCAGGCGTACTTCCAGCCGTCGCGCGTTACCACCGCACGCCAGGGCCGGTTTACGGTGTGTGCGTGCAGCTTGGGCGGGATCTGCTGCAGGTACGCGCTCTGCGGCTCGCGGTCGGGCCGCGACGCGCCGCGGTACTCGGCAGCGTCGACGCGGATGCAGTGCGCTGAGTAGTCGTAGCCGGCCATTGCCTCTGGTTTGGCGATGCCGCACAGCCCGAGGCTGGTCGGCGCGATGTCGACGTGGTTGAGCGGCGCGTCGCTGCTGCCGACCCGCATGTTGTAGGCGCCGCCGGCACGATGCACGATGAACGGCACCCGGATCGCCTCTTCCCAAGGCGCCGATTTCCCGAACTGGCCGTGGCTGCCCATCATGTCGCCGTGGTCGGAGAAGAACACCACGTAGGTGTCGCGGTCGACGGCCATGTCGGTCAGCGCCGCGCGGATGCGGCCGATGTTGTAGTCCAGGTTCTCGATCATCGCGTAGTAACCGGCCAGGTTGAGGCGTGCTCGCTGCTCCAGGCGTGGATTGACCGGGACGTTGCGCCGCAACTCGATGTCGGCGGGATGGATGCGGGGGACGCCGTAGGGCGGGTTGGTGGGCGGCACGTTGGGTCCGTGCGGCGGCTGCACCGAGAGTACGGCGAAGAAAGGCCGGTAATCCGGCCCGGCGGTGGCCGGGGTGAGCTTGGCGGCCTCGCCGGCCCCATTGCCCACCGCGCCGACATGGCGGCGCAGGTGCCCGATCAGAAGGTTGCTGAGTGCGTCGGGACTGGGCTGAGTCGGGGACCGGGCTGAGCGTGGGCTTTCGACGGGCAACTGTCGTGAGCCGGCAGTGGACGACCGGCCGTCGACCTGCGACGTACTTGATCGGCCCGTGGCACAGGAAACGAAGCGCGGTCCCTGATTGGCAAGCGTCGGTGCCACCGATTCCCGGTGAGGGCCGGAGTACACCACCGAGTGCTCAGTGGCCTGTGGCCAAGCGCGTGGCAAGCGATTCGGGGAGGCCGAGCGCGCGGATCTTGCGCTGTGCCTCTGCTACCGGATACGCCACCCGGTACTGGGTATAGCGGTTCTGGTCGGAGTCGAACAGACCGAACGCGGCCGCCGGGTTGCCGTCGCGCGGCTGGCCGACCGACCCCGGGTTGATCAGATACCGGTACCCCTCTTCGAACACCAGCGTAGCGCCCGGCTCCAGCACGAGGCTGCGCACCGGCGTCTTCATCGCACGCTCCGGCCGCTCCGGTCGTTTCTGCTGCAGTACCACCGGGAAGTGGGTGTGGCCGTAGAAGCACACCCGGGCATCCGGGAACTGCGTGCGCAGCACCTCGAACGACACGCGCGCGTCGTAGTCATCCACCAAGTACAAATCCTCGAAATCCGGTGACCCATGGCACAGTACGATTCCCGGCGCAGCCAGCACCGGCCCCTTCTGCAGGGTGCGCAGCCGGTTCCGATCCGCCGCCGTCAACATCTGTCGGTGCCGGCGTGCCGCAGCTTGCGCCGCAGGGTTGAAGCCCCGGTCGCTGGCGATGCCCGCCACTACCTTGTCGTGGTTGCCGCGGATGCAGCATGTGGCGAGCTGCAAGCCGCGCGCCAGACACGCCGCAGGGTCGGCGTTGTAGCCGACCAGGTCTCCCAGGTTCA
>CAYFXT010000298.1:0-3407 GCA_964346995.1 uncultured Spirochaetaceae bacterium | reverse complement strand
TTGCAGGCCCAGGTCCGCCGGGTCGTCGCGCAACACCAGGTAGAGCAGCGGCCCGCCAAGCACCAGAACCAGACCCCCGCCGATCAGCCAAGCGCTGCGCCAGTTGGTCCACAGGAACAGATAGGTGAGGAACGGCACCAGAACCAGACCGCCGATCGAGCCGCCCGAGGTGAGCAGACTCATCGCCGCGCCGCGCTTGCGCTGGAACCAGCGGACGACTACCGCCCCGGGCGGACCGCCGGCCAGCCCCGCCGACGCCATCGACATGACCAGCCCGTAGATGATGATGAGGTGGAGCACGCTGTCCGCGGCCGCCATCAGCAGCGCGGAGGCGCCGAGCAGCAGCGCCGCCACGGTGATGACCATGCGCCCGCCGATGCGGTCGATCAGCCAGCCCATCAGCACCTGGCTGGAGCCGTTCACGAACCAGCCGATCGAGGCCGCCAACGAGATGGCGGCCACACCGACGCCGAACTCCGATTGCCAGGTCTCGACGAAGATGCCGAATCCCTGGCGCAGGCCGATGCTGAGGAACATGGCGAAGAACAACGCCCCCGCCACGTACCAGCCGTAGAACAGGCCGGAGCCGGGCGGCGCCGGCCGCGCGCTGCTCACGGCACCGGTGCCGGCGTCACGCCGGCCGCCGCCACAGCAGCGGATTCTGGTGCTCGTCACCGAGTGGATCGACCCCGTACGCCGGGGCGTCAGGCTCAAGCCTCACCTGGAACCGGTGCCAAACCGAGATCGGCCCCCGTACGCCGGACGGCAGAATCGCCGCCATGTGCCGGTACGGACGCCGGCACCGGCGCGGTGACGCCGCTGTTCGTGGCAGTCGCCGTAACCACGCAACAAGAATGACGCCGGACGGTGCATTTGTCAATTTCAGCACATTATGTACATGAATGATGAACGTGCAGGTGCCGCGGTGTCGGGTATACTGAGCGCTCAGAATACGATTCGAAGGAGAGAAATTAGATGCCACGTTCTGGAGAGATTACGTTCAAGGGCAACCCGCTGACACTGGCGGGCGAGCGACTGTCGGTAGGCCAGGCGGCCCCCGATTTCACGTTGCACTATTTCGAGGACGGCATGCACGATCTGCGGCTGGCCGATCTGAAGGGCAAGCCGTGCCTGATCAGCGTGGTGCCGTCGCTGGACACGCCGGTCTGCGCCGCGCAGACGAGCCGCTTCAACCGGGAGCTTGCCGATCTGCAGGACAAGATCAACGCCGTGACGGTGAGCTGCGATCTGCCGTTTGCGCAGGCCCGGTTCTGCGGCGCCGAGAGCATCACCAATATCCGGACGGCCAGCGATTACCAGCAGCGCGCGTTCGGCAACGATTGGGGCACCCTGATCGAGGAGTTGAAGATCCTCGCCCGTGCGGTGTTCGTGCTTGATGCGGGCGGCACCATCGTGTATCGGCAGATCGTGCCCGAGGTGACCGACGAACCCGACTACGACGCGGCACTCGCGGCGTTGCGGCGACTGCTGGACTAAAACCCGCAGATCCGATCAGCGCCTCGACTCCGCCCGCGGAGTGCGCCCGGCTCCGGAAGGCGACGGCATGCCACGCACGTACACCCTGCTGCTGCACGACAAGGTGCGCGCGCACCTGCTCTCGCTGGGGTCGCGTGCCCGGCAGCGCCTGTGCGAGAAGTTGGAGTTTCTCCAGCACGGCATGTGGGACGCCGGCGTACGCGTCAAGCGGTTGCACGGGGCGGCGCGCGCGGTATTCGAGGCACGCCTGAGCCGCAGCGACCGTATTCTGTTCACGCTCGGCAGGCGAACGGACGGCGCCACGCCGATCTATGTGTGGGATGTGGTGCACCACGACGACGTGAACGCTGCTGCCGGGCGGCGCGTCGTACCGGCCAACGCGTCGTTTCTCGACTTTCAGCCTCTGCAGGTCGAGGATCTGCCGGAGCTGGACGCCGACGAACTGGACGAATCCTGTTTCTCGCTGATTCAGGCGCAGCCGGCCGATGCGCGCGCGGCTGCGGCCGCCGATGTGGGACCGCAGCGCTGGCTGGTGGTCGACGACGAAGAGTGGCTGCGTTTGCAGCAGGCGCATCCGAGCGACCACGTCGAGCTGTATCTGTATCTGACGCGCGAGCAGGCGCGCCTGCTACGCTGCGAACCGCCGCTGCTGCTGTCCGGTACCGCGGGCAGCGGCAAGACCACCATTGCCGTCTACTTTCTGTTGCGCCACCGTGTTCGCCGGCTGACCGCGGGAGCCGGCGCGTCGGGACCCGTCGAGCCGGCTCCCGCGCCGGAGCGGGCGCTGTTTCTCACCTACAGCGCACACCTGAAGCGGTTCTCCGAGCGCATATATCGCGGTCTGGTGACGGCAACCGAGCGGGAAGCGAGCGATGCGGTGCGCTTCGCCACTTTCGGCGAGTTGCTGGCGGAGATCCTGAGTCTCAGCGGTCACCCGGCGGCGGTGCAGCAACCGGTGGGGCTGAGCGAGTTCCGCACCATATTCGGCAATCATCCCGCGGCGATGCGCTACGATGCCGAGCTGGTGTGGGAGGAGATCCGTTCCATCATCAAGGGCGCCAAACCGCAGGTGAGTCGGCGCCGGTTCGCGGAGCTGGCGGCGCGCGTCGGTGCCGCGCAAGCGACCCGCGCCGAGCGCGCCGAGCTGTCGGAGTACGTGGTGCGGCTGGCCAATCTGGAGGCCGGCGCGCGGCTCGACGCGGCCCGGGCGCGCAAGACCTCGTTCCCGACGCTGCGCGACTTCGCCGCCCGGCTGCGCAGCGGCGATGGCAGGCGACATGTGGAGCAGCAGTTCCTGCTCGGCACGGCCATGCGTCTACTCGACCGGCAGGCTGCACGTCTCGACCAGCCGCTGCTCACCCTGCGCGAGTACGAGGGCCTGGGGGCCAAGCGGGCACCCAACTTCCCCTTCAAGCGGCGCGAGATCTACGCCATCGCCGAGTACTATCAGGAGCAGCTCAGGGCCGCCGCGCGCTACGACGAGATCGACCTGACGCGCATCACCCTGGGCTACCTGGAGCAGCACGACGACCAGTTCCGCTACGACCTGGTGGTCTGCGACGAGGTGCAGGACTTCACCGACGAGCAACTCGCCCTGCTGTTTCGCCTTGCCAGCGACCCGTTGCGCACCGTGCTCACCGGCGATCCGAAGCAGATCATCAATCCGAGCGGCTTTCGCTGGGAGGAGGTGCGCGCCCGCTACTACGAGCGCGGCCTCGACGTGCCGGAGGTGATCAACCTCAGCATCAATTTTCGTTCCGTCGGCAATATCGTTGCTCTAGCCAACGAGTTGCTGCTGCTGAAGGGGTCCCTGATCGGCGTCGCCAGCGGCGAGACCATCGAACGCTGGACGTTCCGCGGCCGCCCGCCGCTCCTGGTGGAGGGGCTGCCTATCCATCAGTATGATCTTG
>CAYFXT010000297.1:0-3422 GCA_964346995.1 uncultured Spirochaetaceae bacterium | reverse complement strand
GCTACAACCTGCCGGCGTTGGGAGAGTGTGTAGTGGCGCTGCTGAAGGAGTTGACCGATCGCTACCGTTGCACGTGACCTGCACTGCCTGATCGTCCTGATCGTCGATCACGGGCGGCAGCCGTCACCAGCCGAACTCCGAGTAGAGCTCGCCAGCCAGTGCGCAGCCGATGGCTTGGCGGACATAGGGCACCGTATTGGCCGGCAGGGCGCCGGTGGGAAACCAGCGCAGGTCGTCGCACTTGTGCGGTTCGCGGTTGACCGGCTCTCCCGACCAGGCGCGGCACGAAAAGAAGAAGCCGACGCTCTCGCGGTCGGAGCGGCGGTGCATGACGTGGCGCAACTCCAACGCGGAGGGGTCGATGGCGATGCCCGCCTCCTCGCGCGCTTCGCGTACCATGGCCGCGCGCGCCCGTTCATTGCCGTCGACGTGGCCCGCCACCAAGCTGTAATTACCGTCCTCGTAACCGGTCCGATAGCGGCGCAGCAGCAGTATCCCGCGCTCGTCCATGAGCAGCAGGTACACTTCCGGCACCAGACGGAACCGCGCCACAGCGGTCGCATAGTACACGATGCACCGGCAGACGGTGGTTGATAGCTGGATGTAAGGGTGCATTCGCGGGTCGGCCCGTTCCCGTGGCGGCGTCTGCTTGTATTGCTACCACAGAACGGGAATCAGGATCTGGAGTGCAGCGCCGGCGGGCGCAGCCGCGGTCCCATGCTGACGACTCCAGGCGCAACCCCGCCGCTGGCGTGGGGCCGGAGCCGGATCGTCGAACAGCGAATGACAGCCCATGAAACGGGAATGCACCCCTGGTTGATGGCCGGGCGCCATTTCCGTAGATTAGCCAGCGATGAGCCCTGCGGATCAGGCGCCGGAAGTCTCCATTCCCGAATCCTACCACCCCGGCCCCAACGGCACCGGGCCTGGTGCGCCAGCCGCCGGGGGCGCACCACAGCCGGAGCAGCAGCCGGAGCAGCGCTCGTTCATCAGCGTCATCATCCACTCCTTCTTCATCGTTCCGTTCCTCATCGTCATCTTCGCCGGCCTGCTGGTGGTCACTTGGCGCATCCTCACCAACGAGCCGCACTCGGTGTACGACTACGTGGCGGACGTCAAGGTGGGCGGGGCGACCAAGCGCTGGCAGGCTGCGTTCGAGCTTTCCAAGATCCTGGTCGACCCGGATCGGGTGCCGGACGAGCAGCGCTTCGTGGACGAGATGCTCGGCGTCTTCGACGCGGCCGCGCACGACGACCCGCGCGTCCGGCAATACCTGGCGCTGGCGATGGCGCGCACCGGCAACGAACAGTTCGTTGCGCCGATCACGGACGCCATAGCCGACGAGTCGGAGGGCTCCCGGTTCATGTTGCTGGTGGCGCTCGGCATGTTCGGCGACGGCGCCGTGCTGCCGGAACTGCTGCCCTACCTGGCCGACCGGTCGGGACGGGTCCGCTCCGGTGCGGCGACCGCCATGGGACTGGCTGGTAACCCCGCCGCGGTGGAGCCGCTGCAGCGGGCGCTGCACGATCCGGAGCCGGGGGTGCAGTGGGACGCAGCACTGGCGCTGGCCCGGCTCGGCGATCTGAGCGGCAGGACGGTGCTGCTGCGGTTGCTCGACCGCAGCCATCTGGCACAGTTCGCGAACGTCGACGACCGCGACCAGAATCTGCTCATGGCCACGGTCATCGAGGTAGTCGCTCCGCTCGGCGATCCGGACCTGAAGGCGCGCATCGCCGAGCTGGCGCGTGATGACGTGAGTCTGGACGTAAGAAGAATTGCACAGCAGGTAGCAAAGTGATTAAGGTAAGGTCGGTACGCAACGCGGTCTCGCCCGGCGCGGACGCCGGCCGCCGGCGCGCGAGCGAAGATCACCAAAAGAGCCAACACCACGAGTACGAGGGACATGAACCAGGAAGACGCGAAGGACGCGGGCGCGCCGCAGACTCCAGATTCGGCCGCCGCTTCCGACAAGCCACGCGCCGAGCGTAGATCCGCGCGGCCACGGGCCGGAGATGCCGGCAGTGGGAGCGCGACATCTCCAGCACGACCGACGGCACCGGGGCCCGCCAAGGCGGCTGGGTCGAAACCCGCTGGAGCGGCAGCTTCCGGAGCCGCCAAGCCCACACCGTCCGAGGCCGCTGCAGCGGGCGCGTCAGGAACAGGCAGACCGGCTGCATCCGCGGCGAAATCCGCACCGGCGGGTGCTGGCCCGGAGCGCCCGGCCGGGGCGGCGCGCGCCCGCACAACTCGCGCACGACCCGCAGCCGGCGCACGGGCAGCCCGCGCTACCGCAGGTGCCGGAGCGCAATCCACGGCGGCGGTCAGCGCCGTCCGACGCAGCGCCACCGCCGCCGGCGACGAGGTGTCGAGGCGCAGCTTTCTGTCCTGGATCAGCGCCGGGTGGATAGCGTTCGGCGCCCTTACCGCCGGCACACTGATCGGGACCGTGCGTTTCCTGTTCCCCAACGTGCTGTTCGAGCCGCCGCAGACCTTCCGTGCCGGTTTCCCCGAGGAATACACCGTGGGCGACGTCTCCACGCGCTTCAAGGATCAGTTCGGCGTGTGGATCGTGCGGTCTCCCACCGAGATCTACGTTTTGTCGACCGTCTGCACCCACCTTGGCTGCACCCCGAACTGGCTGTCCGGCGAGCAGAAGTTCAAGTGCCCGTGCCACGGCAGCGGGTTTCGCAAGACCGGCATCAACTTCGAGGGACCGGCGCCGCGGCCACTGGAACGCTACCGGGTGATGCTGGCCGACGACGGCCAGATCCTGGTCGACAAGACGCGCAAGTACCAGTGGGAGAAGGGCGAATGGACCGATCCCGAGTCGTTCCTGGCCGTGTAGCGAGCGGGGAGCGAGCGCAAGCAAAAAACATGTTGAACACCACGAGGAGTAACGCGATCGATGGCTGACACCGAAACCCGTTCCGGCGGCGGGCGCGCCGGTCGCAGCGGGTCCGTCCGGCCGGGCGGCGCCGCCCGGCGCGGGGGAGGCGGCTCCAACGGCAGGGGCCCGAACGTACGGCAGCAAATCGCCGAGTCGCAGGTAATCAAGTCGATATTCCGCACCGGCATTCCGCGCACCCGCCGGCAGCGCATGATGAGCGTGCTCAACAACGTGTTTCTGCACCTGCATCCGGTGCGCCTGCCGAAGCACGCGGTCAAGGTCAAATACACCTGGTGCATGGGCGGTCTGTCGTTCTTCATCTTCCTGGTGCTGACCATCACCGGCATCCTGCTGATGTTCTACTACCGGCCTACCGTCGAGGCCGCATACGGCGACATCATCGACATCGGCTCGCAGGTGCCGCTCGGCATCATGCGTGAGATCCATCGCTGGGGCGCCCACCTCATGGTCATCACCGTCTGGCTGCACATGTTCCGCGTGTTCATGACCGGCTCCTACAAGCCGCCGCGCGAGT
>CAYFXT010000296.1:0-3428 GCA_964346995.1 uncultured Spirochaetaceae bacterium | reverse complement strand
CGGCGCCCGCGCGCCGCGACCGGGCCATCGCCCGCAGTGTACCCGATTGCGAGCCCGGTTCTCGCTTCTGAAGGCAGGGAATACTCCTCACCTTGGACTACGAACGCGAACGGCGACACCTGATGTCGTTCCATCGACTTGGGACCACGAAGGAGCGGGCGACCGTACCAGTGCACCTCGGGCTCACTGCGTCCGCTGGACATCCTTGCTGTTACGTTGCCGAAGCCGCGGTTTTGCGCGACTTTTGTTGCGATGCTCCCCATCCCGACCGAGTCGCCCCTGGTGCGGCGGCTGCTTGTCAAGATCGAAGAGGCCGTCACCGCCCCCCTGCTGCCGCCGGATCGCGTGCGGCTGGATGGCGCCGCCGCCCACGCGGCAGAGATCGAAGCGCCCGCCCGTAACCTGCTCGCCCTCGGCGGCAAGCGCTGGCGCCCGCTACTGTTGGCGCTGAGCTGCCGGCTGTGCGGCGGCCGCGAGGAGCCCGCCATCGCGCTGGCGCCGGTGGTGGAACTGGCGCACAACGGCAGTCTGATTATCGACGACATCGAGGACGGCTCCGATCTGCGGCGCGGCGCCCCCGCTGCGCACTTGCGCCATGGCTTGGACTTGGCGATCAACGCCGGTAACCTGCTCTACTTCCTCCCCGCCGGCTACCTCGCGGCTGCCGGCCTCGACGCCGCGATCGAGCTACAGGCGCACCGGCTCTACGGGGATGCCATGCTTCGCCTGCACTACGGCCAAGGGCTGGACATCCTCTGGCACCGGGAGCCGGAGCGGATACCGACAATCCCGGAGTACTTCGCCATGTGCCGCGGCAAGTCGGGCAGCATGGCAGGCCTCGCCACTACGCTCGGGGCAGCGGCCGCCAGTGCGCCGGCCGGGGTCACCGCCCTGCTTGGCGAAGCCGGCGAGGAGTTCGGCGTCTGCTTTCAGATCATCGACGACGTACGCAACCTGACCACCGGCAATCCCGGCAAACGCCGCGGCGACGACCTCGTCGAGGGCAAGAAGAGCCTGCCGGTCATTCTCTACTGTCAGCGCGACGCGGCGGAGCAGCGTCGCATGGTGGATCTGCTCCACGCCTGCTCGTCGGAGGATGCTGGCGCCGATACCGTGGACGAGGCGATTTCGCTGATGGAAGCGGCCGGCGTCATCGAACAGGCGCGCGCGATGGCGCAGCAGCGGTACCGACGCGTGGTGCAGCGTCTGGAAGCGCAGCCCGAGCTAGCCGGCGGACCGGACTGGGAGGCGCTGCGCGGACTCACCGAAGCGCTGATCGGCTGAACCACGAGCGGCGCGGCGCTTGGCGGCTGGCCCACGCGAGCCGGCTCGACTCTCCGGCGCGGGTATCGGCCTCGCAAGACGGCACGTTCAGCGCCACCGGGTCGTCCCACGTCTGCCGGCTTGCCTCCGCACCGGTCGGAGCGGTTCGCGTTTGCCTCTCCGGCGGACGGCCGGGTACCATTTGGGGTGATGGGTTTCGGGCGCCGCCAGCTCCTCTCCTACCGCTACTACAACGCCACCATGGCGATCATCATCGCCAACGTGGCGGTGTTCCTGCTGCAATTCGCCAGCCGCAGCATCGTTCCCGAGTTCGCGTTGATTCCCGCGGAGGCGGCCAGCGGGCGCTGGTGGACCCTCGTTACCTACATGTTCCTGCACTCGACCGGCTCGCTGTACCACATCATCTTCAACATGCTCGGGCTGATGTGGTTCGGCCCGCCGGTCGAGCGCGAGATCGGCAGCCACGAATTCGTGAGCCTCTATCTGGTCAGCGGCGTAGCCGCCGGGTTGTTCGCGATGGTGTTGTCGCTGCACGTTCCGGTGGCGATCATCGGCGCTTCCGGGGCGTTGTTCGCCGTCATGCTCACCTTCGCGACCCTGTTTCCAGAATCGGTGATCCATACGTGGTTCGTGCCGCTCAGGGCACCGGTCGCGGTACTGATATTCGCCGGTATCGCCGTGATCGGCACCATGACCGGATTCGCCCCCGGTGTCTCCCACCTGACCCACCTCGGTGGCTTGATCGCCGGCTTCCTGTACGTCTGGTTGCGGATCGGGCGCAACCCGCTGGATGCCTTCTTCCGGCGCTGACGTGGCCGTGGCGCGCTCCCCACGCATCGTGCGCAACGTGGCAGCCGCCTGCGCGCTGGCCCTGCTCTGCTGGTCCGGGACGCAGCAGCTCGCCGCGCAGAGCAGCCCTCCCCGCACGCGCACCCTGGTGGTGGCGTACCCGGCGTTGCAGTTTTCCCTCGATCCGCTGCACACGTTCACTACCACCGAAGCACAGTTGTTCACTGCGGTGTATGAGGGCCTGGTGGCGTACGATCCGATCACTCTCAATCCGGTGGCAGGGCAGGCGGAACGGTGGGAGATCTCCCGCGATCGCCGCACCTACACCTTCTACCTGCGCGCCGACGCCCGCTTTTCCAATGGCGACCCGCTGCGCGCGGAGGACTTCCGCATGTCGTGGCTGCGCATCCTCGATCCCGGCGCCGCGGCCGAGTACTCCTTTCTGTTCGACGTGATCAAGGGAGTCGCCGAGTACCGCACGGGTGCGCTGGACGATGCCGCCAAGGTGGGCATCCGCGCGCTGAGCGATCGGGTGCTGGAGGTGGAGCTGGTCGAGCCGGCCGACCACTTCCTCAAGGTGCTGGCGCACCACAGCTTCTCGGCGATCCACTCCGGCTACCTTGGCGCCGTCAACTGGGATCGCGCCGGCGAGCTCATCGGCAACGGACCTTTCAAGGTAGCGACTTGGCACGATCGGGAGCTGGTGCTGGAGCGCAACGAGCACTACTGGGGCCGCGGTCAGGTGGAGCTGGACCGCGTGGAGGTGCGCTTCTACGAGGATCCACAGCAGATCACCCGCGACTTCCTGCAGGGCGAGATCCACTGGGCGACTGCCTGGGCCAACACCCCGGATCTGCGCCCCTACCTGGTGTACAACCCGCTGTTCGCGACCACCTACTTCTACTTCCGCAGCGACCGCGAGCCGTTCGACGACAAGCGGGTGCGCCAGGGTCTGGCGCTGCTGTTACCCTGGAATGAGATTCGCAGCCCCGAGCGGACGTACTTTCCGAGCGCTGCGTTGGTGCCCGCCATTGCGGACTACCCGCAGGTGGAGGGCATTCGCGAACGCAACGAGCGCCTCGGTCTGAAGCTGCTCGACCAGGCGGGATACGCCGGCGGGCGCGGGCTGCCGACCATCGATATCAAGGTAGTGGCGAACAGCTCGGCGGCGCAGGTGGCGTTCACCATGCAGGAGTCGTGGGAGGGGATGCTCGGCGTGGAGGTCGCCGTGCAGGAATTCTCCTACCGCGATCTGATCGAGGAGATTCGCGCCGGCGACTTCTCCCTCGCCCACCAGACTTGGGTGGGCGACTTCGCCGACCCGTTGACCTTTCTGCAGATGTGGACGCGGACCC
>CAYFXT010000295.1:0-3432 GCA_964346995.1 uncultured Spirochaetaceae bacterium | reverse complement strand
CAGTGAAGAAGCTGTGCTGGTCCCTGGCGGCAGCCAGCTCCGCCTTGCGTTCGGCCCGTACTGCCACCGAGGGCGCGCCGGCATGGGAAACCGCCGCCCGCAGTTGTGCCAGGACCAGTACGGCATCGCCGACGATGGCATGGTCGCACGGAAACGACCAGCCGACGTTCTTCGGCTCCACGTCCACCTGAATGAGCGTCTGACGGCGCGGATCGATCAGCTTCGGATTCTCACTGGCCGTGTCGGAGGGGTTCAGGCGGGTACCCACCGCCAGTATCAGGTCGGCCGCTCCGACGGTGGCGTTGGCCGTCGCCTGGCCGAAACTGCCGACCACGCCAAGCGCCAGCGCGTGCGTTTCCGGAAATACGCTCTTGCCGGAAGCCGTGGTGGCGACCGGGGCGCCGAGCAGCTCGGACAACTCCTGCAACTCGCGGTACGCGGCGCTGATCCGAACGCCGTTGCCGGCGATGATCACCGGCTTCTGCGCGCCGGCGAGCGCCGCGGCAGCCGCCCGTACGTGCACCGGGTCGCCGTGGCTCCGCGCTGGCAGATAGCGCGGCGTCGGGTAGAGGGTCGGACGACTGTCGGGGCCCACCGTGCCGAACAGAGCGACGCTGTGGTAGATCACCGCTACCGGGCCACGCTCGCCGCTCAGCGCATGCTTGACGGCGAGCTGGGTGCTCTGTACCGCCTGCGCGGGATTGTGCGCCACGGTGGCGTACTTGGTGACGGCGGCCAGCGCCCGCTGCGTATCGAAGGAGCCATACTCCCCGGTGCCGCTCTGGTAGGGCGAGTGCTGCGAGTAGGGGGCCTGATCGGAAAGATCGGTCAGCAGCAGCATCGGTGAGCTACCCATGTGCGCTTCCAGAGTACCGAGCAGCGCGTTGGCGAGCATGAATGCGCCCTGCCCGATCGCCACCCCGGGCCGACCGGTCAGCCGGCCGTACACCTCCGCCATCACGCTCGCGAGCTGCTCGTGGCGCACCAGCACGGCGCGGATCGTCTCCTGATGATCGTACAAGGCATCGTAGAGGCGTCCCATGTTGCCGCCGATGATGCCGAACACCATGTCGATGCCGGCGTCTTCGAGCGCCCGCACGATCCCTTCGGCGGTCGGCACTTCCGCCGTCAGCAGGGTCTCGGTTGTTGCCATGACGCGCATCCTACACCAATTGCTCCAGGCGGATAGGTGCATTCCCAGGGCGATCCCATGCTAACGGCCAGAGCAGCGACCCCGACGCGGTCGGGAGACCGCCGCGCCGGCGTACCAGGCGACCGCGATGCGGTTGTGGGCGGACGTCACCGGCCGCAAGATGCACATTTCCGGCGGCTGGTTTAGCGCAGGCGCTTCGCTGTCGCACTCATGCGGCGTGCACGACAACCCGGTCGGGGCTAGCGCAGAACGTCGAGAATCGCATCGGGCAGCCACGGCTGCCGTGCAGTTGGGAAACGCCGCGGCGCGACGGGGCCCGTGAGCGGCTCGGTGGTCCGCGTCAGGAACTCGTCCCCATGCGGGTCCGTATGGATTTCGATCTGGCGATCCACGAGATTGACGATCCACACTTCCGGTATGGCATGCGTGGCATACAGTGGCAGCTTCACATTCCGATCCTTGTCCAGCGTGGTATAGGACACTTCGACCAAAAGATAGACATCCGCGGGACGGGGATGGTCGGGGTATACTCGCTCGGGCTCCGCGACCAGCATCAGGTCAGGCTGCGGGAGGTTGACATCGTCCAGATCGTCGGAGAGACGAAGCGGACCCTGGTTCACGACCTGTGCAAGGTCCCCGAGAGCGCGCTGAAATCGCCTCGCCAAGTGGGAAACCGCCGCGGCGTGCGGCGGATGAATAGTCACGGTGACGAGCTGACCGTCGAGCAGTTCCACATGCTGTTCTCCGTCGATGATTCCGGCGCTCTCCATCGTGCATAGTTCGCGATAGGTAAAGCGGCGCACACCGAGCGCGCTGGCAAGTTGCCGATGCAGGTCTCTTTGCGTCAGAATACCCATGCGACCTGCCGGCAGTATACCACGAACGGCGCGACAACTCTCACGGCTGCCGCTTCCAACTGTCCACCTGTCGATCAACCAGGTACGATCGCGACCGTTACCTTACTTCTGCACAACCGGGTCGCCAACCGGAGTCGCGAAGCGGAACTGCGCGGCTCATGCCAGACGCTCCCAGCGGGCGTGGGCGACGGCTCCTTTCACCGTCCGCCCGGCAAAAAAATCCTCCAGCGCATGCATGGTGGCCTCGCCGATACGGGTGTGGCCGTAGCGGCCCTGGCCGGCGAGGTGCGGCGTGATGATGACGTTGGGCATCGCACGCAACGGGCTGTCGGCCGGCAGCGGCTCCGGAGTGGTCACGTCCAGGGCCACCCGGATGCGCCCGCTGCCCGCCTCGCGGATCAGCGCCTCCTGGTCGATCAGGCTACCCCGCGCGGTGTTGACCAGCAGCGCGCCGTCACGCAGCCGCCGCAACTGTGCCGCGCCAACCATGTGCCGGGTCTCCGGGATGCTCGGCGCGTGCAGCGACACGATGTCGGCGCGCGTGAACAGCTCGTCCAGTGCCACCTTCTCAGCGTTCAGCGCACGCGCCTCCTCTGCATCGAGGTAGGGATCGAACAACAGGAGGTGCACGTCGAAGGAGCGCAGGAGGAGCATCACCTGGCGCCCGACGTCGCTGGCGCCCACGATGCCTGCGGTGGCGCCGAACAGGTGCTGCTCATCCACCGGAAGGCCGGGGCTGCGCCAGCCGCCGGTGTCGCGCACGTGGAGGGCGTACTCCATGAGCCGCTTGGCGCTCATGATCATCAATCCGACCGCCGTTTCCGCCACGTTGTAGCCGATCTCGACGGTGGCCGTAAACACGCAGATGCCGCGCGCGGCGATGTATTCCTGCCACACCGCGCCGAGCATCTGGCGCACCGACCCGGCGGCATGAGCGATGATCCTGAGCCGATCCGCCGCTTCCATGATTGCCGGCGTCAACGCCATGGCGCCCCGCGGTCGCAACACCCGCGGATCGCTCGCGCCCCAACCGGTAACGAGGCCGTCGCAACCGGCGATACGCTCCCGCAACTCGGACTCCGTGAGGTCGGTGTCGCGGTCGTTGCGGTCCACGTCGAAGTGCGCCTCCATGCGCGCCATCACCTCCGGAGCGAACACCTTCTCGGTGTGCTCGCGGGCCGGCGCGAACAGGATGCGCGGCTTTTCGTCGGCATCGCGCCGCAAAGGCTGGTACGGGTTGCTCACGGTGCGGCGCGCTCCGGCTCGACGCGCAGCATCAGCGACCCGGTGGGCTTCTTGGTGCGTGGTTCCTGCATGACAGCGGCTATGATACGGTATGGACCTTCGGTTGCAAGACATGGTTGCCATCCCACTGGGCGGACCAGAAGGGCACAAGGGATACGGGCTATCGGTGATGATCGA
>CAYFXT010000294.1:0-3437 GCA_964346995.1 uncultured Spirochaetaceae bacterium | reverse complement strand
CTCGTCGCGCATCACTGGGAAGTTCTATCGCTGGAGGCTTCCAGCGAGAAGCTGCTTTCGGCCGAGACGGTCAAGAGGCAGGAATTCGAGGCGGTGTTGCGCACCAAGCTGGAACGTATCGGAGGTTACCCATGAAGCGCATAGCCGCTCGCCAGCGTACATCCCGGATCTGCGAACCGTGGCGCTCCGCCGAAGGACTATCAGCCAAGCAAGGCCGAGCTGGAGGAGGAGTCGACATGCCGAGCACGATGAGAAGATCCGCCGGACGTTCTTTCGACCGTTCAAGTTCGTCCGAAATCCGAGTAGTTACGGGCTTGACCCGTTGCAATTACGCACCGCTGGAGGATTCGGAGCTGTGCAGGAGGACGCCGGACTCACGAACGGACTGAACATGGGTGGTGGCGCAGGAGGATCGCATGCTGTTGCAACGATCAGCCGGCGGCGGGGATGCCGCGTCGACGAGGGCCGGCGTGTGCGAGACGTACTATAGTACAGGGCCATGCCACACACCCGGAGGCTAAGCCAGATGGCAGACATCTACGTACCGAGCGCCACCGCCTATCCGATTGAACGCGCGCACGTCAACGGTCTCGATCAATACCGGGAGCGGTACGACCGCTCCTTGCGCGATCCCGACGGCTTCTGGTCCGAGGTTGCCGAGCGGCTCACCTGGTTCAGCCATTGGCAGCAGGTGCGCAGCTACGACTTCGTGAAAGCCGATGTCGCATGGTTTCAGGGCGCCACGCTCAACGCCTGCTACAACTGCGTCGACCGCCACATCGAGGCGGGCCATGGCGCCGATACGGCCATCATTTGGGAAGGCAACGACCCGGACGAGGACTCCTGTCTGACCTTCGCCGAGCTGCTGGAGCAGGTGCAGAAGTTCGGCAACGTGCTCAAGGGGCTGGGCGTGCGCAAGGGCGACCGGGTATGCATCTACCTGCAGATGGTGCCGGAGCTGGCGATCGCGATGCTGGCCTGCGCCCGCATCGGCGCGGTGCACTCGATCGTGTTCGGGGCGTTCTCCGCCGAGTCGCTGCGCGACCGCATCAACGACTCCACCTGCAAGCTGCTGATCACCCAGGACACCGCGTTGCGCGGCCCGAGGGGCGGCATCCCGATGAAGGCTAACGCGGATCAGGCGGCCGCCGAGTGCCCAAGCATCGAGCACCTCGTGGTGGTGCGCCGCACCGGCGACGAGGTGGCGTTCGCTGCTGGACGCGACCTGTGGTGGCACGAGGCGATGGCGGGGGCGGCCGCCGACTGCCCGCCGGAGCCGATGGGGGCCGAGGATCCGCTGTTCATCCTGTACACCTCCGGCTCCACCGGCAAGCCGAAGGGAGTGCTGCACACGACCGGCGGCTACCTGCTGTACGCCTCCTACACCCACGAGCTGATCTTCGACTATCACCCCGGCGACGTGTACTGGTGCACCGCCGACATCGGCTGGATTACCGGCCACTCCTACATCATCTACGGGCCGCTGGCCAATCGTGCCATCACCATCATGTTCGAGGGCGTGCCCAACCACCCCGATCCGGGCCGCTTCTGGCAGGTGGTGGCCAAGCACCGCGTCAACATCTTCTACACCGCACCCACCGCCTTGCGCGCCTTGATGCGCGAGGGCAACCAGTGGGTCACGCCGCATGACCGCTCCTCGCTGCGCCTGCTTGGCACCGTGGGCGAGCCGATCAAGGAGCCGGAATGGAAGTGGTACTTCGACGTCGTCGGCGAGGGGCGCTGCCCGATCGTCGACACCTGGTGGCAGACCGAGACCGGCGGCATCCTGATCACGCCGCTTCCGGCGGTTACCCCGCTCAAGCCGGGCTCGGCGACGCTGCCGTTCTTCGGCGTGGAGCCGGTGCTGCTGGATCAGGACGGCACCGAGCTGACCGGCAACCCGGCCACCGGCTACCTGTGCATCAAGCGGGCCTGGCCCGGCATCATGCGCACGGTGTTCGGCGACCACGAGCGGTTCCGGCAGACCTACTTCGACCTGTTCCCCGGCTACTACCTGACCGGCGACGGCTGCACCCGCGATGCCGACGGCTACTACTGGATCACCGGCCGCATCGACGACGTACTCAACGTCTCCGGCCACCGCATCGGCACCGCCGAGGTGGAGGGCGCCATCGGCCAGCACGCGCAGGTGGCGGAGGCGGCCGTGGTCGGCTATCCGCACGACGTGAAGGGACAGGGCATCTACGCCTTCGTGACCCTGATGGCCGGCGAAGAGCCGACCGTCAGCACGGAGGGGGAGATCCGGCAGGAGGTGCGCCGCCACATCGGCCCGCACGCCGCCCCCGACCTGATCCAGTTCACCCCCGCCCTGCCCAAGACGCGGTCCGGCAAAATAATGCGCCGCATCCTGCGCAAGATCGCCGAGGGAGAAACCTCACCGGCGGCGTTGGGGGACACTTCCACCCTGGCCGAGCCTGGCGTGGTCGACGACCTGGTGGCCGGCCGCCGCTGACCGCCGCTTGCCGATGCCGGTCGTCGCCCTGTTCCATGGCATCCGCATCCTCGTGTACTGGAACGACCACGATCCGCCGCACTTTCACGCAAAGTACGCGGAGCACGAGGCCAAGGTGGACATGCGCCACGGCATCGTGACCGCCGGCTTCCTGCCGCGGCGGCAACTGCGGCTGGTGCTCGCGTGGGTCGAGCTGCACGGCGACGAGCTGATGCAGAACTGGGAGCTGGCGCGTGCCGGGCAGCCGCTGCGTTCGATTCAGGGGTTGTCTTGACCGACCACCCCAACTACCTGCCCGAGGTGCTGCAGGTGATCGCGGCGCCCGGCGACGGTTACCTCATCCTGCTCTACTTCGACGACGGCTCCATTCACCAGTTCGACGTGGCGCCGCTGCTCGACCAGCAGGTGTTTCGGCCGCTGCGCGACCGCGCGTCGTTCCGGCGTGCCCTCACCGTCCTGAACGGCACCGCCGCCTGGGACCTCGCCGGCACCCGCGACGAAACGCGTTGCGTCGATCTCGACCCCCTGGTTCTGTACCGCACCACCCCCGAGATCGACGAACCCGCTTGGGTAACGAGCACCGGCTGATCGAACTTTCACTTCCCCTCGTGGCCACCGCGTAGCCCACGAGTGAGGGGGCTCGACATCCTTGGCAACGGAGCGGCGGTGAGGCCGGTTGGTCAGCGTTGGATGGTGACCAGGGTGTTGGGGCGGACTCCCGCAGCGCGGGTGACGGCGCCGTCGGGCCAGGTGACCGTAATGGCCAGGGTGTCGGATGCGGCGGGGAGACCGAAGTGGAGGCGCGCGGGGGCGCTGGACAGGTACCCGCTGGTACTCTGCACGGTACGCAGGTAGGTGGCGGTAGCAGTGGCGAGCCGGACGCTGGCGCCGATGGCGCGCGGGTTGGGGGAGCCGGGCCAGCGCAGATCCACCTCCAGGCCGGCGCCGCCGCAGAGCCGGTTCT
>CAYFXT010000293.1:0-3464 GCA_964346995.1 uncultured Spirochaetaceae bacterium | reverse complement strand
CAGCGCAGGCGTGAGCATTGCACCGCATCGTCGGGCAACCCCCACCCGCTTGGTGGCCGTCAGGGTGGCGAATCCGGCGGCTGCCCGCGGCTACCGCCGGTCGTGTTGGTAGGGCCAGCTCGTGCCGCCGCGGCCGGCGACGTGCCGCACCTCGCCGGCGACCAGCGCCGCGCTCAGCCGGTGGATCAGATGGTCGCGCCGGTCGGCATGCCGGCGATTGGCCCACAGGTTGGTGGTCTCACCGGGATCTTCTTCCATGTCGTACAGCTCGCCCTCCGGATCACGGCCCGCCGCCGGATCCTGGTACAGGGTCAGCTTGTAGCGGCCGTCGTGAAACAGGGAAGCGTAGATGGGCGGCTCCCACTCCTGCGTGCCCGGCCCGATGCCGGAGTTGCGATACAGGGTGATGGCGTGGTCGCGCCGGTCGGGGTAGTCCGCGCCGGCGCGTGCCAGGGCGGCCAGGTCCATCGATTGCGGCATCAGCGCGGCGACCTCGGCGGTCGGCATCCCGGCGGCTCGCAGCAGCGTGGCCGCCAGGTCGTGCGGCTGCACCAGCTCGCGTATCCGCGCCCCGGCCAGTTCCGCCGCCGGCAACCGCATGATCATCGGCACCCGGGTGCAGGGATCGTAGAAGAAGGCTCCCTTGGCGATCAGTTCCAGGTCGCCGATCATGTCGCCGTGATCCGACAGGAACAGCACCAGCGTGTCGCGCGCCAAATCGCGGCGCTCCAGCTCGGCGAGGATGCGCCCGATCTGCCGGTCGAGGAACGCAATCGAGGCCAGGTAGCCGTGGCGGATCGCGTCGAGGTCGCGGCGCCGGGGATCGGACGCCCTCCCCTGCCCGGAGTGGAACAGCGCGCGCTCACGCGCCACACCGCTCGGGATCGGCTCATGGGCCGCGGTGAGCGGTTGCATGGGCGCCATCCGTGACCGGTCCACCAGCTCACCTGCGGCGATCGGGTAGTCGAAGTAGGGGCCGTGCGGATCGAACAGGCTGACGTTGAGGAAGAACGGCCGCACCGTGTCGCGCTCCTCCAGGAAGGCGATGGCCCGCTCCGCCGCCCAGGTGCTGAAGTGCGCCTCCGCCGGGTGATGATCCTGCGACCCGGTCAGGAGCCGGCGCAGAAACTCGGGATGGTGCTCGCGCAGCCACGCCGCGTGCGCGTTGAACGGCGAATCGAGATGGACCTGCGGATCGATGCTCCACTCGTAGCGCTCGAACCCATCGTGTCGGTGGCGTTGGACACATTCCACCGCGCGCCCCGACACGTGCAGCTTGCCGACCAGTGCGGTCTGATAGCCGAGGCCGGCGAGGTGCTCCGGGACCAGCACCTGGTCATCCGGCAGGGTGTCGTGAATCCGGTACACGCCGTGGCCGGCGGGCAGCTTGCCGGTGAGCATGCAGGCACGGCTCGGGGTGCAGATCGGCACGTTTACGTAGCAGCGCTCGAACACCACCCCGGCGGCGGCCAGGCCATCCAGGGCGGGTGTGGGGATGGCAGTGCAGCCGTAGCAGCCCAGGGTGTCCCAGCGCTGCTGATCGCTCATCAGGAGCAGAATGTTGGGTCGTTCCATGCGTCTTCCGTCCCCAGGCTGCCCGACAGCGCGGGTGGTGTCAAAGGATCTCCAGGCACGGGGTGCATTTCCGCCAAGTGGCAAGTGCGCTCACACGCGGGTCGGCTCGTCCCGTGGCGGCGTCTGCTCGTACTGCTTGCACGCCGATCATGCCGCGGCGCCCGCAGCGTGCTGCCGCCCTCGCGCACCGACTGACGTCGCTTCCAGATCTTCCGGATTCGCCGCCCGCGGCATCGTGAGCGGGTATGGTATCATCTGACCCCACATCGAATTCACCATGACCCGATCGGCACCACACGCGCGCGACATCGCCGGCGAATCGTGGGATCCCGCACAGTATCTCAAGGTCTCCGATCACCGCCTGCGGCCTGCCCTGGACCTGCTGGCACGGGTGCCGCTGGCGGACCCGCGGCGCGTCTACGACCTCGGCTGCGGCAGCGGCCACATCACCCGTATGCTCGCCGACCGGTGGCCCGGCGCTGACGTGGTGGGGCTGGACAACTCCCCGCAGATGCTGGCGCAGGCGCGCGAGACTCCCTCCCGTGTGCAGTGGGAACAGACCGATCTGGCGGAGTGGCAACCGGATGCCACCCCGTCGCTGCTGTTCTCCAACGCGGTGATTCAGTGGCTGCCCGACCACCACCAACTGATCCCTCGCCTCTGGTCGCTGGTGCCGGCCGGCGGGTGTCTGGCGGTGCAGGCGCCGCTGAGTTGGGACCTGCCATCGCATCGCATCATGCGGGAGACGCTTGCCGATGGCGGTGCGGGCGGCACCCCGCTCGGCGGCCCCGTGCTGCGCCAAGCGGTAGAGAATCGCTGGCTGCGCAATCCCGACTACTACTACGACCTGCTGGCGCCCGACGCTTCCCACCTCGATGTCTGGTCCACCGAATACCTGCACGCCCTCACCGGCTCCGACCCCGTGCTGGAGTGGGTCACCGCCACCGGCCTGCGCCCGATCCTTGCCGGCCTCGGCCACGCCGACCGGGAAACCTTCCGCAACAAGTACCGCGAACGGCTCCGGGGTGCCTACCCGAGGCGCTCCGACGGCAGCACCCTGTACCCGTTCCGGCGCCTGTTCTTCGTCGCCGTGCGCGGCTGACCGATACCGCCCGCAACTGCCGCCCCCACTCCCCCCACGTTGCGGAGGGCAGCACGGGGGACGCGATGTCGCCGAGCAACAGGACGCTGCCCCGCAGCTCGTCCTGCGGGTGTCCTTACGGCACTCGGAAGGCAAACCGACCTCGACTACAGGTGGCGGGTTTCGAACGCGTCGCGGACGGCGTCGCCGACGAAGTTGAAGGCGAGCATGGCGACGCAGATGAACAGGCCCGGTATCAGCAGCCACGGATACTGCAGCACCACGCGCACCTTCTGGGCGTCGGAAAGCAGCACGCCCCAACTGGTCAGTGGCGGCGTCAGGCCGATGCCGAGGAAGCTCAGGCTGCTCTCTACCAGCAGGTACTCGGGTACGTACAGGGTGGCCATCACGATGATGTGGCTGGAGGCGTTGGGAACGATGTACTTACCGATCACCCGCGGCGCCGATGCCCCCAGCGCCCGAGCGCCCACCACGTATTCCATCTGGCGGAGCTGCAGCACCTTGCCGCGCACCTGTCGCGCCAGCCGTCCCCAGCCGATGATTGCCAGGATCACCGCCATGCCGGCGTACAGTGCCACCCCCTGAAACTCCGGCGGAATCACCGCCGCCAGCGCCATCCACAACGGCAGGCGAGGGAACGACGCCAGCACCTCGATGACGCGCTGGATCAGGTTGTCCACCCAGCCCCCGAAGTAGCCGGACACCGCCCCGATCAACGACCCCAGCAGCACCGTGATCGCCACCGCCAGCACCGCCACCGACCGCGACACCATCCCGCCCCACAGCC
>CAYFXT010000292.1:0-3469 GCA_964346995.1 uncultured Spirochaetaceae bacterium | reverse complement strand
TGACTGTCGCTGGCCATGATGCTGATGGCGCCGAGGTCGTGGAGGATATCCTCGGCGGCGATCGTCTGCGGTCGAATCCGGCTGTCTGCGAACGCGACGTCCTCTGGAATCGAAGGGTCGAGGTGGTGGCATACCATCAGCATGTCGCGGTGTTCGGCTACCGTGTTGACGGTAAAGGGGCGTGTGGGATTGGTCGAGCTCGGCAGCACGTTCGGCTCGCCGCAGACGCGCAGGATGTCGGGCGCGTGGCCGCCGCCGGCGCCCTCGGAGTGGAAGGTGTGGATCGTGCGCCCACGGAACGCCCGGATGGTGTCCTCGACGAAGCCCGCTTCGTTCAGGGTGTCGGTGTGGATCGCCACCTGTACGTCGGTCTCGTCGGCCACCCCGAGACAGCAGTCGATCGCCGCCGGCGTGGTGCCCCAATCCTCATGCAGCTTCAGCCCGCAGGCGCCCGCCATGACCTGCTCGCGGAGCGGCTCCGGCAGCGAGCTGTTGCCCTTGCCGAAGAATCCGAGGTTGACCGGATACGCCTCGGCCGCTTCCAGCATACGGGCGAGGTTCCACGCGCCGGGCGTGCAGGTGGTGGCGAGGGTACCGTGTGCGGGGCCCGTGCCGCCGCCGAGCAGTGTGGTGACGCCGCTGGTCAGTGCGGATTCGATGAGCTGGGGGCAGATGAAGTGGATGTGGCTGTCGATGCCACCGGCGGTGCAGATCATTCCTTCGCCGGCAACCACCTCGGTGCCGGGGCCGATTGCCAGAGCCGGGTCGACGCCGTCCTGCAGGCCGGGATTGCCGGCTTTCCCCAGTCCCGAGATCAGTCCGTCGCGGACGCCGACGTCGGCCTTGTAGATGCCGGTGTAGTCGACGATCAGCGCATTGGTGATGACCAGATCGGGAGCACCGGCTGCGCGGCTGGCGCGCGGGTCCTGGCCCATGCCGTCGCGAATCACCTTGCCGCCACCGAATTTCACCTCGTCGCCGGAGATGGTGCGATCCTCCTCCACCTGCAGGATCAACTCGGTATCGGCGAGCCGCAGGCGGTCACCGGTGGTCGGGCCGAACATGCCGGCGTGGCCTCTCCCGGTACTGGCGAAACCGTTGCGGCCGTTGCGCGCACGCTGCCCCGAAAGTGACGGCGAACCAACGATGCCGGTGTGTCGATTCTCGTCGTCCTGCCGGTCGCGGCGTGGCCGTGCCGACTCATCCATCGCCGAATCCCCCTTCCCGCATCCGGTCCATCGCGGCCGTGCGGACGGCCCGGTCGTCGAGCGCCCCGCCAACGAGACCATTGAGGCCGTGGCACACGCGCTCGCCGCCCAGTGCCACCAGCTTTATCAGATGGCGCTGGCCCGGCTCGAAGCGCACCGCCGTACCGGCCGGAATGGCAAGCTTCATCCCGTACGCCTGGCCGCGGTCGAACACCAGGGCGCGGTTCACCTCGAAGAAATGAAAGTGACTGCCCACCTGGATGGGCCGGTCGCCGGTGTTGGCCACCTGGAGTTGTACGGTTTCCCGATTCGGCAGGCTGCGCCACGAGTTGCGCGCCGTCCAGATCTGTCCCGGTGCCCAGCCGTTACCCGCGTTGTGTTCGCGATCCGCCGCGCCGCCGGCGTCCGGCGTTCCGGCGGCTGGTACGATTCGTGTCATGGCGGTGTCTGCCCGTGCCCGTCGATTTTCGACCGCTTTCCTGTCGCGAAGCGACCGTACCGTCTTCTCATTGGATCGGATGGTGCAGGGTCACCAGCTTGGTGCCGTCCGGAAAGGTCGCCTCCACCTGCACGCTGGGGATCATCTCCGGCACGCCGCTCATCACCTGCCCGGCGGACAGGATCGTCGGGCCGAGCTCGACGATGTCGGGCAACGACCGTCCCTCCCGCGCCCACTCCATGATCTGGGTTGCAATCATCGCGGTAGCCTCCGGGTAATTGAGCTTGATTCCGCGTCCGAGCCGGTCGCGTGCGACCATCGCAGCAACCGACAGCAGCAGTTTTTCTCGTTCGCGCGGCGTAAACATTGCTCACCTCTACAGCATCAGGTGACGCTCCACGACCGTGCGGTTCGCCGCGCCCGTGCGCCCTTCGTGGACGAAGGTCCCCTGGTCCATCACGTATACGCGGTCGGCCAGTCGCAGGGTGAAGTCGAGCGACTGCTCCACCAGCAGGATCGCCAACTCGCCCCGGTCGCGGATCGCGCGGATCGCGCGTTCGATTTCCTGCACGATCGACGGTTGAATGCCCTCGGTCGGCTCGTCCAGCAGCAGCAGGCGCGGGCCGGTGATCAGCACCCGGGCGATGGCGAGCTGCTGCTGCTGGCCGCCGCTCAGGTCACCGCCCTGCCGTCCCAGAATATCGGCCAGAGCGGGGAACAGCTCGAACAGCCACGGCGGGGAGTGGTTGCGCGTGCGGCTACGCGCCTCCAGGCCGAGGTAGAGATTCTCGGCAACGGTCAGGAACGGGAAGATTTCGCGTCCCTGCGGTACGTAGCCGATGCCGGCGCGGGAGCGCCGGTCCGCGGTCCAGCGGGTTACGTCGTCGGCGGCAAATGTGATCGATCCGCCGCTGGCGCCGAGCACCCCCATGAGCGTCTTCATGAGGGTGGATTTTCCGACCCCGTTGCGTCCCATCACCGCCACCACCTCTCCGGGAGCGACCGCAAGATCGAGGTCATGCACCACCACCGAGCTGCCGTATCCGGCGCGTAACCCGCGCGTTTCAAGCAGCATCTTCTCCTCCCGGATCCCGCCCCAGGTAAACGTCGATCACGGTGGGGTCGCTCTTCACGGTGGCGAAGTCGCCCTCGCAGATCACCCGACCGGCGTGCAGCACCGTAACCAGACGCGAAAACCGGCTCACGAACTGCATGTCGTGCTCCACCACCACCACCGAGCGTTCGCTGGCGATCGCCTCCAGGATCTCCCCGGTACGTTCCCGCTCGCCCGCGGTCATGCCGGCAACCGGCTCATCGACCAGCAGCAACTCGGGATCCCGCACGATCGTCATGCCCAGCTCCAGCCACTGCTTCTCGCCATGCGCCAGCGTGCCGGCCACGACGCCGCGCTTGTCGGTCAGCCCAACCATCTCCAGTACCTCGCCGATGCGGCGTTGGGCGGCGCGTCCTTCGCGGTGGAAGGTAGTCGCCACAAAGCCGCTCGGCACCTCGGCCGCCAGTGTCATGTTCTGCTGCACGGTGAGACTGTCGAATACGGACGGCGCCTGGAACTTGCGACTGATCCCCAGGCGCGCGATGGCGTGCTGGTCGTGTGCCAGCAGGTCGATCTCGTTGGCGAACTGCACGCGTCCCTCCATCGGCTTGACCTTGCCGCAGATCACATCCAGAAGGGTGGTCTTGCCGGCGCCGTTGGGGCCGATCAGGCAGCGTAGTTCCCCTTTGCGCACCATCAGGTTGACGTGATCCCGCGCTCGGAAGCCATCGAAATCGACGATCACCGACTCAGCATACAGGATGTCGT
>CAYFXT010000291.1:0-3515 GCA_964346995.1 uncultured Spirochaetaceae bacterium | reverse complement strand
TCGGATGCCCGTGAACCAGGGACGCCGGCTCAACCCGGCGTCCCTTCGCCAACCACGGGCGCCGGTCGTCGTCGACGGGTAAGGATGTTTTGCCGATGTCAACTGCAGTCGCTCAATTGGAACATGACTGGGCCATCAACCAGAGGGTTCGATGGTACCGTTCGCCACTGCCGATTTCCCGGCTGCGGGAGCTGTCCCGACGCTCGAATCTCCGGCCGTTCCTGTTCGCGTCGGGGTATCTGGGTCTGCTTGCGGTCACCGGGACGGGGGTGTTCCTGGTGCACCTGCATCTGAGCTGGCCCTGGCTCCTCCTGGCGCTGTTCGTGCACGGCACGGTCTACCGCACGCTGCAGCACTCGCGGCACGAGCTCGCGCACCGGACCGTGTTCCGGTCGAGGCTGCTCAACGAGAGCTTTCTGCGGGTGTGCAATTTCCTGTGCTGGTCGAGCCCCGAGTACTTTCGCGCCAGCCACGTGCGCCATCATCAGTACACGGTCCACGATGAACTGGATCTGGAGGTGCAGCTCCCGCGCGTGTTCCGGCCCGTGCAGTGGCTCACCCAGTTCGTGCTGGCGGTTCCCAACATGGTGGCCGAGATCGGCCACATGGTGCGCTGGAGTCGCGGCCGGCTGGCCGGCGGCTCATCGAGACTGCCCGAAACGAGCAGCGCCACCGAGCATGCCAACGGCGGCGCCGGCTCGTCCGTATGGGAGCAGCGCTGCTTCGCCGACCCACCCGCGGGCCACGGCGATGCCGCCAAGCGCGCCGCCCTGTTCCGGTGGGCGCGCATTGTGCTGTTCGGACATCTGGCGCTGGCGATCGTGTTCGTCGCTCTCGACCTCTGGATCCTGCTCTTGATCGTGACCTTCGCGCGCTGGTTGGCGCCGTGGTTGAGCAACATGTTCATCGAAACACAACACTCCGGGCTCCGTTCCAACACGCCCGACTTCCGCCTGTGCTGCCGTACCGTAGTGCTCGGGCCGGTGTTCGGATTCCTTTACTGGCACATGAACTATCACATCGAGCACCACATGTATCCGAGCGTGCCGTTCTACAACCTGGCCAAGCTCAGACAGGCTATCCAACCGGACCTGCCGCGCGCACCGCGCGGGCTGTACCGCGCCTGGGCGGAGATGCTCCCCATCATCAGCCGCCAACGCAAGGACCCGAACTTCGTCTTCGTGCCCGACCTCCCGCCCCCGCAGGCATCGTGACCTACTGCCCCGATCCGGCAGTACTGATCCGGGCGGCGTACAGGATCTGTTCGACGCATTCATCGACGTCGGCGCGGCTGGTGTCGATGATACAATCGGCGCAATCGGGCGGCTCGTAGGTTGCGGCGTCCCAGACGCGCCGATACACCTGCTTGACGTCGCGCTGGCGGGCCACCACCGACGGGCAACGAAGTCCCACCATGACCAGACCGCGCAGCGCCCGCGCCGGAGCCCGGATCTGCTCGGTCGGCGACACCATTGCCACCACCACGTCGATGTCACGCGCCAGACGATCGGCCAAGCCGGCGACACGGCGCACGTTCTCCAGCCGGTCGGCCGTGGTAAAGCCGAGCCCGCGGCTCAGCGCGCCGCGACGCACTACGTCGCCGTCGATCAGACACGCCACGCGGCCAAGCTCTCCCAGGCGCTCCACGAGTGCGCGACCGATGGTCGTCTTGCCGGAACAGGGCATGCCGGTGAGCCAGAATACTGCCATCAGCGAATCGAGCGGTGGGTCGTCGCCCAATCTATCAATCCGCGAATCGGGGTGACAACGCGAATGCAGATCGGGTGCATTCCGCTGTGGTAGCAGTACGAATCAGACACGGCTAGGGGACGAGCCGACCTGCGCGTGAGCGCTCTACCGCTCGGTGGGAGTGCACCCGCCGGTAGTGATGGCGTGTGTTGTGATAGGCTTGGCCCGACATGCGCGACCAGATCGCCGGTGTACTAAGGAGAGAAACGATGTCAGACCTGGAACTGCTGGACGAGCTCAGGCAGATCGATACCCCCACGATCACGAACGTAGTCGCCACCTATCCCGGAGACGAATTGTGTCTCGAGCTGTACCATCCCTGGGAAGCGAACTGGTATACCGACAACCGGCTGATGTGCTGGTACCCGGAACTGGGCCCGATCGCTGGCTACGCGGTCACCTGCACCTACAGCATCACCGATCCCGGCTACTCGGGTGTGTCGCTGATGGACGTGCTGGAGGCGGCGGACAAGCTGGAGGCGCCCTCCATCTTCTGCTTCGAACAGCGCTTTCCCCCGGCACTGGCTGACAAGGTGGGGCTGTCCGGCGGCAACATGACCTCCGCGCTGCGCGCCTGCGGCGCCATCGGCGCAGTGACCAACGGCCCCTCGCGCGACATCCACGAGATTCGCCCGATGAAGTTCCAGTACCTGACGCGCGGCATCTGCGCCGGCCACGGCCCGCAGTCGCTGCAAGCAATCCAGGTGCCGGTCAACCTGTGCGGCATGGACGTGGCGCCGGGCGACATCGTGCATATGGATGAGAACGGCGCGGTCAAGTTTCCCGCCAACCGCCTCGAAGAGGTAGTTACCAACGCCAAGCTGCTGCTGGCCAAGGAAGAGGACCGGGTCGGGCAGTTGTTGAAAGCAGAGGGTCTGGAGGAAGTGCGCGCCATCATGAGCGGCCACCGGTACGTCAGGAAGTAGCTCGCGACGGCTGGCGCTGAGCGGCAGTCCTCTGGTAGGGTGCTTCGCGAGGCGTCGAGAAATGAAAGCAGCGGTATTGTATGAGGTAGGAGGTCCGTTCGTCATCGAGGAGTTGGAGTTGCTGCCGCCGGAGCCGAACGAGGTGAAGGTACGACTCGCCGCGGCCGGCACCTGCCACAGCGACTGGCACTTCGTGACGGGCAAGCTCAACCGCCCCAAACCGGTGGTACTGGGGCACGAGGGCGCCGGCGTCGTGGAGGAGGTGGGCAGCCAGGTGACGCGCGTCAAACCGGGCCAGCGCGTCATTCTCAACTGGGCGCCCTCGTGCGGAGCCTGCTTCTACTGCCTGCGCGGCCAGAACGGGCTGTGCGAAACCATGTGGTACTGGCACAACGGCACCATGCATGACGGCAGCACGCGTCTACGGCTCAATGGCGAGCGGGTGAACCAGTTCAGTGTCGTGTCCACCTTCGCCGAGCAGGCGATTGCGCCCGAGCAGTCGTGCGTGCCGATACCGGAGGAGATCTCGTTCGACGTCGCGGCCCTGGTGGGCTGCGCGGTGACCACCGGCGTCGGGGCGGCGATGAACACGGTAGACATCCGTCCCGGTGAGAGCGTGGCGGTGTACGGCTGCGGCGGCGTGGGGCTGAACGTGGTGCAGGGCGCGCGCCTGAGCGGCGCCCACCCGATCATCGCCGTGGACACCGACCCGGTCAAGCTGGAGATCGCACGCCAGTTCGGCGCCACCGACGGCGTGGTCGCGGGAGACGACGCGCACAACCAGGTGCGCGACCTCACCGGCGGTCGCGGCGTGGACTTCGCGTTCGAAGCGGTCGGAGC
>CAYFXT010000290.1:0-3540 GCA_964346995.1 uncultured Spirochaetaceae bacterium | reverse complement strand
AGGCGGCCCCTGATCAGGAAGTAGGCGCCGGCGAGGGCAACCACCAGGGCGGCAATCCCGACCAGGGTGAGCGCCGGTGCCTTGGTGACGTCCAGGATGAGGATCTTCCGGCAGATTGCGGTCAAGGCGATGAGAATCAGGAACTCGACGTGCACGTGCGCATCGGACAGGAACAACTGCACCGCCTCGACCAACTCCACGCCGATCAACACCAGGAGCATGAAGCTGAACAGGCTCAGGAACTGGTCCGCGGTCAGTTGCTCGATCGGGGTGCTCAGCAGCTCCACGCCGAGCAGCCACCCGAGCCGCGCAATCATCACCCCGAGCAGGGTCAGCACGATCATCAGCACCAGGACGACGACGACGCGCTGGACGTTGGCAACGTACCGAGGAATCTCGTGCGTCCAATGCTGCGTTGGCGTGCCCGACTCTCGCCGCATGTCGTTACCGTACCGAGAACCTGAGCCGGAATTCCAGAGTGAACTCGTGGCAGACCTGCCTGCCGAACTCCGAGCAGGGTTGGCCCGCGAGAGAGCGTCTACAGCGGGCGGATACTGAAGGGGAAGTACTTCGCGTTGATCTTGGCGTACGTACCGTCGGCGAGGATTTCCGCCAGCGCGGCGTTGAGCGCTTCGCGCAATTCGTCGTCCTCCTTGCGCACTGCGATGCCGATACCCTCGTCCAGGCTGTAGCCGTCACCCACCAGGTGGAATTCGTCGCTGCCGTCGTTCAGCAGCCATTCGTACAGCATCAGACCGTCGCCGAATACCGCATCGAGTCGGCCCGCAGTCAGATCCAGGAACACGTCCTCCTGGGTTTCGTACAGCTTGACGTCGGCGGCGGCGGCATTCTCCGCCAGCCAGCTTGCGGCCACGGTCGCGCGTTGGGTGCCGATGGTCTTGCCGCTCAGGTACGCCGGATCGAACCTGGAGTTCTTCGCAGCCAGGAAGCGCACCTGATTGCTGTAGTACCGGTCGGTGAAGCTGACCACCTTCTTGCGCTCGTCGGTGATCGACATGCTGGCCACGATGGCGTCGTACTTCCTGGCCAACAGCGCGGGGATGATGCCGTCCCAGTCCTGCGCCACCAGTTCGCATTCCACCTCCAACTGATCGCACAGCGCCAGTGCGATGTCGACATCGAAGCCCTTGAGCTCCCCCGACTCGTCGATGGAGTTGAACGGCGGATAGTGGCCCTCCGTACCGATGCGTAGCGTAGCCGGCACCCCGCCGCCGGCTTCCGCCCCACCGCCGGCAAACGCCAGCGACGCGACCAGCCCCGCCACCAATCCCGCGACCGTTCGTTTCATTCGCACCTCCCAGGCCCGCGAGCGCTGCGCCCGGCGACGTAACGCTGTGGGACAACTCCATGACCCGGCACGATACACCGTATTCGAGGTCACAGCCCCGACCTCAGCAAGGCGTCGGCGATCCGGTCCATGTCTTCGCGCGTTTCGATCTTGCCGAGCTTCAGCAGACGGCGCACCAGCGGCAGCCACGGGCCGAACGCGGAACGCAGACTGCTCACCTCGAATGCGGTGGTGTCGGCCGGCTGCCGGTCGCTGTAGGACAGCGCATCGAGCCGGGCGAGCAGCGCGGTCAGGTAGCGGGCGATGCGGCGCATCTTGCGGTAGTTGAGGCGCTCCGGGGTATCGCTCTCCTTGTGGTAGTGCTCCCAGCGGCCGCACGAGAAGAACAGGTAGGGCTTCCCGGCACGACGAAACGGCCGGTGGTCGCTCACGTCGCCGATGTAGCGGTTGAGGACGGCGATCAGCGGCAACCGCCAGGGTCGCCGGCACGCCGCCACCGCGCCGGCGAGTTCGCCGTGCGACTCTGCCCCGGTCATGAACAGCAGACCTCCCACGCGCGGCAGCCGCCGCTTCTTGTCGCCGGCTCGCAACGACACGACGTGACCGGTCAGGTCCTGGATCACGGCGCAGGCCACGCCCCGACTGTCCATCTGCCGGTCATGGAAATGGATGCTGCCCATGCCCGAAGTCCCGGCGTAGGGCTGCTCCTCGGTGTCGAACAGCGCCACCAGCACGTCGCGCGTCAGCGGACGGGCGACCAGCTCCAGCGCCACTTCCAGCACGATCGCCACGGCCGCCGCGTTGTCGTCGGCGCAGGGCGCTTCCAGCAGGCTGTCGTAGTGCGCCCCCAACAGCAGCGGCGGCGCCTCGCGCCGGCTCCCGGCCGCCACCGCCACCAGGTTCATGCCTTCGGGCGCGATGTTCCCCTGCAGCCCGGACGGGATGGCGAACGGCAACCGGAACGAGTCGCCGCGGTAGGGCGACAGACCGATGGCGTGCAGGCGCTCTACCAGGTAGTGCTCGGCGCGGCGGTGGCCCAGCGTACCCGGCTTGCGGCCCTCGGCATGGGCCAGTTCCGCCACGTCGTCGCGCAATCGCTGTACCGCCGCCACCGTTCGCCTCTGTCAGTCGCCGGCGCGCGTCATTCGCTCCGGCCGGACCCAGCCGTCGAACTGTTCCGCCGTGACGTGGCGCAGCGCCAGGGCAGCTTCCCGCAGCGTAGCGCCCGTAGCGTGGGCGTGCTTGGCGATTTCCGCCGCCTTGTCGTAACCGATGTGCGGGGCCAGCGCGGTGACCAGCATCAGCGACTGCTCCACCAGCGCCGCGATACGCGTCCGGTCGGCACCGATGCCGACCACGCAGTGGCGGCGGAAACTGTCGGCCGCGTCAGCCAGCAGCGCTATCGATTGCAGCAGGTTGTAGATCAGCAGCGGCTTGTAGACGTTGAGCTCGAAGTTGCCGGACGCGCCCGCGAAGCCGATGGCGGCGTCGTTGCCCATCACCTGCACCGCCACCATGGTCAGCGCCTCCACCTGCGTCGGGTTGACCTTGCCCGGCATGATCGAGCTGCCCGGCTCGTTGGGTGGGATGGTCAGTTCGCCGATGCCGCTGCGCGGACCGGATGCCAGCCAGCGCACGTCGTTGGCCACCTTCATCAATCCGGCGGCGACCGTCTTCAGAGTGCCGCTGGTGGTCACGACGGCGTCGTGCGCGGCCAGCGCCTCGAACTTGTTGGGGGCGCTGGTGAATGGATAGCCGGTCAGCGATGCGATCACCTCGGCCACGCGCGCCGCGAACCGCGGGTGGCTGTTGAGGCCGGTCCCCACGGCGGTGCCGCCGAGCGCCAGTTCCAGCAGCGCCGGTTCGCTCGCCGCCACGCGCTCGGCGCCGCGCTGCACCTGCACGGCGTAACCGGAGAACTCCTGGCCCAGCGTCAGCGGCACCGCGTCCATCAGGTGGGTGCGCCCGATCTTGACGACGTCGGCGAATTCGCGACTCTTGGCATCCAGCACCGCGCCGAGATCCCGCAGCGCGGGCAGGAGCCGTTCGCGTAACGCGGTCACCGCGGCAATGTGCATCGCCGTCGGGAAGGTGTCGTTGGAGGACTGCGACAGGTTGACGTGATCGTTGGGATGCACCGGATCCTTGCTGCCCGGCACTCCACCCGCAAGATCGATGGCGCGGTTGGAGATCACCTCGTTCACGTTCATGTTCGACTGAGTGCCGCTGCC
>CAYFXT010000289.1:0-3565 GCA_964346995.1 uncultured Spirochaetaceae bacterium | reverse complement strand
CTACCCCCAGACTGCCTATCTCGGACCGCTACCGCCGCTCATCGAGAATTGCTGCTCCTCAGGGGTGTGTACGAAATTGAGTGGTCACAAATTCGCGGGCAGGAAATGACGAGCCCGTGAGCCAACTCAGGCTTCTGGCGCGTACCGCAACAACGCGCCAACCGCGCGCCAGGCGGGTATAGTGCCAGCCACGAGCGACCCGATTCGGTTGGACGCGGCGAGGTGGAGGCCGATGATCGACGCAACCCATTTGATCGATACGCAGGGATCGCTCTCTGGCGGGTGTATTCAGGCACGGCCCGCCGCGGCCAAGGAAGTCGCGGCCAAGTGAGGCAGCGGCGGCGGTGGTGCGCAATCCACGGCTGAGCGCGGCACCGGGCGCATTCCGTTACCCGGCGTTCCGGCGGGTGTGGGTCTCCGGAGTGCTGATCGCGCTGGCCATGTGGGCCGAACGCCTCGCCGTTGGATGGCTGATTCTGACCGAGACTGAATCGGTGTTCCTCACCGCCGCGTCGTTTGCGGCTCGGCAGGCGCCGGGACTGATCGCGGCGCCGATAGCCGGAGCGATCAGCGACCGGATGCCGCGCAATCGGCTGCTTGGGATCGCGGCCGCGTATCGGGCGCTGTTGCTGGCGCTGCTGGCGACTTTCGCCCTGTCGGGCCTCGAACCGCTCTGGATCGCGTTCGTGCTGATCGCGCTTGCCGGCGTCGGGCATTCGTTCGAGACCCCGTCCACACAAGCGCTCGTGACCGATACCGTTCCGCGCCGCTCCGCGATGAATGCGGTCGCGTTGCAGTCGGTCGGTGCCAGGGGAGTGGGGGCTTTGGGAGGGCTGATCGGCGGTGTCGTGATCGCCACCTACGGGATCCCCGCCGCCATGTTCGCAGGTGCGATCGTATCTCTGATCGGCGGGCTGGTGGTCGCAACGATGCGCCCCGTGGTGTCGCGAACGCCGCCGGCCGGCCCCCGCGACACCTCCGTAATGAGGGATGTAGTCGACGGGTTGCGGGTGATGTTCTCCGTCCCGTTGGTGAGGACGCTGCTGGCGCTGGCGGTGCTCGTGGAGATGTTCGGGTTCGCCTACCACTCGGTGTTGCCCGCGGTGGCCCGCGACGTGCTGCAGGTGGCCGAGGTGGGGTTAGGCATGTTGAGCACGATGGCCGGCTTCGGTTCGTTGGCGGGGGTGCTCGCTCTGACCGCGGTCGGCAACATCCGTCGCAAGGGCCTGTTGCTGGTCGGCATCACCCTCGGCTATGGCGCGTTCCTGCTGTCGTTCGCCTCCTCCGGCGTGTTCGCGTTGTCGCTGGTCCTGATCACCGGCGTGGGGGCGATGGCGGCAGCCTTCGACGCGATGCAGTGGATTCTGCTGCAGCAATACGTGCCGGACGAGATGCGTGGCCGAGCCATCGGCGGGTGGGTGTTCGCGATCGGCTTCGGGTGGGTAGGTTACCTGGCCCTCGGCGGCGCTGCGGAAACCTTCGGCGTGCAGTGGGCGCTGGCCGCTACTGGAGCGATGGTGGCGCTTACCGGCCTCGTCGCCGCGGCGGTGGCCCCGAAGCTGCGCTCGGCGTAGCGGTGGCGCGTCGCCTCAGGACTGGTGCCGATGGCGGCAGTGCGCTACGGTCTGGCTATGAACCAGATACCGATTGTCGACACCCACCAGCACCTCTGGGACCTCGATCTGTTGAACCTGCCGTGGCTCGACGAGGCGCCGCAACTCGCGCGCCACCACCGCATCGACGATTACCTGCGCGAGGTCGCCGGCCACGGCGTGGCCAAGGCGGTCTACATGGAGGTGGACGTGGCGCCGTCCGAACGTCCGCGCGAGCGCGAGTTGATCACCGCGTTGTGTCGCGACCCCGGGGCGCCCACCAGCGGCGCGGTATTCGGCGCCACCCCCGGGAGCGTCGAGTTCCCGGCCACCGTCGACGCCCTGGCCGCCAACCCGTTTGCCAAGGGCGCACGCCTGGTGCTGCACCCGCCGAACCTGCCGGACGACTTCTGCCTGCAGGATGCGTTCGTCGACGACGTGCGCAAGCTGGGCGCGAACGGCCTGCTGTTCGACATCTGCATCCGCCCGGCAGGTCTGCCCGCCGCCGCCGAGCTGGCTGGGAGATGTGCCGACATGACCTTCATTCTCGACCACTGCGGCAACGCCGACCCGCACATCGTGGCCGGCAACGGCGGCAATCCCGACCACCCGGTTTACGGCCACACGCGGGAGCAGTGGCTCGACGACATGCAGACGGTGGGCGCGCTGCCCAACGTGGTGTGCAAGATCTCCGGCATCGTGGCGCGCGCCGCTCCCGGCTGGTCGGCCGCCGACCTCGCTCCAGCGGTCAACCACTGCATCGACAGCTTCGGAGAGGACCGCATCGTGTTCGGCAGCGACTGGCCCGTGTGCACCTTTGGAGCGAGCCTGGGCGAGTGGATCACCGCGCTGCGCGAGATCGTCAGCACGCGCCCCGAACGCCTCCAGCACAAACTCCTGCACGAAAACGCGGAGCGCATCTACCAGCTCGCCTGAACCGGGTACATTTCCCGCCAACTGGTAGAGCGCTCACACGCGGGGCGGCTTGTCCCGTGGTGGGAATGCACCCGGCACGACCCAACGACCTGCAGCGACAGGGGTTGGTCAGGTATCGTTCGGGCAGGGTAGCGACTCGACTCGCCGAATCATCATCGCTGGATGTGCTGGGACAATCCGACGTCGCTGCACAACGTACGACAGGTGGTGAACAACGATGTCGTATTGCGCAGTAATGGCCCTCGTGCAGCAGTTCATCAAGGGATCTCCTCGATGCGGAATGTCCCTTCGCTGGATCCCTTCACCGTCAATTCCAGCATTATCGTAGAGGTTCTATGGACGTATTCGCACTGGTGGGTGCCGCCCAGTTTGCTGTCGAAGATGAGGTCGCACTCGATTATCAAATCAGTGGATCCGTCGAGCGCGAAGATTACCGAGACGGTCGCGGTGTCAGCATACTTCCGCTCGTAGGACCAACTTCGCGCTTGGTCGAAACTCGCGTTGAGTGCCACACTCGTGCTCTTGAAGTGGTACGTCTCCTGATCAGCGGGCAGGACGCCTGATCGTGTGCTGTTCGTGAGCACCAAGCTATACCCCACGAGTGAGCTTGGCGCCACTATTTCAACCCCGGAGTGGACCGTTATCCGGCAGCCGGAGAATACGACCGCCAGCGCAAGGAGCGCCAGCCATACGATTCGCTTCTTCATGATGCTTTCCCCGTTACCAGAGACTGTACCATGAACCGGCCCGGAAGTCGCCCCATCCGCGCAGCGGGTAACCGGACGGCGGGAGATGCGCGCCACGGGCACCCGGGAACAGCTCGGGCCACGTGGGCACCGGCGGCAAGTGCCGGTCAGCGCGGCCGGGCTGCCGGGACGCGGAGGCTCTCCCGTCACCGTATTGACATACTTTGGAAATGTATACAGGTGATTTGTATGCGTATCGGTGAACGGGGCCAAGTGACGATTCCCAAGAAGCTCCGCGAGAAGTATGGTCTTCAGCCGCATGACGAGGTGACGTTCGTAGAACGGAGGGGT
>CAYFXT010000288.1:1899-3616 GCA_964346995.1 uncultured Spirochaetaceae bacterium | reverse complement strand
AACCGGCAGTCGTAAGACAGCCACTCACCGAGATTGCTGTGGAACACCGCCATCGATGGAAGTGGAAGGGATCGGCCAGGTATGCTGCCAACGGGGACGGCGACGCCGGGGGACCCGGCACCGACGGCACGATTCCCGATCAGCACACCGGCTCGGCAGAGGAGGAGGGATGAGCGAGCGACGCGAGGCCGGCGGCGAGTACCTCCTGGAGGCGCGCGACGTCGTGAAGTTGTTCGGCGATTTCACCGCCAATGACCGGGTCTCCCTGCGCCTGCGCTCCGGCCGGATCCACGCCCTGCTCGGCGAGAACGGCGCCGGCAAGTCGACCCTGGTCAAGATCATGTACGGCGCGCTGCAGCCTACCGCGGGCAGCCTGCACTGGCGTGGGCGGGCGGTCACCATCGCCAATCCGGCGGCCGCCCGGAGGCTCGGCATCGCCATGGTGTTCCAGCACTTCTCGCTGTTCGAGGCGCTCACCGTAGTGGAGAACATCGCCCTCGCCCTGCGCGGCGCGTTCGATCCGGCCGCGCTCGCCGCGCGAATCACGCGCGTGTCGCGCGAGTATGGCCTGCCGCTGGAGCCGACCGCGCTGGTCGCGGCCCTGTCGGTCGGCGAACGACAGCGGATCGAGATCGTGCGCTGCCTGCTGCAGGAGCCACGGCTGCTGATCATGGATGAGCCGACCGCGGTGCTTACGCCGCAGGAGGCGGACCGGCTGTTCGTTACCCTGCGCCGGCTGGCCGACGACGGCTGCGCGGTGTTGTACATCTCGCACCGGCTGGACGAGGTACGGCGGCTGTGCCACGACGCCACCATCCTGCGCCGCGGCAAGGTGGTGGCCGAGGCTGATCCGCAGGCCGAGAGCGCCGCCTCGCTGGCGCGGTTGATGGTCGGCGCCGACGTGCACGACGTGCACGCCGCCGGCCACAGCGTTGGCGGGAAGCCGCTGCTGACCGTCACCAACCTCTCGCTGCCGGCCGGCGGGCCGTTCGGGGTAGCGCTGCGCAACGTCTCGCTGGAGGTGCGCGCCGGCGAGGTGGTGGCGATCGCCGGGGTGGCAGGCAACGGCCAGTCCGAGCTGTTCGAGGCGCTCTCCGGTGGCAGCCCGGCACCGGCGGCGGAGTCGATCACCATCGCCGGCCAACGCTGCGGTACGCGCGACGTAACCGCACGCCGGCAGCTCGGCGCCGCCTTCGTGCCCGAGGAACGACTCGGCCACAGCGCGGTGCCGGGCTTCGTGCTCGCGGACAACGTGCTGCTGACCCGTCACGCCTCCGAGCCCGGCATGGTGCGCGCCGGCTTCGTCGACCGTGCCGGGACACGCAGCGCGGCGGCGCGGATCACCGAACGGTTCGACGTGCGCACCAGTCAGGACAACCCGCCGGCCTCGGCCCTGTCCGGCGGCAACCTGCAGAAGTTCGTGGTGGGGCGCGAGCTGGACCGCGCCCCACAGGTACTGGTGATCAACCAGCCGACCTGGGGGGTGGACGCCGGCGCGGCCGCGCTGATCCGCCAGGTGCTCTCCGACCTGGCGCAAGCGGGTGCCGCGGTGCTAGTGATCAGCCAGGACCTCGACGAGATCTTCGAGATCGCTCATCGTATCGCCGTGATCTCGCGCGGCGAGCTGTCGGCCACCTGTCCCGCCGGCGCGATCGATCGGGAACGGATCGGCCTGCTGATGGCGGGCGCCGACGAGCGCGCCGCCGCGGAGAGCACC
>CAYFXT010000288.1:0-1799 GCA_964346995.1 uncultured Spirochaetaceae bacterium | reverse complement strand
CGCGGAGAGCACCGCGTGAAACTGCTGTTCGAACAGCGGCCGCAGCCGAGCCGGGTGATGACCGTCGTCTCTCCCGTGCTGGCCATCCTGCTCATGGTGATCGTCGGCGCCATCCTGTTTGCGGCACGCGGCGTCCACCCGTGGCGCGGGCTGTACGTCTACTTCGTCGAGCCGGTCACCACCCTGTGGTCGATCGAAGAGCTGGTCGTAAAGGCCACGCCGCTGGTGCTGATCGGCGTCGGTCTCGCGGTCTGCTTCCGCGCCAACGTCTGGAACATCGGCGCCGAGGGCCAGCTTACGCTGGGCGCCATCGCCGGCGCCGCCATCCCGATCCTCGCGCATCAGTGGCAATCGCCCCTGGTGCTGCCGCTGATGATGCTGCTCGGCATGGCCGGCGGCATCGCCTGGGCAGCGATTCCCGCACTGCTGCGCAATCGCTTCGGCGCCAACGAGATTCTCACCAGCCTGATGCTCGTGTACGTGGCGCAGTTCCTGCTCGACTGGCTGGTGCGCGGTCCGTGGCGCGACCCGGACGGCTACAACTTCCCGGAGTCGGTGGCGCTGGAGGGAGTGCAGCTCCTGCCGACGCTCGGCTACAGCCGGGTGCACCTCGGCGGCGCATTCGCAGTGCTGGCGGTGCTGGTACTGTTCCTGTCCATGGCGCGCACCATCAAGGGCTTCGAGATCGAGGTGAGCGGCGCGGCGCCGCGCGCCAGCGGCTTCGGAGGCTTCTCGCGCCCGCACACCGTCTGGTTCTGCCTGGTGCTCTCCGGCGCCCTGGCCGGACTGGCCGGCATCGGCGAAATTGCCGGGCCGGTTGGGCAACTGCAACCGTCGATCTCGCCCGGGTACGGCTTCACCGCCATCATCGTGGCCTTTCTGGGGCGACTCAACCCGCTCGGAGTCCTGATCGCCGGGATCGTCCTGGCGATCAGTTATCTCGGTGGTGAGGGGGCGCAGATCGAGCTCGGTATATCCGACAAGACCGCTCAGGTGTTCCAGGGCACGCTGCTGTTCTTCATCCTGGCCAGCGACACCCTCATTCGCTACCGCCTGCGGGTGCTGCGCGCCACCACGGCCAGAGCGGAGGTTACCCGATGACCGCGCTGGAGGCGGCGTTGTTGACCATCGTCACCGCGTCGACGCCGCTGCTGCTGGCCGCCATCGGAGAGCTGGTGGTGGAGCGCTCGGGGGTGCTCAACCTCGGCGTCGAGGGTATGATGATTATCGGTGCGGTCAGCGGCTTCGCCGCCGCCTACACTTCCGGCTCCGCTCTGGTGGGCGTGGCGGCGGCGGTTGTCATGGGGGTGGGGATCGCCCTGCTGTTCGCGTACTTCACGCAGACGCTGGTGAGCAACCAGGTTGCCACCGGACTGGCGCTGACGCTGTTCGGACTCGGCCTCTCCGGCCTGATCGGGGAGAACTTCACCGGCCTGCCCGGCTTGAAGCTGCCGCGGGTCCACATTCCGGTGGTTACCGACATACCCCTCGTCGGCCCCGTGCTGTTCGGCCAGGACGCGCTGGTCTACGCCTCGGTCGCGATCACCGTGCTGGTGGCCTGGACCCTGGCTCGCACCCGCGTCGGGCTGGTGATCCGCGCCACCGGCGGCAATCACCACTCCGCACACGCCCTCGGCTACCGCGTGATCGCGGTGCGCTACGCCTGCATCGCCTTCGGCGGCGCCTGCGCCGGGCTGGCCGGCGGCTACCTCTCCCTGGTCTACACCCCGCAGTGGATCGAAAACATGACCGCCGGCCGCGGCTGGATCGCCCTGGCCCTGGTGGTGTTCTCCACCTGG
>CAYFXT010000287.1:0-3662 GCA_964346995.1 uncultured Spirochaetaceae bacterium | reverse complement strand
GCACCAGCGCGGCCACATCGCACATCTCCACGATCTCGATATGGGTGCCGAGCTGCCCCTGGTGTTGGGTGAAGTCGCTGTACATGTCGAGCATGCCCGGGTAGGTGTGGCCCAGCACGCCCATGCGGCTGCGGCGCAGCGTGCGCTGCACGCCGGCCGCCTCGGTCCATTCCCGAATCTCCGCCCAGGCGCGCCGCGCCGGCTCCTCGCAGCCGGGTTCCTCCTGCAGCATGCCCGACACCACGTGGAAGTCGATGTCGCAACGGCTGAACGCGCAACTGATTTCCGGCACGCAGCACGCGCAGCAGTTGGCCAGCCACTCCCTGGTGTCGGTACGGGCGTAGTCCAGGGCAGCGCTGGGCTGCAGGTTGAGCACCAGCACCGGCACCTGCGGGATCTGCACTGCCGGCAGCACCTGGGAGCTGGTGGCGTAGGTGCCCACGTAGCAGTAGACCATGTCGACTTGGCGGCGCTGGAACAGGTTTCCCGCCTCGACCGCGCCCGGCGCCGAATCCACCAGTCCCGCCGACACCACGTCGGCCCATTGTCCGACGCGCTCCTCCACCCTGCGCTGGTAGCCCTGGAGCTGCTCCTTCAAGCCGGGGAACTGCGGCCAGTAGGCCGCCAGTCCGATGCCGAAGACGCCGATACACGGCCGCACCCCCCGATTCCGCTCCGTCGTGGTCGTCACGCGCGCGCCTCCTCACCTATCCACGCGGCGACTGTTGCCAGCCGCCGCACGTCGTCAGGATCAATCGATAGTAAGAAGTTCCTCGGACAACGTGAAGCTGACCGGTGATGAGGGTGCATTTGCGCCAAGTGGTAAGCACCGCGCGGGTCGGCTCGTCCGCCACATCCCATCGGCGACGCTACGCCATGCAGACCCACCACGGGTTCACCTACTGCTTCTTCAACTGCGAACCCTTCGTATTGCCACCCCACCGACGACCGCCGCGCCATGCTGCTGCGCTCCGCCAAGCGGCATGTCGTTTCCGGCGTCCGCCAAGCCGACATCATGGGCGCCTTCACGTCTCGCGCCCCACGGTCGCGCGCGCCGTCAAAAACGCTATCGGGATGGCGGCGCAGACGCCTTCTTCGTGCCGCGCCGCGGCGCGGCATCAGGTTCCGGTTACCCGCCGCAGCAGGTCGAAGAATGCGCGCTTGCGCGGCGTGTTGATGCTCCAGGCGATCGGTAGGTTCTGGTAGCCGTCAACGTAGTTGCCCGCCGCCAGCCCGCCGCCGGCGCCGAGGCCGGGATCGAAGTAGCCCCACCCCGCCCGCCGCGACAGCGCCGCGGTGAAGTTGTTGAGCGGCCGCTCGAAGTCGAAGTGGTCGTCCTCGGTAAACACGATCGGCTGGCCGGCGTAGCCCGGCAAGGCGCGAGTACCGTCCACCATGGCGGCGATGCGGCGCGGGTCGGCGACGCCGTTGCCGTGCAGCATGACGAAGTCGGAGACGGCGCACACCGCGTCGTCCGGTACCCGACCGCCGCCGTAGCTGGTGCCCACCAGCAGCCGGTCGCCACGCCGAGTGATGCGCCGGGCACGGGCGATCAACTCGTGTACGCGGTGCGGCCGCAGGATTTCGTGCTCGTAGCGCGGTACGTCGCACTCGTTGTTGATCTCGATCACGACGTTGCGCCAGCCCTGCTGCAGCACCCATCCGCAGGTCTCCTCCACCGCCCGGCACACGGCGGCCTCGTTGCGCAGCCGCTCGTCCTGGCCGAAGTAGAAGATGCCGAGCACCACCACCATGCCAAGTTCGTCGGTGCGCTGCAGGATGCGGCTCAGTCGTACGAGATGGCCGCCAGGTTCGTGGGCCAGGGCGCCGTCGGCCGCGAACGGCGAGTTGTGCCACGGCTGGGAGGCGAGGCCGGGGAGGCCGCGCCACATCTCGGCATCGGTATAGGCGACCCGCCGCTCGGCGAGCAGCCGCCGGAAGCGATCGGCGCGGTAATAGCCGAACGGCGCCCCTCCCTGCAGGTTGATCGTTACCGCGGTCAGGCCATGCGCACGGTAGTCCGGGAGGCAGCGGACGAACTCGGCGGTGTTGCGGTCGGCATCCCAGAGGCCGGTGTCCGGGTAGCGCCACAGGAAGCGGGTGGCCGGGTTAGCGTCGTCGAAGATCGCGTTGGCCATGCGGCTGTTGAGCAGCCGGCCCTCGATCGGCCAGCCGCGGTACTCCCGGCCCCGGCAGGTCGGCTCGCCGTTGACGAGCCACGCTTCGCCGTCGATGGCTACGTGGGTATGCCGGTGCGTCATACGGCGTCTCGCCCAGGGCCTGCGTCCGTTGCGCGTGGCTCGTGCGGCGGCGCGTTCACGCGCGCGGCGCTTGCAGTTCGGCCAGCAACTCCTCGAGGAGCTCCATTCCGGCGCCCCAGCCCTGATCCAAGCCCCCCAGGGCGGAGGCAAAGCCAGCGACCTCGGCCTCGCTCGCCTCGTGCGGCACCCATGTCAGGCGCAGGTTCGTCCCGGAGCCATCCTCCTCGAACGTGACCGTGGTCAACAGGACCAGCGGCCAGTTCGGCATCATCGGCGAGGCGGTGACGTTCCAGTCGGCGTCCGTGTTCGAGTGCAGCCAGACCAGCCGCTCCGGCGCACTCACCTCGGTGAACTCGGCCTTCTGAAAGTGTGAATTGCCGCCCCACTGCATTTCGCACAGCCACAGGCCGCCCGGCTTCAGCTCGTAGCGATGGCTGATCGTCTCGACGTTCGGCCCGTACCAGCGCTCCAGCAATTCAGGCTCGGTCCAGGCCCTCCACGCCAGCTCGCGCGGCGCGGCGAACGTCCGCTCCAGGACATAGGCCGGCAACTCACTCACCTCAACGCCCCTCCGTTCTCTCCCGCGATGCAGGTATATGGCCCGAAATCCAGCGAGAAGTCGACCAGATTCTTGAAACCGTCTACTTCGATACGGGTCAGCATTTACGGACTCCTGCGGAAGCGATCAGCGGAGCGCGTTCCGACCAACCGGAGGGCCGGCGCTCCACGTTGGATCATAGCATACCGAGCATGTCCGACCGCGGATTGCGGGTCGACGGGCCCCTTCGGCCATCACGCGCAGGAGTGGCCGACAAGGGCCGTGCCGGGCAGCCCGTGAGGATCTGTGACGATAGCGCCTGACACGCCGTCAGCCGTTGCGATCGTGCGGCGCGGTCGCGGCCCTCAGATCGTCGGATACCTCGGCGAGCAGTTCATCGACGACGCCGCGGTCGGCGGGTGACAGCTCACCGGTAACCGTGACCCGAACATGGAAGCGCAGGTCGGCGCCGGCGCTCGCCGACAGCAGTTGCGGAATCTGGTCGGCGAGATCCTGGATCTGCGCGCCGTCGAGCGCGGCGCCGGTGGTGGTAGGTTTGACCGTGTACCGCTGCGACTCCTCTACGGGGCGCTCCAGCAGCAGGTTCCCAGCCTCTTCGTAGGCGCAGTGCGCCGGGTTGCTGCCTGCCGCCAGCCGGAGCCAGCGGCTCGCCGCCGATGCCGCGATGGCGTCGCGGACGAGCCCCCAGGGCAGGACCGCGCCCCGGCTCCGTGACAGCGCCTGCGCCAATGCGATGCCGTTCGTCCTGCCGTCCTGCCACGCGCCGGGCAGGGCCGCTTCCACGAGTTCCTGCGGCGTGATCGGCGCCGGTGGCGGGTGGAGCACGGCGTTCGCGTCGAGGG
>CAYFXT010000286.1:0-3810 GCA_964346995.1 uncultured Spirochaetaceae bacterium | reverse complement strand
TGCCGTGAGTGGCTTCGAACACGGCGTGGCCGGTCTCGTAGTTGATGTTGGCGCCGGGAGCGATACCGATGCCACCCACCTGCGCGGCCAGCGCGTCGGATACGTAGTCGCCGTTCAGGTTCATGGTTGCCACCACGTCGAACTCCGCCGGTCGGGTCAGCACCTGCTGCAGGAAGATGTCGGCGATGGTGTCCTTGACCAGGATCTTGCCGGCCGGGACCTGGTCGTCGATGTCGTCCCAAGTGACTGTCCGGTCGGGATAGTGCTCGGCCGCCACCTGATAGCCCCACTCGCGGAACGCGCCCTCGGTGAACTTCTGGATGTTGCCCTTGTGCACCAGGGTGACGCTGCGGCGATCGTGCGCTATGGCGTAGTCGATCGCCGCGCGCACCAGCCGTTCGGTGCCGGTGCGGCTGATCGGCTTGATGCCGATCCCGGAGTCGATGCGCACCGACCAGCCCAGCTCCTCCTTGAGGAAGCGCAGGAGCTTGTCCGCCTCGGCGCTGCCGGCGGGCACCTCGAAACCGGCGTACACGTCCTCGGTGTTCTCCCGGAACACCACCATGTCCACCAGTTCCGGCCGCCGCACCGGCGAGGGCACGCCGGGGTAGTACTTGACCGGCCGCAGGCACACGTACAGGTCGAGTCGCTGGCGCAGCGCGACGTTGAGGCTGCGGATGCCGCCGCCCACCGGCGTCGTGAGCGGGCCCTTGATGCCGATCAGGTGGTCGCGGAACGCTTGCTCGGTGGTTTCCGGCAGCCAGCTCCCGGTGCGGTCGAACGCCTTCTGGCCGGCCAGCACCTCCACCCACTCGACGGCGCGGTCGCCGCCGTACGCCTGCTCCACGGCGGCGTCGAAGATGCGCACAGCCGCGGTCCAGATGTCGGGCCCGGTGCCGTCTCCCTCGATGAACGGAATCAGGGGCCGATCGGGAACCTGCAGCCCCGAACCGGTCATGGTAATCAGTTGACCCACGGGAGCGGAGTGTAGCCACCGAGCCGCTGCGGCACAACCGTGGGCCTCCCGGAGCGCCCACCGGCATTGCCTGGGCGCACGCCGCGCGGATGCGACATGTGGTAGGGTCGGTCGTTGTGCTGAAGAACTTTCGGATTCCCGAGGAAATCGAGGTGCGCGTGCCGGTAGAGGCGATGCGCTGGACCACCGAACGGCTGCTCGAGGCGGTGGGCATGCCGGCGGACGACGCCCGCCAGACCGCCGACGTGCTGATGTATGCCGACCTGCGCGGCATCGATACGCATGGCGTCAGCAACATGCTGCGCGCCTATCTGAGGGATCTCGCCAGTGGCGCCTGCAACCCCACCCCCAAGTGGCGCATGGCGCGCGACAACAAGGCCACCTGTGTCATCGACGGCGACCGCGGGCACGGCATGGTAATCGCGCCGCTCGGCATGCGGCAGGCGATCGAACGCGCCGCTGCCTATGGCGTCGGCAGCGTGTCGGTGATGAACTGCCGCCATCTGGGACCGTGCTCCTACTACGCGCACATGGCACTGGAGCGCCGCATGCTGGGCCAGACGACCACCAGCGGCGGCGTTGGCATGGTGCCCACGTTCGGCACCAGACCGCTGCTGGGCCTCAACGCGATGGCGTTCGCCGCGCCCACCGAGCGCAATCCTCCGTTCATCTACGACGCGTCGCCGAGCGTGGTAGCCGGCAACAAAGTGGCGCTGGCGCGGCGTCTGGGCCAGAACGTGCTGCCGGGGTGGGTCACCGACGAGCACGGCAACCCGATCATGGAAGAGGTGCCGGTGCCCGACAAGGTGATGTACCTGCCGCTCGGTTCGACGCGCGAGGGCGGCTCGCAGAAGGGTTACGCGCTGAGTGTGATCGGGGAGATCCTCACCTCGGTGCTGTGCGCCTCGGGGGCCGGACAGCGGCGTCGCGCCGGGTCGGCGCACCACTTCCTGGCCTACGACATTGCCTGTTTCTGCGAACCGGACGAGTTCGTCGCCGACCTCGATCAGTACCTGACCGACCTCCTGGAGTGTCCGACGGTATCCGGGACCGGCCGGGTGCTCTATTCCGGCTACCCGGAGGCGCAGACCGAAACGGAACGGCGCAGGGACGGCATTCCCTATCATCCGGAAGTGATCGAGTGGTTCAGAACGGCGACCGCCGAACATGGGGTCAGTTGGCGTCTGGACTGACCGTTCCGACCGGTCCGCGCTTGCTGGCCAGCGGTGAACGACGACAGTATTATTGCTCCATGCAAGGCTGTCGTCTCTGCGCTGTTTCCTTCCTGTTGCTGACGCTGTTCGTCGGCCGCGCGTTCGCCCAGTTCCCGGACCGCGACACCCTGATCGGGATCGATGCCGGCGGGCCGATTTTCGGCATCTACTCGGGGTCGTTCGAGCAGGTGCTCCTGGATGACCTGAGCATCTACGTTCGCGGCGGTTACGAGAATCCCGAGTACAGCCTGTTGTTCAGCGAACCGATCGAGGAACAGTGGGGACTGTGGGCGGTGCGCGGACAGATCGGCGCCAACTACTACCCGCAGAATATTGCGCCGGAAGGATTGTTCGTCGGCATCGCGCTCACCCCCGCCTACGTGTGGGTGAGCGATGGCGAGACCACCGCGGAGACTTTCACCCTCGGGTTCGGCACCCAGTTGGGATATCGGTTCGTGTTCGGGTCGTTCACGATCGCGCCGTATGGGAAGATCGACTATTCCTGGCCGTTCGAGGCGCTGCCGGAGTTCGCGGGCGACGACGACGACCAGACCCTCGGCAGCTTCGGCACCGGGTTTCTGATCGGAGCCGGGATCGACGTCGGCATCGCCTTCTGACTGCGGGCGGCGCGCGCCGGCCCGGCCGGCCGGGGCCGACGACTGCCGAATGGTCGATCCACCCAGCGCGGCGGCGACGGATGGCCGCCACCATCGGGGCGTTGCTTGTCGGCGCCACTGCGGTGCTGCTCGGGTGCGGCTCGGACTATCCGGAGTACCGGGTCGGCAATCGGTCCTACGACCGCCAGCTCGGCGAGTTGCTGGCTCTTCTGGAGCAGGAACGAGGTGGAGCGGATCACCGGTTCATGATCGTACAGGAAATCGCCAAGACGCTGCGGGCGGCCGGGCGGCCGCGCCGCCAGGCGCTGTTTCTCACTTCCTACGCCGAGACGCACCCGTTCGATCCCTACAACTCCTACTACCTGCTGGCGGTCGCCGAGGGGTACCGGGACATGGGGCAGGTGCCGCTGGCGGCCCACTACTACGAGCGCATTCTGCGCAACTATCCCGACGCCGTGGTGGACGGGCGGTCGATTCATCTGACCGCGCTCGGTGAGCTGATCGCGGGCGAGGAGGACCCGCAACGCCTCGTGGAGCTGTACAAGGAGATGATCGTCCGTTACCGGGATGCCATCGACGTCGGGCGCAGCCACTTCCTGCTGGGCCGTGCCTACGAGGCCCTGGGTGAATGGGAACAGGCGGTGTCCGCGTATCAGGCCTATCTGCGCCATCCCGATACCCACGTACCCGGTTTCCCGAACGTGCGCCGGGAGGTACTCGCCAAGGTCAACTTCCACTTCTCGGACAAGAGCTGGGTGAAGGACGATCTCGACACCCTGGTGAGCGAGCTCAAGCGCGCCGTGGCGCGGCGCGACGGGCGGGCGCTGCACGGCCTGCGCTCCCAGAGCGGCTTCTTCGCCATGTCGTGGGAGCAGCAGGTCGCGGACGAGCACACCGCCCCGGCGTTCGATCTGACCCAGTTCTCGCTGTCGAAGGTGCGGTTCGATGATGCGATGGATCCCTATTCCAACACCGACGAGGCGTTCATCCGCACTACCGGCTG
>CAYFXT010000285.1:0-3821 GCA_964346995.1 uncultured Spirochaetaceae bacterium | reverse complement strand
CAGGTATCTACCCATGTTCCGCCCTCCTCACACACGCCGCTTTTTCTGCGGACGGCAGCCGTTGTGGGGGATGGGCGTGACATTGCGGATCGCCCGCACACGCAGCCCCAACGCGCCGAGGGAGCGGATCGCAGACTCGCCACCGCCTCCCGGACCCTTCACGTAGACACTGACTTCCTGCAGCCCATACTCCATCGCCTTCCGCGCCGCCGTCTCCGCGGTCGTCTGGGCGGCAAACGGAGTCGACTTCTTCGCCCCGCGAAACCCAAGCGATCCTGCCGAAGCCCACGACACGGCGTTTCCCATCAGATCGGTGATCGTGATGATGGTATTGTTGAAGGTAGCCTGGATGTATACGTTGCCGCGACTTACCTGTCTTCTCGCTGCTCTCTTTGCCACGCTTTCTCCGTTCTTTTCTCCGTTCTTTCCCGTTCCGGGCTACTTCGCGGCGGGCGCCTTGCGTTTGCCGGCGACCGTCTTTCGTTTGCCCTTGCGTATCCTTGCGTTGGTGCGCGTCCGCTGACCCCGCACCGGTAGTCCGCGGCGATGACGAATACCGCGGTAGCAGCCGATGTCCATCAACCGCTTGATGTGCATCGACACCTCGCTGCGCAGGCGCCCCTCGACCTGGTAGTCGTTCTCGATCACCTGGCGCAGGCGGGTCACTTCCTCCGCCGTCAGGTCGTTCATGCGCGTTTCGGGGGCGACGCCTACGGTCGCACAGATTGTGCTCGCCGCCGAACGCCCGATGCCGAATATATAGGTCAACGCTATGTCGACATGCTTGTTGGGCAAGTCGATACCCGCTATTCTTGCCATGCTTGACTCCCTGAAAGCGACACGTCAGCCGCGCTGCCGTTGCTTGTGCTTGGGGTTGCTGCAGATCACCCTGACCACCCCGCGCCGTCGGATCACCTTACATCTGTTGCACATTCGCTTGACGCTCACGCGTACCTTCATGCTGTCATAACTCCCCACTCACAGATTGCGCGACCGGATCCGTCCCTTCTTGGTGAGCCCCTCATGGTGATGCATGCGCAGATGCCCCTCGATCTGGCTCATGGTATCCAGGTCGACCCCTACCATGATGAGCAGGGATGTCCCGCCCATCAGAAATGCCACCGACGACGGAAACGCGAACAGCGCCTGAATGATCGACGGAATGATCGCGATGAACGCCAGAAACAGCGCTCCCGGTAAAATGATGCGATTCAGAATACGCGTCAAATAGGCCCGCATGTTTTCCGAACTTATGCCGCGAATGGAGCCGCCGTTCTCGCGAATCTGACGCGCTATCTCGACAGGGTTCAGCGTAACCTGCGTATAGAAGTAGGCGAAGAAGATGATCAACAACGCGTACAGAATAATGTGCGGCAGTCCGTCGGGCCGCAGCCAGGAGGCGAATCGGGAGAGCCAAGCCTGAGTGCTGCCGAGATTCTGAGCAATCTGCAGCGGGAAGATCAGCACCGACGACGCAAAGATCACCGGGATCACCCCGGATGGATTGATCTTGAACGGCAGGTAGGCGTTCTGCGCGCCGTACACCCTTCTGCCGACCACCCGCTTCGCGTAGTTGACGGGAATCCGGCGTTGCCCCTGCTGTTCGTAGACGATCAGGGCGATCACTCCGACGAATACGCCGAATACCACGATCGCGTATACCGGGTTCAGGTCCTGCCGCTGAATCTGGGTTATGATGATCCAGATGGCGTTCGGTATGCGCGCTACGATGCCGGCGAATATCAGCACGGAGATACCGTTGCCGATGCCGCGCTGGGTGATCTGTTCGCCGATCCACATCAGGAACACCGTACCTGCGGTCACCGTGATCATGGCGATGATGGTGTACGGCACCCGCGCCATGGTGATGGCGTCCGGGATGGAGTTGGCGAACTCGGTGACGGTGAACGACTGAACCAGACAGACCAGAACCGTGCCGTAGCGGGTGTAGCGCTGAATCTTCCGGCGTCCCCCCTCCTCCTCGGAAATCTTCTTCAGCTTCGGGAACACCATCAGCATCAGTTGCATGATGATCGACGTGGTGATGTAGGGCACGATGCCCAGCATGAAGACCGAGAAGTTGGTGAAGGCGCCTCCCGAGAAGAAATCGAAGTAATCGGTAATGCCGACCGTGCCCGAACTCTGCTGAGCGGTGAAGAAGGCGTTCAAGGCGGTCACGTTGACACCCGGAATAGGCAGCACGGCGCCGAGCCGATACACCAGCAGCATCGCCGCCGTGAACAGAATGCGGTCGCGCAGATCCTTGATCCGGAAAATGTCGACAAGAGGATTGGATGCCACGTCTATTCCACTTTCAGGGTGCACCACCCGGGTGCTCACCGACCAAAGTTACGCTGCCGCCGGCTGCCTCGATCTTCGTCCGCGCGCCGTGCGACACGCGGTCGACGCGTACCGCCAGCTTGCAGTCCACCTTGCCATCGCCGAGCAACTTGACCGCGCGATCGGGGGTCTTGATCAATCCGCGTTCCGCCAGCGATTCGGCCGAGATCACCGAGCCATCCTCGAACTGTGCCAGCGCGGTCAGGTTGAGCACCTGGTAATCGACGCGAAACCGCTTGTTGGAGAACCCACGCCGGGCAACACGCCGATACAGCGGCATCTGGCCACCCTCGAAACCGGGCCGTACGCCGCCGCCGGAGCGCGAGTTCTGCCCCTTGGTACCACGCCCGGCGGTCCCACCGCGTCCGCTGCCGGCGCCGCGCCCGACTACGTGCCGGGAGCGCGTGGCGCCGTCGGGCCGGCGCGGACCGTCCAGGGACGCATCAATCGAGCGCCGCATCATGACTCCTCCCCGGTGCTCTGCTCGACGCTCAACAGATAGGAAACCTGCTTTACCATGCCGAGGATCTCGTCGGTTGCTGCGTGCTCCACGGTGCGCCCGACGCGATGCAGCCCCAGAGCAGCAAGCGTGCGCCGGTGGCGCGGCTTGCGCCCGAGCGGACTGCGCGCCAAGCGGATGCGAATGATGGCCGGCGAAGGGGATGGCTTGGCCATGCTCAGCCCCACAACTCGCGCACCGGCTTGCCACGGTTGGCCGCCACGGTGCCGGCATCCATCAGTCGGTCGAAGCCGGCGAACACCGCCTTGACGACATTCATGGGGTTCTGCGAGCCGAGCGACTTGCTCAGCACGTCGGTAATGCCGGCTGCCTCCATCACTGCGCGGACCGGGCCGCCTGCGATGATACCGGTTCCCGGAGCGGCTGGGCGCAGCAATACGTTGCAGCCTTTGAACACGCCGTGGACCGCGTGCGGCAGGGTGCTCTTGCGCCGCGGCACCTCGATCATGTTGCGCCGTGCCCGCTCGGTGCCCTTGCGAATCGCGTCGGCCACGTAGTTGGCCTTGCCGAATCCGTAGCCGACCCGGCCCTTGCGGTCGCCGACCACCACCAGCGCGGAGAAGGAAAAACGGCGGCCGCCCTTCACCACTTTGGCGATGCGGTTCAGACGCACCATCTTATCGAACATGTCATTGTCGCGGCGGTCGCCAAACCCGCGCCCGCCTGCTCGACTACTCATTGACCTCTTTCCCCGCACCTAAAGTTTGATCCCGGCCGCGCGCACGCCATCCGCGAGGGAACGAACCCGGCCATGATACCGATAGCCGTGGCGATCGAACACCACCTCGGAGATGCCGTAACTCAGCAATCGTTCGCCGACCGTGAGTCCCAGGCGACCGACGCCGGCGCCCGTGTTGCCGGCGTCGGTCAACTCCGACTCACGAGTGGCCGCCGAAACCAGCGTATGACCGCGCGAATCATCGCTGACCGGTACGTACGTGAAGCAATTGCTCTTGTACCC
>CAYFXT010000284.1:0-3834 GCA_964346995.1 uncultured Spirochaetaceae bacterium | reverse complement strand
GGGAGCGCTGCGGGCAGCGTGGGCTTGCGGTGGGCGACGTGGCCAATGGTGCCGACGGTGACGTGCGGCTTGGGACGCTCGAATCTCTGTTTGGCCATAAGCTATTCCTCCTGCTCTCCGTCTGGCCGAATCTGATTCACTCTTTCCATAGCTCACGCGGTGGCCAGGCGCCCGGAAATCCGGACGACCTTTTCGGTCTGCACCGCCTTGGGAGCCGTTTCGTAGGCCCCGAACTGCATGGTATGGGTGGCGCGGCCCCGGGTCAGGGAGCGCAGATCGGTGACGTACCCGAACATCTTGCGCAGTGGTACGCGCGCCTTCACCGTGCGGCCACCGAAAACCTCCTCGATTCCCTGCACGTGGCCGGTACGGGAACTGAGGTTGGAAATGACGTCGCCGAGGTATTCCTCGGGACAATGCACCTCCACTTCCATGATCGGCTCCAACAGCCGCGGGCCCGCCCTGGTCATGCCCTGGCGATAGGCCATGCTGCCGGCGATCCGAAACGACTGATCGCTCGAATCCACCTCGTGATAGCTGCCGTCGAGAAGGATGGCGCGAAAATCCACCGTCGGATATCCGGCGAGCACCCCCACTTCCATCGCTTCCTCGATACCGGCCTGCACCGCAGGAATATACTCCTTCGGCACCCGTCCGCCGACGATCTTGCTCTCGAACAGGAATCCGGCTCCCGGCGGCAGCGGCTCGAACCGTACCTCGATGTGGGCATACTGGCCGTGACCGCCGGTCTGGCGCACGAAGCGGGTCACCACTTCGGCACTCCGGCTGATCGTCTCGCGGTACGCCACCTCCGGCATGCCGACGTTGGCCTCGACGCCCCACTCCCGGAACAGGCGATCGGTGAGCACCTCCAGATGCAGTTCTCCCATACCCGCCATGATGGTCTGCCCGGTCTCGTGGTCGACGCGCACCTTGAAGGTGGGGTCCTCGTCGGAGAGTTTGCCCAAGGCAACGCCGAGGCGGTCGGAGTCCTGCCTGGACCTCGGCTCGATGGCGATCGACACCACTGGCTCGGGAAACACCATCGACTCCAGAATGACGGGGTCCTCCCGGCTGCACAGCGTATCCCCGGTGGTCGTCCTGCGCAGTCCCACCGCGGCCACGATTTCGCCGGTGCGCGCGAAGGGAACCTCCTCGCGCTTGTTGGCGTGCATGCGCAACAGCCGGGTCACGCGCTCGCGCCCGTCGGCCGACGAGTTGTACACGTAGGAACCCGCCTTCAGCTCCCCCGAATAGATGCGAAAGTAGGTCAGGCGTCCGACGTGGGGATCGGTTACCACCTTGAAGGCCAACGCCGACAGGCTCTGCTCGTCGCGCGGCGCACGCTCTACGTAGTCGCCGGTGTTGGGCACGATGCCGGTCACCGGGGGCTTCTCGGCTGGCGACGGCAGGTAGTCCACCACGCCGTCGAGCAGCAGTTGGATACCTTTGTTCTTGAAGGCGCTGCCGCACAGCACCGGAAAGATCTCCCCGGCCACGGTGTGGCGGCGCACCGCGGCGCGCACCTGTTCGCTGCCAAGCTCCTCGCCCGACAGGTAGCGCTCCATCAGATCGTCGTCGAGATCGGCGAGCCGCTCGACCAGTTCGATACGCCCCTGATCCGCATGCTCGCAGAACCGTTCGGGAATGTCCTCCACCCGATAGGTGGTGCCCAGGTCCGCATCCCAGGTGATCTGGCGCATCCCCACCAGATCGATCACACTGTTGAAGTCGGGCCCGCTGCTGGTAGGGAGCTGCACCGGCACCGCGTTGGCGCCGAGCTTGGCGTGCAACTCGTCGACGCACGCGGCGAAATCGGCCCCCACCCGGTCCATCTTGTTGACGAACACCAGGCGCGGCACCCCGTAGGTGTTGGCCTGCTTCCACACCGTCTCGCTTTGCGGCTCCACCCCGGCGACGGCGCAGAACACTCCCACCGCGCCGTCGAGCACGCGCAGCGAACGTTCCACCTCCACAGTAAAGTCGACATGTCCCGGGGTGTCGATGATGTTCACCGCATGGTCGCGCCAACTGCAGTAAGTGGCAGCCGCGGTGATCGTGATTCCGCGTTCCTTCTCCAGGGGCATCCAGTCCATTTCGGCCTGGCCGTCGTGGACTTCACCGAGCTTGTGCTTGCGCCCCGTGTAGTAGAGGATACGTTCGGTCGTGGTGGTCTTGCCGGCGTCTATGTGGGCCGTGATCCCGATGTTTCGGGTACGTCCCAGCCTCCCTTTCGATTCCATGTTCTTATGAGGATCCTGACTCTCGCTACGCTTCCTGCACCACGCCGGCTACCAGCGCCATACGCACACCTACCATCGATAGTGGGCGAATGCCTTGTTCGCCTCCGCCATGCGGTGGGTGTCTTCCTTCTTCTTTACCGCCGCGCCGGTCTCATTGTACGCGTCCATAAACTCCGCGCTCAGCCCGGCGGTCATCGCCCGCCCGCGCCGCTGCTTGGCATACTGGATCAACCAGCGGATCGCTAGCGCATCGCGGCGTGATTCACGCACCTCGATCGGCACCTGATAGGTGGAACCGCCGACGCGCCGCGACTTCACTTCCAGCAGCGGCTTGGCATTCTCGACCGCCTTCAGGAATACCTCGAGCGGATCGCGGTTCATGCGCTTTTCGATGACGTCGAACGCGTCGTAGAGCGCGCGTGTCGCCGTGGAACGCTTGCCGCGGGTCATCATCGCGTTGATGAACTTTCCCGCAGCGACGTTGCGATACTTGGGATCGACCGGATCGGGACGCTTCCTGGTGTTGCCGCGGCGTGACATTCCTGATGCTCCTCCGCTAGACCTTCGGCCGCTTGGTGCCGTACTTGGAACGGCCCTTGCGCCGATCATCCACGCCGAGCGTGTCCTTGGTACCGCGTACCACGTGGTAGCGCACCCCGGCGAGATCCTTGACCCTTCCGCCACGAATCAGCACCACAGAGTGTTCCTGCAGTGTATGGCCGATTCCCGGAATGTAAGCGTTCACTTCGATGTTGTTGGACAGGCGTACGCGCGCCACCTTGCGAAGCGCCGAGTTGGGCTTGCGCGGTGTTATGGTACGCACCTGCGTACACACGCCGCGCTTCTGCGGACATGCCTGCAGTGCCGGCGACTTCGACTTGTTGAGCGGACGCTTGCGCCCCTTGCGAATGAGCTGGTTGATCGTCGGCATTTGCTCTCTCCTCGGTGCTCGTCGACATACCCCGTTCGCACCCCTGACGTGCCAGCACACACCATCGCCCCACCACCGAAGGAGGGTAGCCTCACACCCCGAACGGGCTGCTGTACCCTGTGAGGGATACCTGTGAGGGATAGGCGGGACCGCGACGGCACCCAAAGCCGGAAACGCCAAGCGAGCGAAGAGGTGGCACTCAAGTTAGCGATGCGCACCCGAAGGGTCAACCCCAGTGTGCGCGGCGCGGTGTGCGCGCGGAGGCGCGCGGAGTGCGGGCATCAGGCGCCCTGCCCCCCCCCATCGCACGCTCTGTGCTCCCTGGGGCGCCGCGGTGCGCCGCTCGCTCGCGCCGAGCTCACGCGCCGGTACTGCTGTACGCGCGCAGCCCGAACCGCCACACAGTCAACGCAATCGCGCTGCACACGGAGCCCACCACCAGGGCGGACAGCGGGAAGTCGAACCCGATCAGCCCGTCCTGCTTGTCGAACAGATCGCGGGCCGGGTAGTAACTCACGAATGCATAGGGAATGGCAAAGGCAAAAACGATCTGAACAATGCGCCCGAATATCGAAAGTGGGAAGAACGAGAACTCGCGTTTCTAACTAGTTCCTGTCCGTAATCCCGAGTTTGAGAGAAGCATACCAGCAGGCGAGGCTT
>CAYFXT010000283.1:0-3871 GCA_964346995.1 uncultured Spirochaetaceae bacterium | reverse complement strand
GTGGCCGGGTCGGGCGGCACCAAGTGGATAGCGGGGGAGGGGGAACGGCTGGCGGCCCCGGAACGGCAAAGCGCACAGGCGTTCGCCGGCTGGGGGCTGCCAACCGGGGTGGTGCTGGCCCTGCTCGGCCCGCATGAGGCGGGCCGTGTGATCGCATCCGGCGGCCTGCGCCACGGCGTGCATCTGGCCAAGGCGCTGGCGCTCGGCGCCGGCCTGGGGGCGATGGCGCTGCCGTTCATTCGCGCGGTGATGGCCGGCGGCGTGGACGCGGCGTTGGCCTTGATCGGCCGCATCGAACAGGAGCTGCGCGTGGCGATGACGCTGTGCGGCGCGCCGTCATTGGTTGCCCTGCGCCGCGTGCCGGTAATGCAGTCCGCGACCTTCCGCCATCAGGTGGAGGAGTTGCGCCGCGCAACGGTGGCGGCCGGTTCCAGTGGCAGCCCCTGCTCGAGGAGGGGCGTACATGGCTGAGCTGACGCTTCGTTACGGCACCAATCCGCATCAGACCGCCGCCCGGGTTTCGGCGCCGGGCGCGCTGCCGTTTACCGTCTTGGGCGGAGCGCCCGGTTACGTCAACTTCCTTGATGCGCTGAACTCCTGGCAGTTGGTGCGCGAGGCGCGCGCGGTGACGGGTCTGGCAGCCGCTACCTCGTTCAAGCACGTCAGTCCGGCCGGTGCGGCGCTGGGGCTGTCGCTGACCGACGCCGAACGGCGGGTGTTCGCGGCTGGCACCGGGGATCTGTCGGCGACCGCCGCCGCCTACGCCCGCGCCCGCGGCGCCGACCGCATGAGTTCCTACGGCGACTGGGTCGCCGCCAGCGAGCAGGTCGACCTGCCGACGGCGCGGCTCCTGAAGCGGGAGACCTCGGACGGCATCATCGCCCCCGGCTACACCGATGACGCCCTGAAGCTGTTGCGCGGCAAGAAAGGGGGCGCCTACCGCGTGTTGGCGGTCGACCCCGACTACGACCCCCCCAGCGTGGAACGGCGCGAGGTCTTCGGGGTCACCCTGGAACAGCGCCGCAACGACGCCGCGGTAACGCGCGAGCTGTTGGCCAACGTTCCCACCGCCGCGCACGACCTTCCGCCGCTGGCGGCGCGCGACATGCTGCTGGCACTGATCACCCTGAAGTACACCCAGTCCAACTCGGTGTGTATCGTGCACGGCGGCCAGACGATCGGCATCGGCGCCGGCCAGCAGTCGCGCATCCACTGCACCCAGCTCGCCGTGGAGAAGGCGCAAGCCTGGTACCTGCGCCTCCATCCGGTGCTGGCCGGGGTACGCTTCCGGTCCGGCGTGCGCCGCCACGACCGCGACACCTGGATGACCCAGTACGTTGGTGGGGTGCAGGTTACCGACGACGCCTGGTTGCGTGCTCAGGTGGAAGAGATGCCGCTTCCGCTGACCGCACGGCAGCGGCGCGAGTGGCTGGCCGGGCTGGACGGCGCGGTACTGGCGTCCGACGGATTCTTTCCGCACCGCGACAGCATCGACGTGGCGCGCCGCTGCGGGGTCCGCTATATTGTACATCCGGGTGGGTCGCTGCGCGACGACGATGTGGTTCGCGCCTGCGACGAGCATGGGCTGGTGATGGTGATGACCGGCCTGCGCCTGTTTCACCACTGACGTTCACCATCGACGAGGGGGAGCGTATGGGCGGCAGCAATGGGATGGTACCGGTGGCAAGCGTGGCCGAGTTGCGCCGCCGCGGCGTGGTGGTCACGCGCGCCGGTGACCGGGTGGTGGCGGTGTTCGCGGATGGGGAGTCGATCCACGCCGTGGACAATCGCTGTCCCCACATGGGGTTCCCCCTCGACCGCGGCAGCGTCAAGGAGGGTATCCTCACTTGCCACTGGCATGAGGCGCGGTTCGAGCTGGCCAGCGGCTGCACCTTCGATCTATGGGCCGATGACGCGATCTCCTACGCCACTGAAGTGCGCGGCGAAACAGTGTGGGTAGCGACCAGCCCGCACCGGCCGCGTGATGCCGCCTACCACCGGCTGCGCCTGCGCCGCGGCATGGAGATGGGTGTCGGGCTGGTACAGGCCAAGAGCCTGATCAGCCTGCTCGGTGACGCCTCCGATTCGATGCCAATCGTGGCGAGCGTGGTGGACTACGCCGCCGCCGACGTCACCAGCTTCGGCGAGGGCATGGTGCGTCTCACCTGCGTGGCCCGGCTGGCGCCGTGGCTGAGCAGCGAGACCCTGTATCTGGGATTGAGCTACGCCGTACGGCAACTGGCTGACGAGGCGAACACCGGGGCGCCGCGGCGGCCGCGCGACCCGCTCGCGGCGCCCGCTCCCAACGCCGCGCTGAAAGGGTGGCTCCGGCAGTGGGTGCGCACCCGCCATCGCGACGCGGTCGAGCGCACCTTGCTGGCCGGGGTGGCCAACGGCTTGCCGGCTGCGGAGCTGGCAGACCTGCTGTACGGCGCGGCCGCCGAGCGGCTGTACGCCAATACCGGTCACCTGTTCGACGCCTGCAACAAGGCGTTGGAGCTCACCGATCTGCTCGATGGGAGCGGCCCTGATGACCTGCTCGCACTGCTCGCCCCCACCCTTGCCGCCGCCCGCGGCGAGGAGGAGGGCACCCCGTGGCACCATCCGGTAGAGATCGCCGCCGCCGTGCGCGCGGCCGAGGAACGCCTGCCGGCAGTGCTGGCAGGCGGCGGCGCTGCGCCCGTGACCGGTACCGCCGGCACCGTATCCGCCGGCAAAGCGACTACCCGGTCCGGCGGCGCAGACCCCGCGGGCGCAACGCCCCCGGCGGCCGGTTCCGCTGCGGCGGCCGGCACCCCCGCCCCGGCCAGCGCCCCCGGCCCGGCCAGCGCCCCCGGCGCCCGAGGCGCCACGACAACGGATGCTGGAGGGCCGGTGCTGCTCGCGGCGGCCGAGGAAGCCCTGGTCGAGCGGGTGCTGGGAGACGACCCGCTGGCGGTCATCGCCGCGCTGGAGACGGCGCTTGCCGAGGGGGCGGCGCCGGCGGCGGTGGGCGCCGCCATCACCCGGGCAGCCGGGTTGCGGCTGGCGCGCTTCGCCACCTCCAACGAGGTCAGCGACTGGTTCAACCCGCAGCACACCTTCATCTTCTGCAACGCCGTGCAGCGGGCGCTGCTGCGCACCACCGGCACCGACGTGGTGCGGGCGCTCTACCAGGCCGCCATTGCGGTGTACATGGATCGCTACCTGAACGTGCCAGCGGCCAAGCTGCCCGCCGAACGCGGCGCCGCGCACCCCGCGGCCGACGGCGACGAGGCGGGTGCGCTGCTCGACGAGCTGCTTGGCGCCCTCGACAACCGCGCCGAGGTCGAACGCGCCGCCGAACTGACCAGCAGCTACCTGCGCACTCCCGCCGTCGACTGGGCGGCCCATCTCGGGCGCCTGGTGGACCGGCTGGCGTTCGCCACCCTGCGCGAGGATCTCGACTTCCACACCCTGCAGGTGCTGGAGGCGGCGGCCACGCAGATCGCGGCGCGCGGCAACGACGAGGGGGCCGAACAGATCATGGTCGGGGTGGTGCGCAACCTCGCCGCGCACTGTCCGACGCGCCGCGCCGGCTACCAGACCGCCATGATCGCCCGCCGCCTGCAGCACGGTGAGGAGCTGTTCTCGGCCGACGCATGAGCGGGCCCGAGATCCGATGAGCGGCGGCGAATCCGGCACCGCCAGCCGCCGCCCACCGGCGCCGCAACTGGAAGCGATCCTCGGCGAACCGCTGCCGGTGCTCGACGACGGCTACGTGCGGGTGGTGGACTACATGGGCGGCGACGAGGCCATCGTGCAGGCGGCGCGGGTCTCCTATGGCGCCGGCACTCGGCGAACCAGCGAGGACCGCACCCTGATCCGCTACCTGATGCGCCACCGCCACACC
>CAYFXT010000282.1:0-3894 GCA_964346995.1 uncultured Spirochaetaceae bacterium | reverse complement strand
CTGGGGCTGGCGTGGAGCGACGACTTGGCCAACTGGTACTGGCCCGAATGAGCCCGCCGCGCGTCGATCTGCAGGCGATCCCCGGCCCCATCCTCCTGGCCGGCGACCAGCAAACCGCCTACCGCGATCCCCTGCTCCACTGTCACGACGGCACCTTCCGGCTGTTCTGCTCCGTGGTGCGGGCGCAGCCGGACGGCAACGACCGCTTCCACGTCGGCGTGACCGAGAGCCGCGACCTGCACACCTGGGGTCCGCTGCGTGCCGTCACCGATCCCGATGACCCGCGCTGCTTCTGCGGGCCGGGCGGCATCGTGCGCCACGACCGCCGCTGGGTGCTGTGCCTGAGCAGCTATCCGCGTCCCAACATCCACGACGCGCGCTGCTGGACCATGGCCAGCGCCGACTTGCAGACCTGGCAGGAGCCGCGCGCCCTGCAACTCAAAGGGCCGGCCGTTCCGGTGCAGGACACCGGGCGCGCCCTCGACCCCTACCTCTTCCGCGACAAGGACACCCCGGAGCGCTGGTGGTGCTGCTACAAGCATGGCGGCGTGCTGCTGGGGCGCGCCCACGGCCTGGGCTTCGGCGGTACGCCCATTCCGCCCGACAACCTGCTGCTGCAGAGCATGCAGCTCTCCTTCAGCCGCGACCTGGAGCACTGGACCCCCTACGCCCAGGCCGACGGCGAGGAGAACTACTGCGTGCTGGTGGACGAGGCCGCGGGCGAGTACGTGCTGATCCACTCCCCGGCCAACGGCATCGGCATCAAACGCTCCACCGACCTGGTCAACTGGTACGACGAGTGCCTCTACACCCTCGGCCAGCGGCGGTGGCCGTGGGCGCAGGGCCGCATCACCGCCGGCCACCTACTGGATCTGCGCCGCGAGCCGGCGGTCGGCAAGTACCTGTTGACCTTCCACGGCGCCACCCGCCGCGGCCGCCGCGAGCGCGCCCACCACGGCGAGGCCAGCATCGCCCTCGCCTGGAGCGACGACCTGATGCGCTGGCACTGGCCCGGCAACGCCGGCGAGAGTGGCTCGTGACGTACGCAATCCTGTCTGACATCCACGGCAACCTGGAAGCGCTGCAGCAGATGGAAGCGGTGCTGAACGAGCTGACGGGCGGTATCGACGGGTGTCTGAACCTGGGAGACCTGGTCGGCTACAACGCCGACCCTGCGGCGTGTCTGGCGCGTGGCTTGCAGCTCGCCACGTGCTGCATCCGCGGCAACCACGACAAAATCGTGGCGGGCATCGCCAGCGACCGGGACCTCAACCCTGCGGCGCAGGCTGCGGCGCGCCGGCACCGACAGATGTTGTCGGCGGCGGATCTGGACCGGCTGAGCACCCTGCAGAAGGGTCCGGTGCAGGCTGCGCCCGGAATCGTGCTGTGCCATGGGTCACCGGATTTCGAGGATTTGTACCTGGCGGATGACTACGACGCGCGGGTGTCGTTCGAGGTGCTGCGTACGCAGTTCCCGGACGCCCGGGTATGCTTCTACGGCCACACCCACTTCCCGGTGGTACTGCAGCAGAAACGACCGGAGCGGCCGGAGCGTGCGATGAAGACGCCGGTGCGCAGCCTCGTGCTGGAGCCGGGCGCTACGCTGGTGTTCGAAGAGGGGTACCGGTATCTGATCAACCCGGGGTCGGTCGGCCAGCCGCGCGACGGCAACCCGGCGGCCGCGTTCGGTGTGTTCGACTCCGACAAGAACCGCTATACCAGCACCGCGTGGCGTATCCGGTAGCAGAGGCGCAGCGCAAGATCCGCGCGCTCGGCCTCCCCGAATCGCTTGCCGAGCGCTTGGCCACAGGCCGCTGAACACCGCGTGGCGGGCTCCGGCGGTCCCGCCCAATTACAGCCCTCACCGATTAATTGCTGGCTCCCTCCATGGCATGGCTCCTCCTTGGCGATGTTGATGGAAGCCTCGGATAGTGCTACCAGTAGCATTATGGAGGTGATCGGTATCCGTGAGTTGCGGCAGAGGGCGAGCGGCTACCTGCGGCGGGTAGCGGCGGGTGAGACATTCGAGGTGACCGATCGAGGGCGTCCTGTCGCGCTCCTGACCCCGATTCCCAACTCCTCGCCACTCGATCAGCTACGCGCCGCGGGCGAACTGGAGGAAGCCACCGGCTCGCCGGACGATCTGCCTGAGCCGGTCGAGCTTGAGCCGGGAACGGAGCCGCCGTCGGCCCGGCTCGCACGCCTGCGCAGCGATGAACGCTGAACGCGTCTGCTACCTTGATTCATCGGCTATCGTCAAACTGGTGGTGGGCGAGAAGGAATCAGCGTCCCTACGGCGCTATCTTCGTGGCCGTTCCCTGGTGTCGAGTGCGCTTGCCAGCGCCGAGGTAAGCCGGGCGGTCATGCTGCTCGGTGCACGGGCGTTACGCAAGGCCCGGCAGGTGCTCTCCCGCATCGATCTCGTACGAATCAACAACAGGGTGCTCTCCCGGGCGGCCACCATGGAACCGGCGGATCTTCGCACGCTCGACGCGATCCACCTTGCTACGGCGTCGCTGTTCGGACAGTCGCTGACCCGTTTCGTGTGCTACGACAAACAGCTGGCGAGTGCTGCGAAGGCCGGCGACTGGATCGTCGTCGCACCCCGTTGACCTCCGCGACGGCGCCGTACACGCTGCCGCAAAACGGCCGGTGTCGCGGCCAGCCGACGCTTGCAGGCGGCGGCCTGGGACGCCGTAGCGCTCACTGCCAGACCCACCGCCGCTGTCGTCGTCCAGGTCAGACAGCGAGCAGGGCCGCTGCCCCCTTATATCGCTTATTCCGGGTGGGATCTACGGTATGGGTTCGCGCCGGTTCATACCGCGGACGTGACGGGCAACACCTCGACCAACTCTGCCACGACGGTCAACTCGCCATTGTCCGCGCCGGAGATGACGATCGGATCGAACTCGGGATTGACCGGTTTCAGGGTGATCCTGGCATGCCGCCAGGAGTCGCATTGCCTCATCCAAAATCCACTCGAACGGAAACTGATGCCTCATCGAAAATCCACTCGAACGACGCTGCCACCATTGGGGCGGAGGTCAGAGGAGATGGGGCTCACCATGGATCAGCGGAAAGGGCTCGCCAGCGAGATGGCGAGGCGTTATCGGCAGGCATCGAAGAAGAAGAAAGGTCAGCTCATCGAGGAGTACATGGAGTTGACTGGCTGCAAGCGCCATCACGCGGCGTGGCTGCTGCGCTGCTGGGGTACCACGGTGTGGGACCAGCGCGCTGGCCGACCGGTCAAGATTGTGGTCGGTCAGCGCCGTTCACGGCAGCGCACGCCGCGGGTCTACGACCAGCAGACCGGCGCCGCGCTGACCAAGCTGTGGCGCCACTTCGGCTACCTGTGCGGCAAACGGCTGGCGCCCACGCTGCGGCTCTGGTTGCCGCACTACGAGCGCTGGGACGCGCGCAGCAAGCGCAAGATCGCGCTCACCCCCGAGGTGCGTGCCAAGCTGCTGCGCATCAGTCCAGCGACCATCGATCGGCTGCTGCGAGCCGAGAAGCGCAAACTCACGCTGGGCGGGCGCAGCCACACGAAGAAGCCGAGCGGGTCGCTGATGCTGCAGATTCCGATCCGCACCTTCAGCGAGTGGCACAACGTGCCGGTCGGCACCCTCGGGGTGGATCTGGTCGGTCATGACGGCGGCAGCGCGCAGGGCGAGTTTGCGTACACCTTGCTCGCCACCGACCGCTACACGCAGTGGACGGAGATGCGTGCGGTGCCCAACAAGGCTCAGAAGTGGGTGTTCGAGCAGCTGCTGGTGGTGCGCCGCCTGCTCCCCTTCGAGCTGTCGGCGGTCCATTCAGATAACGGTGGCGAGTTTATCAACGTAAGCGTCCGGTGAACCCAGGGCTCTCACGCGGTAGCGACCTTTGGGCTGCTGG
>CAYFXT010000281.1:0-3902 GCA_964346995.1 uncultured Spirochaetaceae bacterium | reverse complement strand
GAGCCGCCGCCGCGCTGCGGCGACAGCCGCGCCGCCCGCTCCAGCAGCCGGGAGTGCAGGTAGAACACGTCGCCGGGATACGCTTCGCGGCCCGGCGGACGGCGCAGCAGCAGCGAAATCTGCCGGTATGCCCAGGCGTGCTTGCTCAGGTCGTCGTACACCACCAGCACGTCCTTACCCTGTTCCATGAAGTACTCGCCGATGGCACAGCCGGCGTAGGGGGCTACGTACTGCTGCGGCGCCGAGTCGGCGGCCCCCGCCACCACCACGACGGTGTGCTCCATGGCGTCATGCTCGCGCAGCGTCGCCACCACCTGCGCGATCTGGCCCTGGCGCTGGCCGATCGCCACGTAGACGCAGATCAGATCCTTGCCCTTCTGGTTGATGATGGTGTCGACGGCCAGTGCGGTCTTGCCGGTCTGACGGTCTCCGATCACGAGCTGGCGCTGGCCGCGGCCGATCGGCGTCATCGAATCGATCGCCTTGATGCCGGTCTGCACCGGGGTGTCGACGTTGACCCGCTCCACCACACCGGGTGCGACCCGCTCGATCGGCATCGAGGCGGTGGCGCGGATCGGTCCCTGGCCATCCACCGGCGCGCCGCCGACGTCCACCACCCGGCCGATCAGGGCGTCGCTGACCGGAATCGAGGCGATCCGCCCGGTGCTCTTGACCAGCGCGCCCTCCTCGATGTGGGCGTACTCGCCCACGATCACGGCGCCCACTTCGTCGGGCTCCAGGTTGAGGGCGATGCCCTGCACGCCGCCGGGGAATTCCAGCAGCTCCGTGGCCATCACCCCGGACAGGCCGCTGATGCGGGCGATGCCGTCGCCCACCGACAGCACGGTGCCGACCTCGCTCGCCTCCAGCGGTGCCTCGAAGCTCTCGATGCGCTGGCGGATCTCGCTGGTGATTCGATCGAGCTTGAAACTCATTGCATCACACGAAAGCCAACACTGCCGACCAACGGGGCGATGCCGGTACGTCGATTCTCATCGTTCAGCCTACTCTCCTCGCGCCAGGGCGCCGTCGATCGCGGCCAAGCGGGCGCGCACGCTGCCGTCGACTACCCGGTCGCCGATGCGCACCACCGCGCCGCCGACGATGCCCGCGTCGACATTGAAGGAAACGCCGAGATCGGCGCCATGGGTGTGCTGCAGGGTGGCGACGAAACGCCGCCGCTCGGTGTCGTCGAGCGCATAGGCGGTAGTGACGATCGCCATGCGCGCCTGCGGCCCGCCGCTGGCCATCGACTCCATCCAATCGACGATCGCCGCCAACTGGCCAAGGTCGCCGCGCTCGATCAGGGTGAACAGGAAGTTTCGGCAACCGTCGCTCACCGTGCCGGGGAGCAGTTCCTGGAGCTGCCGCCTGCGCGCTTCGAAAGCGGCGGACTTGTCGGTCAGCCGGCCGAACAACTCCGGCGCGCGCTGCAACCGCCTCTGCAGCGCGCGCAGGGCGTCGATCCACGGCTCGGCAGCCGACGCGAACGCGGCCAGGGCGTAGTTGCGGGCGTCGGTCACTTGCCGTTCCCGGTGCCCAGCTCGTTGACGAACTGATCCACCAGGCGGCGCTGCGCCGTCTGATCGATCGCCGCGCCGACCACCTTGCGCGAAATCGCCATCGCCAGCTCCGCGGCCTGCCGCTCCAGCTCCGTCGCGACCTGCCGGCGCTCCTGCTCGATCTCCTCGCGGGCGCGCTCCTTCATCTCGGCGGCCTCCTGCTCGGCGGCCTGCAGCACCTCGTGGCGCACCTGTTCCGCCTGCTGCGCCAGCTTGGCGGCCTCCGCCTGCGCTGCGCCGCGCGCTTCCTCCAGCTCCCGCTCGAACCTGCCGCGCTGCTCGGCGGCCTCGGCGCTGGCACGCTCGGCAGCGTCCAGCCCCTCGGCGATGCGCTGCTTGCGGCGCTCCAGCATCTGCTTTACCGGTTTGTAGAGCAGCAGGCGCAACAGCAGCACCAGGATCACGAAGTTGATCGCGTAGGCGATCAACCCGAAGAGCGAGATGCCGAGAGCTTGCACGGTGCCCGGCGGCCTAAGCGACGAACAGCAGGATGAGCGAGACCACCAGCGCGAGGATGGCGAGCGCCTCGGCAAAGGCGATGGCCACGAACATGTTGGTCACGATCAACCCGCGCGCGTCGGGGTTGCGGCCCAACGCCTGCAGCGCCCCGCTGGCAACCAGGCCGATGCCGAGGCCCGGTCCGAGCGTTCCCATGCCGATGGCGAGGCCAGCGGCCAGTAACTTCACTGCCTCAGGTGACATACAATTGAACTCCTTGTCCGAATCTGGTCGGGGAATAGCGATGAAGCGCGCATTGGTCAGTGGTCGTCGTGGTGTTGGGTGGCGAGGTGGAAGAACGCCAGCGACAGGATGAAGAACACGAACGCCTGAATCACCCCGACGAAGATCTCCAGGCCGAAGAACACCACCACCAGCAGCAGCGACACCAGGCCGGTGATCACGATCAGGATCACTTCGCCGGCGAAGATGTTGCCGAACAACCGGAACGAGAAGGCCACGATCTTGGCGAGCTCGCTCATGCCCTCGATCAAGCCGACGAAGATATCCACCAAGCCCATGCCGATGCCCCTGGTGCGCAGGCTCCCGAAGCGGAAGAACTGCCCCAGATAGCCCACGCCGCGGCTCCAGAAGCCGAACACCTGCACCAGGAACATGGTGATCAGGGCCAGCGTGAGGGTCAGGTTGAGGTCGCTGCTCGGGGCGCGCAGCAACGGCACGATGGAGAAGCGAGCGTCGTGCCCATCCACGTGGCCGCCACCGTGCTCGGCATGCTCGGTGAGCACCTGTTCGGCGTTGCCGGTCAGGAACAGGATGTCATTCTCCACCAGGCTGCCGTGGTCGCTGACGTGCACCCAGCCGATGCTGCCCAGCGCGGGACTGAGGATTCCGAACCAGTTCGACACCAGGAGGAAGATGAAGATGGTGCTGCAGATCGGAAAGAAGCGCGGCGCCCAGGTGCGCGTGGCGGTCTGATTCACCAGGTTGTCGAGCGCTTCGATGAGCGCCTCGATCACGTTCTGCAGGCCGCCGGGACGCAGTTTCAGATTGCGTCCGACGACGAACGCGACCAGCACGATGATCGCGCTGAGGATGAACGACGTGAGCAGCGCGTTGCTGACCGGTCCGAGACCGATGTCCTCGGCGGCTACCTCGATGGCGGGCTGCGGTACCGGCAGCACCACATTGCCGACCACGATCACGGCCACCGCGAGCACGGTCAGAAGGGCAACCTTCATCGCTGCCTATGAGCCGCCCGCACCGGATTCCGATTGCTCGGCGCCAGATTCGCCCGCATCGCCAGCCGGCGCTTCGTCGTCCGCGGCGTCCGCAGTGGGCGACGAAGCGGCATCCGTGGCGGGAGCCGCCTCCGCCGCCGCTCCTGCCTCGTCGTCCGCGGCCTCCGGGGCCGGTTCCTGATCGGTGAGCAGCTCGGGAGCGGGCGCCTCGACCCACCAGTCGGTGCGTTCCATGCCACGCATGCGCTCGGCCCGGGCCCGCCCGATTACGTTGCCGGCATCCGGGGTGCGATTCATCCACGCCAGGGTGAACGCCGCGACCAGAAAGATCACCGCCAGGATGGAGGTGAGGCGGGTCATCACGTTACCCGTGCGGGCGCCGAACGGGGTGCCGGCGCCGCCGCCGAACATGGCGCCGATGCCGCCGCCCTGATCGTCCTGAATCAACACCACCGCCATCAGCAACAGCGCGCTTGCGATGAACACGACGAGGATGAGAATCGATACTATTGCCATGGCAAGGGAGGCGACCGGGGAACCTCGGCGCCGGGCCAACTATACTAACAGCCCGGCACGCTAATCAACGACCCGCATTGCCTCATCCAAAATCCACTCGAACGAAAGCTGATGCCTCATCGAAAAA
>CAYFXT010000280.1:0-3932 GCA_964346995.1 uncultured Spirochaetaceae bacterium | reverse complement strand
GGACCGGTGCAGGAACACGCCGAAGATGACCGCCAGCACCACGAACCAGATGCTCGAGGTGCGGAAGTTGCCGGCCGAGGTGGACATCTCGTTCAACCCCGTGATGCCGGAGTTCAGCATCGAGAACAGGAACGGCGTCTCCTCCGGGGCATAGCTGACCACCCGGCCGCCGCCGATCGCACGGGCGATGCCGCGGAAGGCCAGCAGCGTACCCAGCGTGATGATGAACGACGGGTTGCCGGAGCGCACGACCACCGTGCCGTTGAACAACCCCAGCAGGGCGCCGGCGCACAGGGCGATGAGCGCGGCTGGCCAGACGCCTATCCCTCCCTCGGTCACCAGCGCACCGTACGTGAAGCCCACCACGGCGAACGTGGAGCCGACCGACAGGTCGAACTCGCCGGCGATCATCAGGATCGCCACGCCTATGACGATGATCCCCAGGATCACACTGAAGGTGATCACGTTGGAGATCGACACTCCCGTGAGCAAGGTCGCCGGAGTCAGGACGGCGAACACCGCGGCCAGCATGGCGACGCTGATCAGCGCCACCAGCGCCGAGCGTCCCATCAGCAGCGCTTCCACTCTCATGAGAGCGCCTTTGACCGAGTGCCTCATCGGTAGCCGATTATGCGCCTCCCGTGTGGCCGGGTGTCAACCGACCGGACCGGTGTGCCCGTACAGGTCATCGGCGCAAGCCACAAGGGTAATTCGCCACCTCCCGGCCCTCAATCGGCGGCGGGACGTTCGAACGAGATGCTCTTGACGAGGGCGAACACCTGAGAGCCCACGCGCAGTCCCAGATCGGCGGCCGCCTCGCGGGTAATGCGCGCGCGCCGCCGCCCGCCGCCGATCTCCACCAGTGCCTCCGCGTACGCGGTGCCCGGCTGCTCGCGCAGCTCCGCCACAGTTCCCGGCAGCACGTTGCGGATGCTGATGGCGCGCGGCCGGCGTGTGCTCAGCGCCACGTCGCGCGCCCGTATGCGCAGGCGGACCGGTTCTCCCACCGCCGCCTCGACCCGAGGCACGGTGATGACCTGTCGATCGTGGCGCAAGCGGCTCAGATGGTAACGCGGGTCGTGGGCAGCCACGCGCGCGTCCAGCACCACCCCGGCCTCGAAGCGTTGCGCGGTGGGATACAGATCGAGACGCTCCAGGATCTCCCCGACCGGTCCGTCGGCAAGCCTGGTGCCGGCGGCCAGCACCACCAGATGATCGGACAGACGCGCCACCTCGGCGAGATCGTGGCTCACGTACAGCATCGGAATCGAAAGCGCCCGGTGCAGCACCTCGAAGCGGGCGAGGATCTCCTCGCGCGCACGCTGATCCAGGGCGGAGAGCGGCTCGTCCATCAGCAACAGGCGCGGTTGCGACAGCAGCGCTCGGCCCACCGCCACGCGCTGGCGCTCCCCACCCGACAGCGTCGCCGGAGCGCGCTCCAACAGGAGGCCGAGGCCCAGCATCTCCACGATGGCGTCGAACGCCAGCGTCGGCGTGGCGCCAGCACGGCGCACCGCGTAGCGCAGATTGCCGCGAACCGACAGGTGCGGGAACAGGCTCGCCTCTTGAAACACGTAGCCGACCCGCCGCTGATGAGGCCGGCGGAACACGCCGCGGTCATCATCCTGCCAGCTCTCGCCGCCGATCAGAAACCGGCCGGGCAGCCGCCGCAGGCCGGCGATGCAACGCAGGATGGTGGTCTTGCCGCTCCCTGACGGCCCGAACAACGCCGTGATCCCGGTAGCGGGGATCCGAAACGAGACATCGAGACGAAAACTGCCCACGGCGCCGGCAAACCGGGCCTCGATGTAACGCCCTGCCGCGCTGGGCGGCGTCGCGTCGTTCACGGGCGCCACCGCATGCCGTGCCGCTCCAGCAGGCGCGTCGACAGGATCACCAGGAACGCGAACAGCAGCATGCCGCCGGCCAGCAAGTGTGCCTCACGCCACTGCAACGTCTCCACGTACTCGTACACGGCAACCGACAGCACCCGGGTACGCCCCGGAATGTTGCCACCGATCATCAGCACCACCCCGAACTCCCCCACCGTGTGAGCGAAGCCGAGCACCGCGCCGCTGATGAAGCCGGGGCGCGCCAGCGGTACCGCCACGCTCCAGAACGCATCCCACGGCGATGCGCGCAGCGTGGCGGCGACATCGAGCGGACGCTCGCCAACCGCCTCGAAGGCGTCCCGGATCGGCTGCACCACGAACGGCATGGAGTAGCACACCGATCCGATTACCAGCCCGGTGAAGGTGAACGCCAGCGAGCGGCCACCGAACAGGCCGGCGAGCCAGCCGCCCGGCCCGTTCGGACCGAGGGCGATGAGCAGGTAGAAGCCGAGCACCGTGGGCGGCAGTACCAGCGGCAGCGCCACCACCGCGGCCACCGCTTCCTTCCATCGGTGCGGCGAGCGCGCCAGCCACCAGGCGATCGGCGTGCCGGCCACCAGCAGGATGATGGTAGTGACCGCCGCAAGCTGCAGCGTCAGCAGAATCGGCGGCCACAGGGCGGCGCTCACCGGTATCCGTACCGCGCCAGCACCGCGGCCGCGGCGGAGCCGCGCAGAAAGGTCAGGAACGCCAGCGCCGCCTCGTTGTCGGCGCCGCGCCGCAACAGCGCGGCGTCCTGGGCGATGATGGTGTGCAGCTCCTGCGGCACGATCCAGCGCGAGCCGCGATCATGGGTGATCACCTGCGCCAGCGAAACGAAACCCAGCTCGGCGTTGCCGGTGATCACGAACTGGTAGGTCTGCGCGATGTTGTTGCCCAGCACCACCCTGGAGTGCAGCCGGCCGGTGAGGCCGAGGGCGTACAGCACTTCCGCGGCAGCGGCGCCGTAGGGCGCCAACTCGGGATTGGCGAGCGCAAGGCGGGTGAATGCCCCATCCTGCAGAACCCCGGCGCCGGTGACGCGGTCCGCATCCGCGCTGAACAGCACCAACCGCCCGGTAGCATAGGTGAACACGCTGCCGGCCACCGCATGCCCATCGCTCACGGCGCGCCGCGGAAAGCTCCGGTCGGCGGCGAGGAACACGTCGAACGGCGCGCCCTGGACAATCTGGGCGTACAGTTGCCCGCTGGAGCCGAAGCTGAGCCGAACCTCGTGGCCAGTGGCGTCCGCAAACAACGCGCCGATCTCGCGCGCGGCGGCGCTGAAGTTGGCCGCCACCGCGCCCCGCACCTCCCCGGCGTGCAGCGTTCCCGGAACGGTCCACGTCAACAACAGTCCGAGCAGCGCCATTTTCCACCCGTGCCGAACAAGCTCGTGTGCACGGATTGTGCCGTTCGTCGAGTCCATCTCTTACATCCCAATCCTGTACCATCGAAGCAGGTCCTCTGCGCAAACCCATGCCTACGTCAGCAGCCGGAGCGGCTGACGTCCCGCCTTTCAGCACCGCCGCGGCGCGCCGGCCAAGAGCTTGACCGCCGACCGGTATCTTGCGACGATGGTTCACTGAGGTCTACCGATGAGCGAAAAGCTTCAGAATGAGGTCGACGCCAACTTCAACGCCTTTCAGCGTATGTTACCCGAGTTGCTGCGGCGCGATGCCGATCGTTGGGCGCTGATGAGGCACGGCCAGTGTGTCGCTTGCTACGACACCCTGCGCGACGCTCATACAGCGGGTCGTGCTCAGTACGAGGATGGCCTGTTCTCAGTACAACTGATAACGGCCGGCATCGTGGACCTGGGCTGGTTTTCGCATGCCGTGCATTAGCGGCGATCGAAATCCAAGGCGCTACGGGATCGACTCCGGTCAACACCTACTACGTCGACCTGATCCTGAGTTCGGCGCTCAGTCGCTCGTGGTTGGGAACCTCAACGTATGCGAATTTGAGCCGGGACAAGCGCCGTTTCAGGTGCTGATCGGCCGTGACATCATTTGTCAACGGGTACTCACGCTGGATTTCTCTGGACGGTTCACCATCTCC
>CAYFXT010000279.1:0-3945 GCA_964346995.1 uncultured Spirochaetaceae bacterium | reverse complement strand
GGGACCGCTGTGCGGCACCGCCGGGCTCTGGCACCCGGGGTCAGCGTCGGGGGCGCTCCTCTGGCCGTCAGCATGGGATCGCCCTGGAAGGACACGAGGATTGCCGTAGACGAAGGCGGATCTTTCGTAGCATGTTGGTAACTAATGTGTGGGATTGTGGGTTACGTCGGGCCTCGCCCGGCTGCCGGGCTCTTGATCACCGGGCTGAGGCGCCTCGAATACCGCGGCTACGACTCGGCGGGAATCGCCACCCTCGACGGCGAGCGCGTGCTGCACCGCCGTCGTACCGTCGGCGAAGTGGACAACCTCGCGCACGCCGTGGCGGCCGCGGACGCGCCCGGCAGTATCGGGATCGCGCACACCCGCTGGGCGACGCACGGCACCCCGACCGAACGCAACGCGCATCCCCACCTCGATGCGAGCGCATCGATCGCGGTGGTGCACAACGGCATCATCGAGAACTACCGCTCGATCCGCGCCTTTCTCACCGAGCAGGGCATCCTGCCGGACAGCGAGACCGACACCGAGGCGCTGGCTCAGCTCATCGGCTATCTCTACCACGACGGCGGCAACGGTGAGTCGGGCAACCTGCTCGCCGCGGTGCGGCGCGCCCTGCGCGACGTCCGCGGCACGTTCGGGATCCTGGTGTTGTGCAGCGACTACCCCGATCAGCTCATCGCCGCGCGACGCGGCAGCCCGGTGCTGGTGGGCGTGGGCGACGGCGAGCACGTGGTGGCTTCCGACGGCGCCGCGGTGATCGAGCACACGCGCCAGGTGGTCTATCTGGGCGACAACGAAATCGCTCTATTGACCCGCGATCGCCTGCACGCCTCCACCATCGACGACATGCCCCTGAGCAAGAGCCTCAGCACCCTGGAAGTACGCCTGCAGGAGATCGAGCTCGACGGCCACCGCCATCACATGAGCAAGGAGATCCACGAGCAGCCGGCCGCGTTGCGCAACACCCTGCGCGGGCGCATCGACCTCGTCGAGGGCAAGGTGGTGCTCGGCGGGCTGGCCGGCCGCGAGCGCGAGCTGGCCCGCTACCAGCGCGTGATTCTGACCGGCTGCGGTACCGCCTGGCATGCCGGACTGGTCGGCGAGTACCTGTTCGAAGAACTGGCGCGGGTGCCCACCGAGGTCGAGTATGCCAGCGAGCTGCGCTACCGCAACCCGATCATTCAGAGCAACGCCCTCGGCATCGTGCTCAGCCAATCGGGGGAGACGGCCGATACGGTAGCGGCGCTGCGGGAGCTGCACCTGAAGGGAGCCACCACCTTGGGCATCGTCAACGTCGTAGGCTCGACCATCGCCCGCGAGACCGACGCCGGCGTGTACCTGCACGTCGGCCCCGAGATCGGCGTGGCCAGCACCAAGGCGTTCACCGGGCTGGTCGCCGTACTGGCCCTGCTGGCCATCGACATGGGCCGCCGCCGCCACCTGTCCGCCGAGCGAACCACCGAGCTGCTGCAGCAGCTCCACGAGATTCCCGCCAAGGTGGAACGCATCTTCGCCATGGCGGATGCGATCCGAGAGCTCACCGAGCGCTATGTCGAGCGCGAGAACTGGCTCTACCTGGGACGCGGCGTGAATTACCCCGTGGCTCTGGAAGGCGCGCTCAAGCTGAAGGAGATCAGTTACATCCATGCGGAGGGGATGCCGGCCGCGGAGATGAAGCATGGCCCCATCGCCCTGATCGACCATGGCATGCCGGTGGTGGTGGTGGCGCCGCGCGATCACACCTACGACAAGGTAGTGGCCAACATCGAAGAGGTGAAGGGACGGCGCGCCAGCATCATAGCCATCGCCAGCGAAGGCGACCGGCATCTGGCCGAGCTGGCCGACGCCATCATCTACGTGCCGAGCACCCACCCCCTGCTGTCGCCCCTGATCACTACCATTCCGCTACAGCTCATGGCCTACTACGCGGCACTGGCGCGCGGCCACAACGTCGATCGTCCGCGCAACCTCGCCAAGAGCGTAACGGTCGAATAGCACTCGACCGTTTACGTCGAGTGACCGCAGGGCCGCTCGTCGCGGAGTTGACCGGTCAGCGGCGAGTAAGGCGGTTCACGTCCCGTAGCGCGCGGTTCGAGAACCAGCCCACCGAACGGCGGCCCTGGATGCGGGCGATGCCGACGTTGGTCAGCAGTCCGATGCCGATCAGGGCGGTCCACAGCGACGATCCGCCGTAGGAGACCAGCATCAGCGGGATGCCGGTGATCGGCAGCACGCCCATCGCCATGCCGATGTTCACCACCGCGTGGAACAGGATCATCGCCACCACGCCGGCGGCGATCAGGGTGGCGAACGGATCGCGCGCGGCGTACATGATCACCAGCCCGCGTGCCAGAAGGATGCCAAGCACCAACAGCACCGCCACGCCACCGACGAAGCCGGTTTCCTCGGCCAGGATCGAGAAGATGAAGTCGGTGCTCTGCTGCGGCAGGTAGCGCAGGTGGCTCTGCGTGCCCTGCAGGAATCCGGTGCCGCTCAGACCGCCCGCTCCCACGGCGGTGATCGACTGGATGATGTTCCAGCCGGCGCCGCGCGGGTCCACCCAGGGATTCACGAAGATGACCAGCCGCATGATCTGGTACTCCTTGAGCACCATCGACATGGCCAGCCCGCCCGCGACCGCGAACACGAGCAGCGTGGCCCCGTATGTGATCCAGTAGAAGTGGGCGCGCCGATAGCGGCGCTGGCCCACACCGGCCAGTACCGCCACCACCACGAGCAGCAGCAGCGAGTAGCGCGCCACGCCGGGATCGGCGACCAGCCGCCAGATGCCCGGCTCGCCGGTGGCGAGCAGACGCTGAACCGACGGAACGGCGGCAAACGCCAGCGTCAGCGTCCCGAGCAGCGCCACGAACACCAGATGGCGAATGCGTGCTCCGGCCATCAGCGCCATGGTCAGGAAGATCGGAATGTACACCAGCGCGGTGCCCATGTCCGGCTGCAGCACGATCAGGCCTACCGGAGCCGCCACCACCAGCAACCCGAGCAGGAAGCGCGGCAGCTCCGTGATACCGCTGCCGATCTCGGACAGATATGCCGCCAGGAACAGAATGGTCACGATCTTGACGAACTCCGAGGGTTGGATACCGAGATCGCCGATGCCCAGCCAGGAACGAGCACCGTTCACCTCGCGCCCCACGATCAGGGTGAGGACCAGGAGCGCCAGGCCGCCCAGGAAGATATAGGGGGTACGAGCCTTGAAGCGCTGATGATTGTTGACCGCGAACACCACCAGCAGCACATAGCCGCTGGCAGCCCAGACGATCTGCTTGACCCACTCGTTCGACACCGACTCCCCGGCGGAATTGACGCCGCTGGAGTACACGAACAGAATGCCGGTAGCTACCAGGATCAGGCTGGACAGCAGCAGGATCGGGTCGATGGCGCGCAGCGCGCCAATGCCTCTCACGGCGCGGCCTCTCCCGCGGCCTCCCCCGCTTCCTCCGCCCGATCCGCTGGTGCGGTCCCTTCCTCCGGCGGCTGCAGGGGATCGAACACCGCATCCCCGTACCACGGGCGTAGATACGCCACCGTTTCCTCGATGGTCTGACCGCTGAACGCGGCCTGGAAGATCAAGTTGGCCGCCTTGGGCGCCCACCACTCCCACTCGTTCACCGCCTCCACCATCGCCACCACGACGATCTGGTCGTAGCGGTCGACGGCATCGAACGGCCCGTATGCCGCGAACCAGGAGTGCCAGTGGTCCTCGATGCCCACCTCGCCGGTGCCGGTCTTGCCCGCCACCGCAACCGCGTCGGTAGTGATCACCGGCAGCGCGGTTCCTTCGGTAATCACCATGCGCATCGCGTCGCGTACCTCGGCGAAGGTCGCGCCACTGATCTCGGCATGATGCAGCAGTTCCGGCTCGGGCCTGGCGAGGCCCGCGCCCCGCTCACAGCACGGGAGGGCGGCGGGTGGGGGAAGGGG
>CAYFXT010000278.1:0-3957 GCA_964346995.1 uncultured Spirochaetaceae bacterium | reverse complement strand
AGAATCAGCGCCGCCTGATCCGGCGTAACACCGGCCGCTTGAAGTTCCTCCCGGGAGAGCTGAATCGCCGGTTCGGACACTACACCAGCATGCGCTGATCGCTCAGGTCCTTGCCACCGACCGACTGGGTGATGGTGGCGCCGCGGTACTCCCGGATCTCCAGAGCGTGGAAGGTGTTGACGATCATGAACTGGGTTGGCATGTCCTCCCAGCGCGCCTGATGAAACCGCACCGTTCCGTCACCGCGCCACATGCCGGTCACCCGGCGATTGGAGCCCGTGGCCGGGGTGAGGGTAGCGTACGCGACGTCCTTCTGGTCCCACTCACCGGTTCGCGGGATGTACTTGTAGTGCAGTTGACCGGTCAGCACGCCGTCGGCACGCGGTGCCGCAGGCGCCGGATAGTCCGCCGGCGCGACCGGCTGCATGTTGGTCAGCTTCATGTCCAGGAAGCGATAGCCGAGCCAGCTTCCGGTGACATGGAACTCGCCACGGCACCTGATCGGATCAGGCATTTCGCAGTAGATCTTGGCGAACCCCAGTTGTTCGCGCCCGGTCAGGATGGGATCGGTCAGATTCTCCCACAGCACGGTCAGGAATGGCCAGACTGCACGGTCGCGCGTGCCGGTATAGACGACCGGGAACGTTACGCCCATCACCGTGTAGCCGCGCCCCGCCAACCACTCGATCTCCTTCATGTGGGTCTGATCGACCGTCACCACCGGCTCGCCGTACAGGGCGAAGCCGGGCGGCAGCAGCGGTTCGAGTTGCTCGGCGTTGGTCAGGAAGCTCACCGAGTAGCCGGTCGACCGGGGATTGTCGATGCAGGCGAACCCCTTGCCGTCGGCGCCCTGGCGCGGACCGGCCATCGGTCCGAAGTGGGTGGGCATCATGTACATCATGCCCTTCTCGAAGATGTAAGCCATACGCAGATCCTGCGCTGTCCCGCCCCCGAGTTGCAACCTCGCCCAAACCTCGCCCCGCGACCCCACGGCCCATGTGGCAGCCGATCATTCGACGATCTGGCATGAGCCCGCTGCACAATCAGTGGCGTGATCGCCCCTCCCGTCCGGCGCGCTCGCCGGCGGCGAGCAGGGCGGCGGCGCGGGCCAGCGCTTCGTCGCCGGTGCGGCGCACTTCGTCGGGGTCAGCTCCCTGCCAGTCGAGCAGGCCGCGGCCGGTCTTGAGGCCGAGGTGGCCGGCGGCGGACAGGTCGAGCAGGTACCGCCGACCGGCGTCCAGCCGTTCGTGGTCGTCCGGATTGGTCTGCACCCGGCTCGCCAGATCAAGACCGGCCACGTCGCGCTGCGCCAAGGGACCGCGCACCATGAAGCGCAGTCCGAAGCCGAAGCGGACTGCGCGATCTACATCCTCGGCGCTGGCCAAGCCCTCGGCTACCTGAGCCAGCGCCTCTCGCATCAGGGCCCGCTGCAGCCGGTTGGCGAGGTAGCCGGACACGTCCCGGTGGACGCGCACCGGCATCTTGCCGCAGCGCTCCCACAGCGCGCAGGTGGTCTCGAACGCCTCGTCGCTCGTACCGGCACCGCGCGACACCTCCACCAGCGGCACGATCTGGGCGGGCAGGAAGAAGTGCGAGCCCACTACGAAGGCGCGGCGCCGCTCGCTGACCCGCTCCGCCACCTGGGCAAGCGTGAAGCTGGAGCTGTTGGTGGCCAGCACCGCGCCGGCGAGCGCCACCCGGTCCAACTCGGCGAACAGCTCCTGCTTGGCCGGCAGATCCTCGGGCGCCGCCTCGATCACGAAGCCGGCGCCACGGACGGCGGCTTCCAGGTCCGTGGTGGTGCGCATGCGGGCGGGCGTCTCGCGCGCCACCTCCGCGCTGATCAGCCCGTGTCGCAGCAGCCGCTCCAGCGAGTCGTGGATCAGGGTCACGGCACGCTCCAGGGCGGCGGAGTCGGGGTCGTACAGCCACACCTCCGCGTACTCGCGCGCCAGCACCTCGCCGATGCCGTGACCCATCGCCCCGGCGCCGATCACCGAACTCTTCGTCACCACCCGGCTACTATCGCCGCGAGCAGCGTGCGCGGCAATGCTGCAACCTGCCACTTGGCGGGAATGCACCCTCCGCTGTCGGCGCGGATGACGCAACCGGGGCGGGCGCGTTACTCTATGCCGCGTGAACGGATACGACTACATCGCCCGAATTCTCAAGACGGAGGGGATCGAGTGGCTGGCCTGCTTCCCCCAGCACCCGATCATCCAGGCCGCCGCGGCGGCCGGGATTCGCCCCATCGCGTTTCGTCACGAGCGCGGTGCGGTGATGGCCGCGGACGGTTACAGCCGCACCAGCGACCGACGGCGCTTCGGTGTCGTCGCCGTGCAGGCCCAGGCGGGGGCGGAGAATGCGCTCGGCGGTCTGGCGCAGGCTGGCGCCGACAACGTTCCCATCCTGATGCTGCCCGCCGGCAATTCGTTGAACACCCTGACCCGACCCAACTTCCAGGCGGTACGCACCTACCAGGGCGTCGCCAAGAGCGTCGAGCCGATCCTGCGCGTCGACCAGGTGGCGCCGGTGATGCGGCGCGCCTTTCATGCCCTGCGCAGTGGCGCGCCCGGCCCGGCGGTGGTGGAGATGACCGCCGACGTGTGCGCCCAGGAAGTGCCGGAGGCGGCCCGGACCTACCGCCCGCCGCGCCCGGCCCGGCAGTGCCCGGCGGGCTCCGACATTGCGGCCGCATCCGCATTGTTACGCGCCGCCCGGCGGCCGTTGATCTGGGCCGGCGCCGGGGTGCTCGCGGCCGGCGCCAGCACGGAACTGACCCGCCTCGCCGAGCTGCTTGCCGCGCCGGTGTTCTGCACCATGCCCGGCAAGTCGGCGCTGTCCGAGACCCATCGCCTCGCGCTTGGTGCCGGCAGCGGTACCACCACCCTGGCCGCACACCGCTGGCTGCAGGAATGCGACGTACTGCTCGCCCTCGGCACCAGCCTCACGCGCAGCCCCTATGCCCAGGCGGTGCGCCCGGAAATCCGGCTGATCCACAACAGCGCGAGTGTCGACGACCTGAACAAGGACGAGGCCGCGGAGGTCGCTCTGCTCGGCGATGCGAGGCTCACCATCGCGGCCCTCATTGAGGAACTCGGCGACCGTGCGGCGGACGAGGCCGAGATAGACCGGGTGGCCGCGCAGGTCGCCGCAGTCCGTAGCGAGTGGCTGGCCGAGTGGCAGCCGGTGCTCACCGACGACAGCGAGCCGCTCAGCTACTACCGGGTAGTGCACGCCCTGAACGAGGTGCTCGACCCGGACGCCAGCATCGTCACCCACGACGCCGGCGCACCGCGCGACTGCATGGTGCCGTTCTACCGCGCCACCGTCCCGCACAGCTACGTGGGGTGGGGCAAGACCACCCACCTCGGCTTCGGCCTGCCGCTGGTCATCGGCGCCAAGCTGGCCCACCCGGACCGGTTCTGCGTGAACGTGATGGGCGACGGGGCGTTCGGCATGTCGGGCCTCGACCTGGAGACGGCGGTGCGCGCCGAAGTGCCGATCACCACCGTGCTGCTCAACAACGGCGCCATGGCCACCTACAGCGGCGACCGCGACCTCATCGGACCGGCGGCCCGCGCTTTCGGGGTGTCGGAGATGGGCGGCAACTACGCCGCGCTGGCCGAAGCCCTCGGCGCGCGCGGGATCGCCGTGCGCAGCGCTGCGGAGCTGGAGACGGCGTTGGCCGACGCGCAGCGCTTGAACGCGGACGGCGTCACGGCGCTGATCGACGTGCGGACCAACGTCGAGTCGCGCCGCTCACGGTTTTCCCCTTGACGCTGGCGACCGAGCCGGCCTGAGTGCTGGCACGCCCCGGCATAGGATCGACGAAGGCCTGCAGATCGTCGGCAACGAGATGACGCGACCGCTCGCGCCGAGCGGAGCGCGGTGCTGACGGCGGCGGCTGTGAGGGCAGGCGGAGTCGGTAGTCCTTGCGTCTACGGGAACGACGCG
>CAYFXT010000277.1:0-3968 GCA_964346995.1 uncultured Spirochaetaceae bacterium | reverse complement strand
GGAGGAGGGTGCGTTCTACCTGTTCGGCACCGACAACCTGGGCCGAGACCTGTTCTCGCGCGTGTTCTACGCGGCGCGCATCTCGCTCTCCATCGGCTTCGTCGGAGTGGTGATCAGCTTCGTGCTCGGCTGCATCCTGGGCGGCATTTCCGGCTACTTCGGCGGCACCGCCGACATGGCGATCCAGCGCATGATCGAGTTCCTGAGCTCGATTCCCCAAATCCCGCTGTGGATGGCGCTGGCCGCCGCCATCCCGCCGAGCTGGCCGGCGCTGCGCGTATACTTCATGATCATCGTGATCCTGTCGATCATCGGCTGGACCGGCCTGGCACGCGTGGTACGCGGCTACATCATTGCGCTGCGCGAGTCGGACATGGTGGTAGCCGCGCGGGTGTCGGGAGCCCGGACCGCGCCGATCCTCTATCGCCACCTGCTGCCGGCCTTCCTGAGCTACCTGATCGTGCACCTGACCCTGGCGGTGCCAAGCATGATCCTGGCCGAGACCGCGCTGTCGTTCCTGGGCCTCGGGCTGCGCCCCCCGGTGGTGAGCTGGGGCGTGCTGCTGAGCGCCGCCCAGAACGTCAAGACGGTATACCTCAACCTGTGGCTGATGATCCCGGCGCTGTTCGTGATCGTCACCGTGCTGGCATTCAACTTCATCGGCGACGGCATGCGCGACGCCGCCGACCCCTACTGATCGGCGGTAGGTCGCGCGTCTTGCCGTACGGCCGCAGGCGGCAGCGATCCGCGCTTGTAGCGGCCGCCCCGATTGCGTTACCTTACGGCAACTCCGTCCATGGCCAAGACCCGCAATCGTTCCAGTTCTTCGCGCCCGCACGCCGCCATAGCTGCGCAGCGTTCCAATCATCCGCTGCTCTACGTGGGCAGTCTCGTCGTGCTCGTCATCATCACCGTTACGTTCATCGGCACGCCCGCCGTCGGCCGCTTTGCCGGCGCCGGAGCAGGCACGGTGTTCGGCACTTACGACGGTATCGACATCGAACACCGCAGAGGCAACTACTTCGACAACCAGATCTTGCAGATTTCGCAGCAGCGCCGCGCCAGCGGATTCAATCGGGACACCGCGACCGAAGCGCGCACCGTCGTTCGCCAGGCGTTCCAGCGCGCCACCTATCGGGTAGCGGTGCTCGCCGAGACATCGCGCTCCGACTTGGCCATTTCCGATGAGCGGATCGACGGCGAACTGATCCGTTCCGGTCCTTATGTGATCGGCGGCGTGTTCAGCGAAGAGCGGTACAACTCCACGCCGGCGTCGCAGCGCAAGTTCAACCGGCAACTGGTCGAGGAGCAGTTGCTGGAGCGGCAGTACTTCTCCGATCTCGGTGCGGTACACACCAGTTCGCAGGCGGCCGCATTCTTCCGCGAGATGGCCGCCACCGAACGCCGGTTCGCGGTCGCGGCGTTCAGCTTTGCAGAGCTCCCCGCGGAGGAGCTGCGCCGCTACGGCGCCGACAACGCCGCCCAGTTCCGGCGCATCAAGCTGAGCCGAATCCTGATGAGCGGCGACGACAACGAGGCAGCGGAGGTGTTGCGCCGTCTCGACGATGGAGTGGCGACTTTCGAGGAGTTGGCGCGGCTGTTCTCAGCCGACGACATCGCAACCGGCGGCTCCGTGGGTTGGCGCTACTACTACGACCTGGAACGCGACTTCGAAAGTACCGAACCGGTGGAGGCGGTTTTCGCCCTTGGCACGGGCGAGCATACCGCGGTGTTGACCAGCCGCTTCGGCGCAGTGATCTACCGCGCCGACACCGAGATGGTGGCGCCCGATTTCGAAGATGCGGAAGTACGTGCCGCCGTGCAGGACTATCTGCAGCGCTACGAGCGCGGCGTAATCGAAGACTACTACGCGGCACGGGCAGCCGCCTTCCAGGAGCGCGCTCAGGCCGACGGATTCGCCGCCGCCGCAGCCGAGCTCGACGTAGCGACCTTCGACAGCGGCTTCTTCCCGATCAACTTCCAGAACCTCATAGCAGTCAGTCGAGTAGCGGCGCCGGACAGCGACGCTCTGCAGACCGCTCCCTTCTTCGAGGAGTTCTTCGAACGCGCGTTCACCCTGGCCGCCGGCGAGATCTCCGATCCGATCGTCCTCGATGACCGGCTCCTGGTGCTGGAACTGCTGGACGAGCGTGCCGCCGACGAGGCGGCCCTGGAGCGCGTCGAGGCGTATCACGACTACTTTCTCACTGCTGCCCTGGACCGCGAGATGCGCACGCAGGTGTTCGATTCCGATCGCTTGGTGGACAACTTCGACGAGGGGTTCACGAATTTCCTACGCATGCTCAACACGCCGGTGCAGGGTCCGCCGACCCAGGCAGCATTTTAGGAGCCTGTCGGATGCGACAGGCTCCCAAGGAGGCCGGTTGGGCCGGAAGCGCGGCACCGCAGGCGGCGGTTTCCGGCGCCGAGGACCGCAAGGCAACCAGTGTGCGGACCGCGGGGGCCGGGTGAGACCGAACGTCGTCTACTTTCTGGTCGATGACATGGGCTACGGCGACGTGTCGTGCCTCAACCCGAGCGGCCGGATCGCCACCCCGCAGTTCGACCGGCTGGCACGCGAGGGCCTGGTGTGCTGCGACGCCCACTCCAGCTCCGCGGTATGCTCCCCGTCCCGCTATGGCGTGCTTACCGGGCGCTACAACTGGCGCTCGACGCTGCAGAAGGGCATTGTCGCACCGTACGGCCCACCGCTGATCGACGAGCAGCGGCTCACCGTTGGCAAGCTGCTGCAGCGCCACGGCTACCACTGCGCCGCCATCGGCAAGTGGCACCTGGGCATGGGCTGGGACTTCGCGGCTACCCACGACTACCTGCCAAAGCACGGCTCCGATGGATCCGGCACCGAACTGGAGGCGACCGACCGGCAGCGCGCGCTATGGCGCGACTCCTTCTCGCGCCGGATCGCCGGCGGCCCCACCACCCGCGGTTTCGACTACTACTTCGGAGTCGACGTTCCCAACTGGCCGCCGTATTGCTACATCGAGAACGACGCCACCATCGGCACTCCCTCTACGTTCCTGCAGTCACGGTTGCTCGGCGACAACCTGGCAAGCCAGCAGGGTCCGGCGATGCCGTACTGGAACTTCGAGCAGCTCCTGCCTTCGTTTGCCCGCGCCGCCGACCGCTACATCGGTCAACGGGCCTCCGAAGGGGTGCCGTTCTTCCTCTATCTGCCGATGACGTCACCGCACACGCCGCTGTCAGTGAACAAGCGCTGGATCGGGCGCAGTGGACTGAACAATCTGTACGCTGATCTGGTGATGGAGACCGACGACGTCTTCGGGCAGGTGCTCGATTCGCTCGACCGGTACGGCGTCGCCGACAATACGCTGGTCATCTTCACCAGCGACAACGGCTGCGCGCCCTACATCGGCGTCACCCAGATGGAGGCGCAGGGCCATCATCCGAGCGCCGGCTTCCGTGGTTACAAGTCCGACGCCTGGGACGGCGGCCACCGCGTTCCGTTCATCGCGCGCTGGCCAGGCGTGATCGAGCCGGGCAGCAGCAGCGACCAGCTCGTATGCCTGACCGATCTGCTGGCCACCTGCGCCGACTTTCTGGACGAACCGCTGCCGGCGGCTGCCGGCGAGGACAGCTTCAGCATGCTGCCGCTGTTCCGCGACAGCGCCGCGCCGATCCGCGATCACGTCGTGCACCATTCCATCACCGGCAAGTTCGCCATCCGCGACCGGCGCTGGAAGCTGGTGCTGTGCCCGGGGTCGGGCGGCTGGACGCTCGATGACGCCGGCGCCGCCCGCGACGGACTGCCGCTGGTCCAGCTCTACGACATGCAGCGCGACCCGGAGGAACGGCACAACCTGCAGGGCGAGCACGCCACGCGGGTCAGAGAGATGGTGGCGCACCTGAAGCGGCTGGTGGCGGCCGGCCGCAGTACCCCAGGCCCCGGGCAGCGCAACGACGCGCCTATCGACATCTGGAAAGCGGAT
>CAYFXT010000276.1:0-3975 GCA_964346995.1 uncultured Spirochaetaceae bacterium | reverse complement strand
CAGATGCCGTCCGTGGCTACATCCGGGGCGAGACGCCAAGTAACTCGAAGCAGCGTTGAGGATCACGGCGGTTGACCCAGGTGATAGCGCTCCCTTCGAGGGTGGCTGGCCGAGGTGCTCACCGGTGGATGTGCGACTCGTGGCCGCTGGCGCCCCCCGGCTATGGGCGCACGCAGAAGCCTCGTGATTGTCGGGTTGGGCATTCTGGCCCAGCAGTCCATCTCCGGCCCACATGCCTACACGACGAAGTTGATCAGCTTGCCGGGGACGTGGATCACGCGGCGCGGCTCCCGGCCGGCCAGGGTGCGCGCCACGTTGCCCCCAGTCTGCGCCAAGCGCTGCGCCTCGTCCTGCTCAATGCTGGCCGGCACCTCGACCCGTCCACGCACCTTGCCGTTCACCTGCACCACCAGGGTGATCAGTTCATCGGCTGCCAGTGCGGCGTCCGCCTCCGGCCACGGCTGCAGATGGATGCTGTACGGCTGGCCGAGCTGCTGCCACAGCTCCTCGGCAAGGTGCGGCGTGACCGGCGCCATCAACGTGAGCAGGGTCAGCACGGCGTCGCGCACCTGGGGGTGGTCGATGAACGTCGACTCCGCACTCGACTCGGTGGTCAGGATCGCGTTGGTCAGCTTCATCAGCTCCGACACGACGGTGTTGAACTCGAACTCCTCGAAGTCGTGCGATACGCGCTGAATCGTCTGGTGCGTGCTGCGGACCACGTCGCCGAGCAGCCTGGCGTCACCGCCCTCGGGGCACCCGAGACCGGACCGCACGCCGGCTTCCCGCATCCGCTGAGCGAGATTCCAGACCCGTCCCAGCCAGCGCACCACGCCGTGAATGTTGCCGTCGTTCCAGGGGCCGCCCTCCGACCAGCGGTAGCCGAACATCAGAAAGGCGCGCACCGCGTCGGCGCCGTAGTGCGCCACCAGCTCGTCCGGATCGGTCACGTTGCCGCGCGACTTGCTCATGCGCGCGCCATCGCCGGCGAGGATCTGACCCTGGTTGCGCAGTTGCAGCATCGGCTCGGGACCGGTCTCGATGCCCATGTCGCGATTCGCCTTGTGGAAGAACCGAGTATACAGCAGGTGCATGGTGGCGTGTTCGGCGCCGCCGGTGTAGGTGTCGACCGGCATCCAGTAGCGGTACTCCTCGGGATCGAACGGTCCGCCGGTGTAGTCGGGGCTGAGGTAGCGCAGGTGATACCAGGAGGAGCACATGAAGGTGTCCATGGTGTCGGTCTCCCGCTCCGCCGCCTCCCCGCACCGGGGGCACATGGTGTGGCGCCACGTGGGGTGGAACTTGAGCGGACTCTCGCCGGTGGGGCGCCACTCGATATCCGCCGGTAACTCCACCGGAAGCTGCTCTTCCGGCACCGGCACGATGCCGCAACTCCCGCAGTGAACCACGGGGATGGGGCATCCCCAGTAGCGCTGACGCGAGATCAGCCAGTCGCGCATTCGGTAGACGACCTCGGCGCGGCCGATATCGCGCTCGCCGAGCCAGGCAACGGTACGCGAAATCGCCTCCTCGGCGGAGGTCCCGGTGAGCGGTCCCGAGTCGATCATCGCCCCCCTGGCAATCACCGCCTCGGCCATCGTGTCGCCGTCGAGCGGCGCCACCCCGGACGGTTGGATCACGGGGCGCACCGTCAGGCCGTAGGTGCGGGCGAAGGCGAAGTCGCGCTCGTCGTGCGCCGGCACCGCCATGATCGCACCGGTGCCGTAGGTCATCAGCACGTAGTCGGCGATCCAGATCGGGATCTTCTCCTCGTTGACCGGATTGACCGCGTAGGCGCCCGTGAACACCCCCGTCTTCTCACGCCCCGCCGCTTCGCGGTCGATGTCAGTCTGACGGGTGGCGGCAGCCACGTATGCCTCCACCTCGGCCCGCCGAGTAGAGGAGGTGAGCTTGGCGACCAACGGATGCTCCGGGGCCAGCACCATGAAGGTGGCGCCCCACAGGGTGTCGGGCCGGGTCGTGAACACCTCCAGCGTGTCACCCTGCTCGGTCCGGAACGCCACATGCGCGCCCTCGCTGCGCCCGATCCAGTTGGTCTGCAGCGCGAAAATCCGCTCCGGCCAGTCGATGCCTTCAAACCGCAGCAATTCTTCCGCATAACGAGTGATGCGCAGGAACCACTGTTCCAGGTCGCGCTTGATCACGGAGGTGTCGCAGCGCTCGCAGAGCCGCTCCTCCCCCACCACCTGCTCACGCGCCACGGTAGTGTTGCAGTTGGGGCAGAAATCCACCGCAGCGAATTTGCGGTAGGCCAGACCGTTGGCGAGCAGTTTGAGAAAGAACCACTGCGTCCAGCGGTAGTACGCCGGGTCGGACGAGGTCGCCTCGCGCTCCCAGTCCCACATCGCGCCCATGGTGCGCAGTTGGCCGCGCATCCGGTCGATGTTGCCGTAAGTCCATTCCCTGGGATGAATATTGCGCGCGATCGCCGCATTCTCCGCGGGCAGCCCGAAGGCGTCGAACCCGATCGGGTACATCACATTGCAGCCCTGCATGCGCAGGTAGCGGGCGCGCGCATCCGACGGCGTCATCGCATACCAGTGTCCGATATGCAGATCGCCCGACGGATAGGGCAGCATGGTCAGGAAGTAGTGTTTCCTGCGCTCCGGATCGATGCGTGCCCGGTACAACCCATCGCTTTCCCAGCGCTGCTGCCACTTCGGCTCGATAACCGCCGGCGCATAGGGCCGAAACTGTTCACTCACGGAATCCGGGTCTCCATGTCCGCGCCATTCTACCACACTCACGCGTAACCGATCCATTTCTCACGTCCCCACGCCCAGGGCAATCGACTGAGTAGGATCACTCAGAGGATCTTGCAAGATCCGGAGTGCATGGACAGAGAGGGTGTCGGCAGGAAGACGAATACGTCCAGATCGTATTGTTGTCGTCTACAGCCTCAACATGTTCGGCGACGTGGTGCGCGACCTGATGGACCCCGCCTGCGGGGCCGGCTCGGGCGCTACCGCTCCGGCAGAGAGTAGCGGGGATCAACACGCCGTCGGTCTCGGCATAGTCGATGACACGGGCGGCGGCGAGGGGCCGGGGCCGGATAGACCACAGGCGGTACCGGCCGGGCCGTCGAGGCAGGGCTTGTCTTGGTGTTGATCACTGGTGTATCTTGATGGTGTATCATGGTGATGACCGATGGATCGCATAACTGTTACGATTGACAACCACCTGATTGAAGAGGCCCGGCAAGCACTGCGTGCGTCCACGAAGCGAGAAACGATCGAGTTGGCTCTTCGGGAGGCGGTCAAGGCCTGGAGACGCAAGGCGGCACTGAGCCGCGCGGGGCGGTTGGACCTCGAACTGGACCAGGAGGCACTTGCGCAGTTGCGTCGCCAACCGTGATCCTGGTCGATAGCTCCGCGTGGATCGAGTACTACCGTCGGGACGGATCGGAGGAGGTCAGAGCCCTTGTTTTCTCGGCGATTCGAGACAACCGGGCGGCAACCAACGGCATCATAAAGGTAGAGATCGTGGCCTACGCCACGCGGGACGCGGACTCTCTGAACGTGAGGTCAGATCTGTCGGGATGCCACTGGCTTGAGCTCACCGCCCCCGTGTTTGAACTTGCCGTTGCAATGGGACGCAAGCTGAGAACTCGCGGGGTCACCGTGCCAGCGACCGACTTGATCATTGCCAGCTCGGCTCGGCTCGCCGGTGCGGAATTGCTGCACTTCGATGCTCATTTCGAACTGATTGCGGAGCGCCTGTCGCTGGTCACGCTCGGCCCGCTCAAAACGGCCAACGCCTCGGGAAACGCCGAATGAGTCACATCAAGTGAGTTGATTACGCCGCGCTGCAGACTGAAACCCGCAGTGGGATGGAAGGGGCATTACACCCAATCTGGACGTCCCATTCCCCGCTACGGAATCGCGACAGATCAGATGGTGCGCGCGTCAGGTGGAGCCTTGGCCGCGGATCATCACTACTTTGCCGGTGCGGACC
>CAYFXT010000275.1:0-3981 GCA_964346995.1 uncultured Spirochaetaceae bacterium | reverse complement strand
AAACAGCGCTGGCCGAAGAGCGCGGCGTGAGAGTCGCCGGCGATACCGGCGATCGGTACCGGTGCTGGCAGTGCGCCGCCTGCAGTCGTCTCGCCGAGGCGCCCGCTCGAGGAAACCAGCTCGGGCAGCATCTCGAGGGGAATGCCGAAGTGCCTGCACAGCTCGGGGTCCCAGCGCCGTTGCCGTATATCCAGCAGAAGCGTACGGCTGGCATTGGAGAGGTCGGTGGCGTGAACACTGCCACTGGTGAGCTTCCACACCAGCCAACTGTCGATGGTGCCAGCCAGCAACTGGCCGGACTCGGCCTTCCGGCGGGCGCCGGGTACGTGCTCCAGCACCCACCGTATCTTGCTCGCGGAAAAAAAGGGGTCCAGGATCAATCCGGTCCGCTGCCGGAACAGGTCTTCGAGGCCCTGATCTCGCAGTTCGCGGCACGCCTCGGCGCCCCGCATGCATTGCCAGACTATCGCCGCATGCACGGGACGGCCGGAACTCCGGTCCCAGACCACCACGGTCTCGCGCTGGTTGGTGATGGCGAGGCCGGCGAGCGACCGGACGTCCACCGCGCCCTGGACCAGTTCTCCGATCACCGCGAGGACGTTCCGGTAGATCTCCTCTGCATCGTGCTCGGCCCAGCCTGTCCGGGGATGATGCTGACGATGGGGCCGCGTCGCCCGGGCCATGACAGCGCCCCGTTCATCGAAGACTACGCCTTTCGTGGACGCGGTGCTCTGGTCCACGGTCAGGATGTGCATGTGGGCTCAGGAGAGCAGCAGGTCCAGGACCAGGCGCTGGGCCGCCAGCGCATCTTGCCGGCGCCGGGCGTCGGCGAGGGCTTCGCGGTCGATACGGCCGACCAGCGCGTCCAGTTGCCGAATGGTGCGAATGCTCTCGCGCGCCGCTGCAACGGGATCCTCGCGGAAGGGAAACTGATCCAGCAGCAACGGCTCGCTCCAGCCGATCTCACGCAGCGCCAGCATGACCTCCAGCGTCTCGATCAGGTGGATCGACCCGGCGGCCAGATCGTCGTCCCACTCGCGCCAGTTGTCGTTGATCTCGACGCTGGCCAGTCTGTCGAAACGGTGGGCCAGGCGTAACGCCTCCGCCGGCGTCTCCTTGGCAAATAAGGAATGCCCCACGTCGAGCACGATACCGACGTTTTCCACCCCCATGTCGTGGATCGCCAGGATGGTGGTCGCCGCATTGCAGAAGAACATGTGGGTGCGCGGTTCCTTCAACTTGTACTCGATGGCAAACTGCATGTCAGGCGCGGAGTTGGCCAGCTCCCTGACCGCCCCGACCGACTGTTCCCACAGCCACCCGTAGTCGACCTGCAGTGGGTAGTCGTAGCCGTCCTGCCCCGGCCAGAACTTCACATACTTCGCCCCGAGCTGGCGCGCCACCTCGATGCCCTCCCGGCACCGGTCCAGCGCTCTCTCTCGCAACGCCGGATCGGGGTTGGTAAAGGCCCCGCGCGTGAACTCGCGCATGTAGATGTGGGGCGTAACAGCCTGGGCGCTCAGGCTGTGGCGGGCCAGCGCCTCCCTTACATCGGCGACGCTGATCCCGTCACCAAACGGGTAGTTGATGTCCAGTACTGCAAGGCCTTCCACCTCCCCGGCCCGCGCGATGGCGTCCAAGGTCGTCATTGGTGGCCCGTAGCCGTCGGTCGCGTAGCGGTCCACGAACTGACAGAACATCCATAGCCCCGCACCGAATCGCAACTCTGCCATGTGTTTCCTCACTCCTTGTATATCGCGTTATCTAGTATCGGCTGGACGCCAGCAGTCGGCGAACTTCGCCGGCGATCCCCTGCGCCGAGACACCGTAGTGCGACAGAATCTCGTCTTGACTGCCCGTCACCGTGTACTCGTCCGGAATACCCATGATCCGATAGGGCACTTGGACCCCTTCCTGCATGAGCAACGCTGCACATTGCTCGCCGAGCCCGCCGTGCACCGAGTGCTCCTCGATGCACACGACTGCGCATACCGACCGGGCCACCTCCAGAAGCGTGGCGCCGTCGAATGGGCGAATGGAGTGCATGCTCAGAACTCGGCAGGAGATCCCATCCTCTGCGAGGGCTGAGCGCGCCGCCATGGCTCGCCACACCGTCTCCCCGGTAGCCACCAGCGCGGCATCCGTGCCCTCGGCGAGGCAGTCTCCACGTCCGATGGAGAATTCGTCCGCGCCTGCGGGCAGATCCGGGACAGGACGCTTGCCAAATCGCAAATACAGGGGGCGCGGGTGGTCGAGCGCCGCCAACACCGCCTGGCGCGTCTGATGGTTATCGGCCGGCACGACGATATCGAGGTTGTTCAGCGCCCTCAGAGACGCGAGATCGTTCAGGGAGTGGTGGGTCGAACCCAAGGCGCCGTAGCTCACACCTGCGCTAATACCCACCAGGACCACCTTGTGGTCGGAATAGGCGACGTCGTTCTTGATCTGCTCCAGCGACCGGGTGGTGAGGAAGCAAGCCGGCGAGACGGCGAACACCTTGTTGCCCCCCGCTGCCAGACCCGCCGCGACCCCGACGACGTTCTGCTCCGCGATACCGAGCTCCACGATGCGTTCGGGCAGCTCGTTGCCGAACTCCACGAGCCTCGCAGACCCTCGTGAGTCGCTGGTGACTACCAGGACGGTGGGGTCGCGCCGTGCCGCCTCGAGCAACGTCTCGGCAAAGACTTCCTGGTTCGGTCGGCCTGCCTGCAGAGCGGGAACGTGCCGCCAACCATCAGATTGGCTACTCAAACGTGCGCCACCTGCAACTCGGACTCGGCACGCTGCAGCTCCTGCAACGCCAAGCGGAGCTCTGCGTCATTCGGCACATGGTGGTGCCAACTGGCTTGGCCTTCCATGAAGCTCACGCCCCTGCCTTTCACCGTTCGGGCGAGAAGCACACCAGGCCGTCCCGGAGCAAAGGGGATCTCCTCGAACGCGGTACGCAGATCCATGATGTCGTTGCCGTCGCACGTGCGCACCGCCAGGCCGAAGGCGGAGAACCGCTGCGCCAACGGCTCCAGACCCATCACGTCTTCCGTGCGTCCGGTGATCTGTAGTCCATTGCGATCGACGATGACGACCAGGTTGTCCAGTCGGTAATGAGCCGCCGCCATCGCCGCCTCCCAAACCGAGCCCTCGGCAAGCTCACCGTCGCCCAGCAGCGTGAACACACGGAAGCGATGCCCACCCCTCGCGCCGGCCAGCGCCAGTCCCGTGGCCACCGACAGGCCGTGCCCGAGAGCGCCGGTGTTGTGCTCGATGCCGTTGACCCTCCGTGTCGGGTGCCCGACAAAGTGCGACTGGTAGCGACTCAACGTGCGCAGATGTGAATCCGGAAAGAACCCGCGGTCGGCGAGGACGGTGTAGAGTGCCTCGACGGAGTGACCCTTGCTGTGGATATACCGGTCGCGTGCCGGGTCCGCAAAGGTAGCAGGGGAGACGTTCAACACGTCATTGTACAACACGTTGAGAATGTCGATGCACGACAAGCTGCCACCAGTGTGGCCCGCCCCGGCCTCCTCGATGATCCGTAGCACCGTCCGGCGGTAGCGGACCGACTTCAGAGCCAGCTCTCGATTCGTCATCTGTCCTGCACTCTTTCTGAAATCCGCCGCCTACCGTAAGTGAATCGATGGTGACAGTCAACCTATTGTTGCGCATTATTCTTCGTTCGCCTATGATGTATCCACGCAACGGGCCGATCTGACGATTTCGGCCCCGGGCGGGACCCTCCCCAAAGAAGGGAGTTCGGCACCCGTATATTCGTCTCGACTATGGACTTCATCCGTCTGACCTGTCGGTCGCGGTCGTCGACAGGGCCGTGGCCACCACTCACGCGCCAAGGCCAGAACCGGTCCCGCCAGGCGCTGAGTTCAGGTGCCGTGTCACCGGGATCCCGCAACCGCGTGTCCGTATCCACGCATTCGGGCGCATTCCCGTTTTGTGACGCCAGCCGTCAGCGAGACGTTCACGGGCGCG
>CAYFXT010000274.1:0-3988 GCA_964346995.1 uncultured Spirochaetaceae bacterium | reverse complement strand
TAGGGGCCGTTGACCACGATGTTCTCGGGCCGCACCCAATCGGCGCCGTGTTCTTCGCGCGGCCCAGCGCGGCACGCTGTGGCCCATGGAGCTGAGCGAGGAGAGGAACCAGGTGGCCGGCTCGGTGAGGGTGATGGTGAGGGTGCGGTCGTCGATCGCCCGCACGCCGAGCGCCGACACCGGCCGCTCGCCGGCATTGACCGCGGCGGCATTCTCGATGATGAACGCCCGATACGCGATCGGGGCCGCGCTCTCCGGGTCGACGATGGTCCGGAACGAGTACTCGAAGTCACTTGCCGTCACCGGGCGCCCGTCGGACCAGGTCAGGCCGGAACGCAGGATGAACGTGTAGGTGCGGCCATCGGCGGAAACGGTCCAGGATTCGGCGGCGTTGGCAGCAGGTTCCGAGCGGGCATAGTCCCAGTCCACCAGGGTCAGGAACTGTTGGGCCGCCAGAATATGCAGCCAGTTGGTGGTGGGGTCGAAGTTGCCCGGGTCGCCGGGAAGCGCGAGGTTGAGATCGGTGCGCTCGCTGCCGGCGGACGACTCGCCGGCAGGCGATCCGAAGGCGCCTGTGGCGAAGATCAATAACAGTGCGCAAACTGCGCTCGGCGTTCTGCTCATGGCGTGTCTCCTTGAGTCCTGCAGTGAAGTAATCAGGCTCGTCGAAACTGTAGTATTCTGCACCGGGCCGGTCAACGGTACCCATCCGTCCGTCCGCTGCCGCCCGAGGAGTGGCGCATGTATCAGCAGGTTTACGGACACGTTCGCGGGCGGCGCCGGGTGGCCGAGCGCATCGGCCCACGGGCACGGGCGGCGATTCAGGGCGGGCGCTGGCCGGCGGCGCACGACCAGTTTCGGCAGCGCAACGAGCTGTTCTCCCTTGTGCGGGGTAGAGGTGCCGCGTGCCTTGCTGATCGATGGCGCCGACGCGGCCTCCACCCTGTTTCTGCCGCATCAGGACCCGCAAAGCGTCGAGCGGAGGGCGAGCGTCTGGCGCCGGAGCGGGCGCGTGCGCTCACCGGCGTGGAACGCCTGGCATCGGTAAACGACACAGTTTGCCCTGTCCTGATCGCTCCCGTATTTTCGCGAATCCTGCTGCAGACGAGGGACTCGTACCACCAGGAAGACAGGTCGCCGCTATGCGACGGGTGTTGTCCCGGTCGCTGCCGCCACGGCGGTTGCGGGCGGCGTGACGACGAAGCTCAGCGGGCTCCCTGTGGCTCCGTCCGCGGCACGGTCGACCGTTACCTTCGAGCCGTCGGTCAACTCGCCGCCGATCAACAGCTTGGCGAGCGGGTTCTGCACCTGCTGCCGGATCGCCCGCCGCAGCGGCCGCGCCCCGTATTGGGGATCGAAGCCGCTCTCGGCCAGGTAGCGCTGCGCCCTCCCGGTGACCTCCAGCGCGATGCGCTGCTCGCGCAGGCGGGCGGCCAGATGGTCGAGCTGGATCGCCGCGATCCGGTAGATCTGCTCGTCGTCGAGGCGGTTGAAGATGATCGTCTCGTCCACCCGGTTGAGGAACTCGGGCCGGAAGCTGGCCTTCAGGAGCTCCGTGATCTGCGGCGTCACCTGCTCCACCTGCGCGGCCTGCTGGATCAGGTCGCTGCCGAGGTTGCTGGTCATGATGATGATGCTGTTGCGGAAGTCGACCTGCCGGCCCTGGCCGTCGGTGAGGCGTCCTTCGTCGAGGAGCTGCAGGAGCAGGTTGAACACGTCCGGGTGCGCCTTCTCCAGTTCGTCGAACAGGATCACCGAGTAGGGGCGGCGGCGCACCGCTTCGGTGAGCTGGCCGCCCTGGTCGTAGCCGACGTATCCCGGCGGCGCGCCGATCAGCCGCGATACGGCGTGGCGCTCCATGTACTCGCTCATGTCGATACGCTGCAGGGCGCGTTCGTCGTCGAACAGGTAATCGGCCAGGGTCTTGGCCAGCTCGGTCTTGCCCACCCCGGTAGGGCCGAGGAAGATGAAAGTACCGAGCGGGCGATCGGTGTCGGCCAGCCCCGACTTGTTGCGCCGGATGGCGTCCGCCACCGCCTGGATTGCCATCTCCTGGCCGATCACCCGGCGGTGCAGGATGGTCTCCAGCTCCAGCAGCTTGGTACGTTCCGACGATAGCATCTTGGCCACCGGGATGCCGGTCCACTGCGCCACCACCAGGGCGATGTCCTCTTCGGAGACTTCTTCCCGCAGCAGCGAGCCGGCGCCGTTACCGCTTTCACTGTCGGTCGCGGCGGCCGCGGGGCGTTCGGTGAGCCCGGCCAGATCCTGCTCCAACGCCGGGATGCGCCCGTGCTTGACCTCCGCCGCGTGCGCCAGATCGCCGGCGCGCTCGTAGCGAGTCTGATCCAGCCGGAGTTGCTCCAACTGCGCCTTCAGCTCGCGCACCCGCTCGATGCTCTGCTTCTCGTTCTGCCATTGGAGTTGCATCGCGTCGCGCTGCCCCTGCATCTCCGCCAGCTCGCGCTGCAATTCCTCGCTGCGCTCACGCGAAGCCGTGTCGCGCTCCTTGGCCAGCGCCTGGTTCTCGATGTTGAGTTGCAGGATGCGGCGTTCGATGCGGTCCAGCTCGGTGGGCTGGCTCTCGATCTCCATCTTCAGCCGGCTGGCGGCCTCGTCGATCAGGTCTATCGCCTTGTCGGGCAGGAAGCGCGAGGTGATGTAGCGATCTGAGAGTACGGCAGCACCGATGATCGCCTCATCCTTGATGCGCACCCCGTGGTGCACCTCGTAGCGCTCCTTGAGCCCGCGCAGGATGGCGATGGTGTCCTCCACCGAAGGCTCGTCGGTGAGCACCGGCTGGAAGCGGCGCTCCAGGGCGGCGTCCTTCTCGATGTGCTTGCGGTACTCGTCCAGGGTGGTGGCGCCGATGGTACGCAACTCGCCGCGCGCCAGCGCTGGCTTGAGCAGGTTGGAGGCGTCCATCGCCCCCTCCGCGGCGCCGGCCCCCACCAGCGTGTGCAATTCGTCCACGAACAGGAAGATCTGGCCGTCGGACGCGACGATTTCGTTGATCACCGCCTTGAGCCGCTCCTCGAACTCGCCACGGAACTTGGCGCCCGCCACCAGTGCGCCCAGGTCGAGGGTCAACACGCGCTTGTCGCGCAGCGAGTCAGGCACGTCGCCAGCCACGATGCGGCGCGCCAGACCCTCCACGATGGCGGTCTTGCCGACGCCCGGATCGCCGATCAGCACCGGGTTGTTCTTGGTGCGCCGCGCCAGCACCTGCATGAGGCGGCGGATCTCGGCGTCGCGGCCGATCACCGGGTCCAGCTTCTCCTGGCGCGCCAGCTCGGTCAGGTCGCGGCAGTAGCGCTCCAGCACCTGGTACTTGCCCTCGGGATCCTGGTCGGTGACGTGCTGGCTGCCACGCAGCTCGCGCAAGGCGCCGAGCACGCCGTCGCGGGTTGCGCCCGCCTGCCGCAGGACGGTCGAAGCGGCGCCGGTGGTGGCCAGGAGCGCCAGCAGCAGGTGCTCGGTACTGGTGTACTGGTCCTTGAGCCGGTCGGCCTCGCGTTCGGCGGTCTGCAGCACCTGCGCCAGCTCCGGCGAGACGGGGATCTGGCCGCCGTCGCCGTACTGCTTCGGCTTGGCGTTCAGCGCTGCCTCCAGGTTCACCGCCAAATCGTTCTCCGGCCCCGCGGTGCGCTCCAACAGCGGCCGCACCACGCCGTCGCGCTGCTCCCACAGCGCCAGCAGCAAATGCTCCGGCTCGATGCGCGCGTGGTGCCGGTCCAGCGCCGCGGCGTCGGCCGCCTGCAGCGCCTCCTGCGCTTTGTGAGTGAGCTTGTCGAGTTGCATCCTCAGTTCCCTCATTGCGAAGATAAGCGCCGGCGCCCGCCCCCGGCAAAACGGGTGAGGTTCGCTGACCATCTGTCTCGGCGATGCTCCCGGAACCATCGCTTGCCGACTCCGCGCCGACACTGTTCCGCCGGGATATGGTCGGAAGTTGTGGATGGAGATGAAAAGAGCGCATCCTCCGAAGGAC
>CAYFXT010000273.1:0-4005 GCA_964346995.1 uncultured Spirochaetaceae bacterium | reverse complement strand
CAGCGCATCTCGCGCCGCTTCTTCGTGGATCTGCAGGAGGAGCGCGCCGCGGCGTTGGCCGCCGAGTTCGACGGTGAGCCGCTGACCTCGATCGACGCGTTGCCCGAGGAGCTGGCTGCAGCTAGCCTTACTACGCCGCCTGCTAGCCACTTCGCCGTAGCCAAAGCCTTGCTCCAGCGTGGAATAGCCGTGTTCTGCGAGAAGCCCCTGGCCATGACGGAGCAGGAGGCGGCGCAGCTCGTACTGACGTCGCGCCGATCGGGCACGCCACTGATGGTGGGCTTCAAGATGCGCTACGACCCGATATTCCGTCGCGCCGCGGAGTTGGTGAAACGCGCAGGGCCGCTGCTGTCGGTGATCACTACCAAGGCGCAGCCCATCACGGGCAAGGGCGAGAAGCTCGCTTGGCTGGCCCGGGTGGGGGCGATGTACGAGCTAAGCGTCCACGAACTGGACCTGGTCATGGCAATCACCGGCCTGACCCCTCGCCGCGTCCGCCACGCTGCGTTGTCGTTTCGCAAGGGCTGGGAACGGGAGGACGGCTTTACCATGGTCGTCGACTGGGGTGACGGCGTGGTCGGTTCGCATACGGCGAACTACGCCGAGAGCATCGGCTTCCAGTATCGGGACACGGTGCTGACCTTCATCGGTACCGAAGGCTACGTCCGGGTAGAGCGCCCCGACCGCATCGTCGTGCACACCACCGAGTGCGAAGTGGTGGAGGTGCCGGAGAGCATCGATTCGTTCCAGGCCGAGCTGGACGAGTTGATCCGCCTGGTGCTCGATGGCCGGCCGCCACAAGTGCTGTCGGCCGACGGCCGGGAGGGGTTCGTCACCACCAGTCTGGTAGAGACCGCGTTCCGGGTGGGGGGTGGGCCCACCCACGCCGGGCCCACCCACACAGATGCGAGCCCCGGCGAGGTGGTGCCCACCATCGATCAGATGCAACACCTTGTGCAGGAGGCGACGCGATGAAGACGCTGAAGGCAGCCGGCCACACCATGGGGACCCCCGACCTGAACCTGCTGGGGGCGATGAAGCTGTTCGCCGAGATCGGCTACGAAGGAATCGAGGTGCGCTGCGCCAAGGACGGGCAACTAGACACTACCACCGTAGATGACGAGTACCTCGCCCTGGCAAGGGATCGGTCCAGGGATACCGGCGTCCGCATCGTCTGCCTCACCGCCTACTTCAAGGACTTCGTAACCGACCGCCGCGCGGCAGAGCTGGCGCGTATGCAGCGGGTAGTAGAGGTGGCCGCCCGACTCGAGGCGCCGATGATCCGGGTGTACGGCGGTCTCGATCCGGTGCCTGCGGGCTACACGCTGGAGCAGGACTGGGAGCGTACGGCATCGGGAATCCGGGAGATCGGCCAGGCTGCCGCCCGGCACGGCATCAGCGTGTGCGTGGAGACCCACAATGGCTGCCTCACTCTCTCTGCCGCAGACACCGTCAGGATGGTAGAGATGGTGGGGCTGGAAAACGTAGGCATCCTGTTCGACTACGCCTGGATCTACTGGGCCCGCGCTGAGAGCCCGGCCGAGGCGGTCAACCTGTGCGCCCCTTACCTACGGCACGTCCACTACAAAGACTGGCTCATCGATTGGAACCTCGAGGGAGGGGATCAACGCAAAGCACGCCTGATGGGCGAGGGGTCAGTGCCGTGGCCTGAGGTGTTTGCCGCTCTCGAGGAGGTGGGCTACGACGGGTGGATAACCGACGAATACGAGAAGTACTGGCACCCGGAGCTGCCCGAGCCGGGCGAGGGAATGCGCCGCAACCTGGCCTACGTTCGCAAACTACGCGGCTGAGCCCGTTTGGCAAGACTCATAATCTGATTGCCCTCCTGGAGCTGCTCCTGCCGCACGCAGGGCCTGGGAGGACGCTCGCCCGCACCTTGAGATCCTCAACGTGTACGCCGTCGCGGTCCGTTACCCGGACGAGTCCGCTGACAAGTCGTCAGCTCGGGAGGCGGTGCGCCATGCAACTGCAGCACGGAGCCGCGCCAGGCGTAGCCTGTCTTTGCCAGCCTGATGTCGGCGGTTGGCCACCGCGGAGTCCGCGGAGTACACGTCATTGACACCCCCCGCCGGGCCATGCGTAGGGTAGTGGTCTGGGACCGGTCTTCGCAGGACACAACCGAAGAACCAAGGAGGAACCCATGGTTTACAGGAGACTGCTGGCACTTGCGCCGTTCGCCCTGGTGGCGACCGCAATGGCACCCGGGTGCGGCCGCCCGCCATCGTCTGCCAGCCCTCGCGCGCGGCGGACAGGTCGTACTTCGCCATCCTCGCCGGTGACCCGGTGACCCGGTGACCCGCGTCCCGCCGCAGTGGCGGGGCGCGGCGTGAAGTGGTGCAGCGGGCGCACCGCGCCGCTGAAGGTGTCCCACAGCTCCGGCTGCCCGCCTACCCGCAACGCAAACTCCAGTCGCGGAGTCTTGACAGCGGCGGGGCATACATCATGATCCAAAGAGTGGACTTTTCCCTGCAACAGTGTGCACTTGCCCGCTGAGGGAGTAGAACTGAACGGGGTCACGTACCGGGTTCCCGACGCTCCGGTTGTCGTAGTGTGTGTGGACGGCGGCGACCCGGAATACTTCGAGGCGGCACGGGCGCCGGTGGTAGATCGGGCGCACCTTCAGATCCACCGTCTTCAGAGTGCGGAACGCGCGCTCGACCTTGGACAGGTCCTTGTACGCGCGCACCGTCTGAGCCGCGTCGAGCACCTCGGACTCCACGTTGGAGCGCACGATGTACAGCCCATCGAGTTCTTCTTCGGCAGCGATCTTGTCCTGGTCACGCCGAAACGTGAATGAATCGTCGCTGATCTCGGTGATGAAGTGCTTGGCCATCTTGTGCTGGTTGATCACCTTGCCCACCCGCATGCCGATCGCGGCGGCGTCGCGCAGCGGCTTCCGGCTGCGCCCGGTGGCGGTCACGATGGCAGTCAGCTTCTGCTCGGTGGCGGCCAACAGTTCCTGCCGCTTGCGGCGCCGTTGCTCGGCCAACACCGGGTTGCGGCACACGATCAGCCGCTCGCCCGGAAAGTCGGGACTGCTGATCTCGGCCAGATCCCGCTCGTCGAACAACGACTGCGCCACGTGGCCGGCGGCGATGAGCTTGCGGATGGCGGGCGCGCGCAGGGTCGTGATCCAGCGCATCCCGTCGATGCCCTGCAGGTCCTCGCGGATGCGCGCCCCGGTGAGCATGCCGCGGTCGCCGACCAGCACCACCCGCTTGAGTCCGAAGCGGCCACGGATCTTGTCCACCTGCGCGGCGACGGTCTTCGGGTCGCTGGTGGAGCCGGGGAATACCTCGACGGCCACCGGGCAGCCGGCTGCGGTGCACAGCAATCCGAACACGATCTGCGCGGTGCCCTTCTTGCCGTCGCGGCTGTGGCCGCGCCTGGCCAAGCGCTGCTCGATCTCGCGTTGGCGGCGCACCAGCCAGTCCATGGCCTGGTACGAAGCGCCGACTTCGCAGCCGATCGAGGACTCGATCGTGTGGGCGGCGGGCAACGGGTTCCGCTACATCGACTTTCAGGCCGACGTGCCGCCCAACGCCATTGCCTCCTTCGACCGCGGCCGGGTGCGCACGGTGCGGGAGCTGTGCGAGCGGCACGGCGTGGCGCTCGGCATCCACGGCTATTTGTAGGGATCGGCGGCGTCGCGCAGGCCGTCGCCGAGGAAGTTGAACATCAACACCGCGGCTACCACGAACAGGGCCGGGAACATCAGCCAGGGATAGAGCACCACGGTCTGAATGTTCTGCGCGTCCTGCAGCAGGGTGCCCCAGCTCACCGCCGGCGGCCGGATGCCCATGCCGAGAAAGCTGAGCGCAGTCTCTCCCAGGATCATGCGCGGGATCGCCAGGGTCAGATGCACGATCAGGTAGCTCATGAACGACGGGATCAGGTGGGCCACGATCACCCGCCGCTGGCGCGCGCCGGAGACCCGCGCCGCCATCACGAAGTCGGCCTCGCGCAGCTCCAGCAGCTTGCCCC
>CAYFXT010000272.1:0-4018 GCA_964346995.1 uncultured Spirochaetaceae bacterium | reverse complement strand
GCCGCGGCGAAGACGTCGGGCACCATCAGGTAGCCCTCGCGCCGGAAGAACTCGACTTGACGCTCGGCGAGCGCGCTCATGTTCGATCGATCCTCCTCATGGATGGCAGGTCAGCGTAGCACCAGACCCATGACAGGCACATCGGCACTCACCATACTACGCCGGCCCGGGACGCGTCGCCAAGGTCGGCACGTTCCAGCGGGATTACCCGCTGGCGAACCACGGCTGATGGGCCGAGACCTGGACGATGCGGTTTTCTTCCAGGAGGTAGGCACTGAGTTGGCCGCCGAAGACGCAGGCACTGTCGAGGCCGATCAGGTAGGGACGGGCGTCAGGGCCGGCACCGGGCGGGCGCTTTACCACCAAGCCGCCGGGTGCGTCGTGGCCGAACACGATCAGCTTGCCACCTGGCGCTACGTGGTCGTGCCAGCGCGGCCCCTCAATGCCGCCGGTCGGCGGCCAGGTGCGAATCGCGACCAGCTCGTCGGGCGTGCTGCCCGCCAAGCCGACCTCGGGGTTGATGCCGGCGTGGACGAGCAGGAACCGACGCTCGTCGATTGCCAGCGGTAAGCGCTCCAGCCAGTCCGTAAGCTCCACGGCGTGCGGCACCAGGTCGTTCAGGCGGAGCCCGCGAGATTCCTTGAGCGCATCCGGTGGACCACCGGCGGCGATGGCCCGCAGTTGCGGCAACAGCCAGGTCTCGTGGTTGCCGAGCACCATTTCTGCGCCGGTGGCCTGGATCGCCTGCCACACCCCGAGCGGATCGGGACCGCGGGTGAATGCGTCGCCGGTCAGCAGCAGCCGGTCGTGCCCGGCCGTGAACGCCACCGTCTTGATGAGTGCTTCGAACTCGGCGCAACAGCCATGGATGTCGCCGACGAATATCGTACGCCGGGGCTCGTTACGCACGGCGACGAGGGAGACATCCGAGCCCGCCCTGGGTGTGGGACGACAATCAGGATGAGGACGCGGCGACAATCTACGGCGTAGCTTCCGGCCCAACCGGCCTGCCCCGGGGCCTGTCGTAATCCGACAGACCCCTAATCGCTAGTGGATCGGCACCATTGCGAAGGCGAGCGAGGACTCGATCTCGCGAACTGCCGAGGTGACCTCCCGCGCAACCAGTTCCAGCTTGCTGATCTGCCGGATGCGTGGCGTAACCGCTTTCAGTTCCCGACTCGACAGCAGGCTGGCGAAGATTCCGCACACGTCGGCGAGCGCGATCAGGATCACGTCACGCGCATCGGGGATCTGGTCGGTGAACAACACCTCCATGATGCGCAGCTTCACCTCGCGCAGCGTCTGGTTGTCGATGACCGGGTATCGCCGGGTGTGGAACACCCACAGGAAGCGGCCCTGTTCTTCGCGCAGAATGCCGCGTTCCACCAAGCGCCTCAGAGAACGGTCACGGATCTCCCCTGCGTACGGCGTTATCTGTGCGATCCAGTCCCGGGTGTTGTAGTTCACCACCGAATTCACGATGCGGCGGAGCGTCGGTTCAAGGAGATTGTCGTCGATTGGCGACCGGTCGATTACGAAGAGCCGTTCCGGGTCGGTGTCGATGCGCCCCTCCAGGGCCAGATCCATGAGCACCGCCCCCGCGAGGGCGGATTCGAGGGATTGCACCGGGAGATCGACGAATGTACCATCCCCATCATCGAGCAACAGCAGCATGATCTCTTCGGAGAACCTCAGCATGCATTCACCTCCCCTTTCGAACAACATGACACACTATTCGCCGACCGGTCCAGTATGGTCTTGCGGGCGCGCTCGGTGCCGGAACCGGTGACCGGGCACCGTGATCTGTCGTCCGAGGACGCGCATACCGTTGCTGCGGCCATCGCCGCACGCAAGGCCGCCTATGCGCCCTATTCACGGTTCCGGGTCGGCGCCGCGGTGCGCACGCGGGAGGGCACGATCCACCGCGGCTGCAACGTCGAGAACGCTGCCTTCCCGGAAGGAGTTGCGCCGAAGCGTCGGCACTGACCGCCATGGTGATGGCGGGAGAGCGCAGCGTGGCGGCGATCGCCGTCGCAGGCGGCGGCGATCGCCTGTGCACGCCGTGTGGCGGCTGTCGCCAGAAGATTCGCGAGTTCGCTGCTCCCGAGACACCGATTCTGGTGTGCGGGCCCGAAGGACTGCGCAAGCGATTCCGGCTCGCTGAGCTGTTGCCGGCATCGTTCGGACCCGACAACCTGACCCGAACATGACCACCAGCCGGCGGTCCGCATGCGTGCCGATCTTGTGTGTTCGGCGTCGCGGAGTGACCGCGCCGGGCCGGCCTCACCGAGCAGAGGCCGGTTCGGGGGCATTTCCGGTAGTGCGGTAGCGGTACGAGCAACGCCGCCACGGCAGGGCGATCCCATGCTGACGGCAGAGCGCCCCCGACGCTGACCCGGGTGCCAGAGCCAGTCGGTGCCGCACAGCGGTCCCCGAATCGCTCGAACGGCGAACGATAGCCACGATTGCGTAGCGTGGGATAATCCTGCTGCCACGGGGCCGACCTGCGGGTGAGCGTTCTACCACTTGGCGGCTCTACCACTTGGCGGAAGTGCACCCGTTTCGGCGTGCTAGTTTGCGGAGTTGAGCAGCTTGTCGATGAGCACGAACGCCAGCGCAGCCTGCTCGTTGCGGCTCAGGTCGTTCTCGACCGTGGCGAGCAACCGTTCGATGCGCGGCGCGGAACGCGCGTCGTCGCGGGCGAGCCGAAAGGCCGCCTCCAACTGTGCCTGATTGATGCAGTACACCGACTCGCCGCCGGTGATGTCGACCGATCGGACCGCCATCCGCCCTAGCTCCCGGACATCGGACCCCGACGACACCGGTGTCGGTCCATATCCCCGTCCGGTCGCGGAGGAGTCGGTCGCATCGCACCAGACTCCTATACGGCGAAGCTGGATCCGCAGCCGCACGCCTTGCTGGCGTTGGGATTGCGGAACCGGAAGCCGAGATTGATCAGATCATCGGAGTAATCGATCTCCAGACCGTCGACGTGCTGCGAGCTGTTGCGATCGGCGAGAACGCGGATGGCGCCGGAGGCGAACAACTGGCGGTCGAAAGGCGTCTCGGTGGCGTCGACCGCGGCTTCGTAGGTCATCCCCGCGCAGCCACCCTCGGTGACCCAGATACGGAGGAACTGGTCGGTCTCACCGGTGAGCCTGGCGATTTCGGCAATGGCGCGTTCGCTGACCTTGATCAGGGGCTGAAGGGTAACGGTTTCCTGCACGGTACGACTCCTCGTCTGCAAGCTACTGACCCCGTTGAAAGGTGTCAACGGGACGCCCAGGACTATCCCACGCTGTCGTTCGCCGTTCGAGCGATCCGGGGACCGCTCGCTTGCGCACCGACGAACTCTGGCATCCGGGGCAGCTTCGGGGCGCTGCTCTGGCCGTTAGCATGGGTTCGCATTCCACCGCGTAGCACGAGTCTGTCGCGGTTCGACGGACTCCTGCTACAATCGGCGGCGGAGGGCTAGCACATGATCGATCTCATTTCACTGCAGGACGGCAAGACCGAGGAAGGGCCGGATGGCGTGTTCCGTACCACGCTGAGCTATGGCGCCGAGGCTATGCTGTGCCATTTCACAGCCAGGCAGGGCGCCAGGATTCCGCTGCACAACCATCCGGCGGTGCAGAGCGGCTTCTGCATCAAGGGCAGGGTGCGCTTTCAGCGCGGCCCGGGCGAGGACCGGTTCGTGGCCACTGCGGGTACCAGCTATTTCTTCGGACCGAACGAGTTCCATGCGGCCGAGATGCTCGAGGACAGCGAGTTCGTCGAAGTGTTCTCCCCAATGCGTCCGGAGTACGCACCCTCGTAAGCCATTGCTGCCACCTGTCCGGGAGCCTGACCGATCGGCACCGGTCAGTCAGGCCGAGGCGCCGTTCGCAGCGATCGAGCACCGGTGCGAGCGGTTGGGACTGGCGCCGTGCGGAGTGGTCGCGGCGCGCCGCCGCCGGCCGCCCCCGGCCCGCGATCCCCCCGGGCTGGGCCCCCCCCCGCCTGGTGGTCCGCGGCGCCC
>CAYFXT010000271.1:0-4029 GCA_964346995.1 uncultured Spirochaetaceae bacterium | reverse complement strand
TGTCACCGAAGGGTGCATTCCCGTTCTGTGGTAGCAGTACGAGCAGACGCCGCCATGGGGACGAGCCGACCCGCGTGCGAGCGCTCCTGCCACTTGGCGGGAATGCACCCGGCACCGAATCACCGCTCGCCGAACCGGCCCGAGGCGGATCGAACTATTTCTTCTTGTGCCGGTTCTTTCTCAGCTTCTTCTTGCGCTTGTGCGTTGCGATTTTGTGGCGTTTGCGTTTCCGCCCACACGGCATGAACAGATACTCCCTTGGTGTCGTAACCCGTCGTTTTCAGCCTCGGGATCCGTGACCGGCGCTACGCCGTCACGGTGGGCCGTGGGGTACGGAGCGCAGAGTAACAATGTGCCAACAGGCGCCACCGTGTCAAGTTCGCGGCGCGCCGCGGCTGGCCGGCGCGGTGGACAGGAAGCCGCACAACACCGCGGCGATGCGATCCGCGCCGGTTGCGGGCAGCCAGCAGGTATCGGGAAAGCGCCGAAAGAAGGTGAGCTGACGCTTCGCCATGCGCCGCGTGTTGCGCTGAATCAACCGGCACACTTCCGCGTCCTGGCCCGAACCTGGCGGCCGGCAGACGATGTCCGGGTATCGATTCCCGTCGTCTTCCGTGTCACGGCGTGACCGTGCCGCGTCGGCGGTGCGATCGCAACGGGCGGCGAAGAACTCCGCGTAGCCGATGCTACGCAAACCGGGAGTATCGCGATCGTAGCCGCGTGCGCGCAACGTCGCGACCTCTTCCGCCAGCCCCGACGCGAACATCTCGACCACGCGCCGATCGATCCGCTCGTACAGTTCCGCCCGTTCCCGTTGCAGTCCGACGATCAGCAGCTCGTAGTCGCGGCGCACCGCTTCCGGTGGCCGGAACGACGACCAGGGGAGGCCGGTGAGGTGATACACCTCCAATGCCCGCAGTACGCGGTTGCGGTCGCCGGCGGGCAACCGGGCGGCGGCGTCCGGGTCGTAGCGCGCCAACTCGCCATGCAGCTTCGCGGCGCCCTCGCGCCGCATCCGCTCGCCCAGGGTGCGGCGCAGCTCGGCATCCGCCGGCGGCGCCGCCGACAGCCCGTGCAGGAACGACCACAGATAGAACGCCGCGCCGCCGGCGATCACCACGCTGCCCGCGCGTCCGTGGATCTGCGCCACCAGGCGGTCGGCCGCACGCACGAAGTCGCCGGCCGTGAACTGCACGTCGGGATCGACCACGTCGATCAGATGATGCGGCAACGACCGGCGCAACCGCGGCGACGGCTTGGCGGTGCCGGCGTCGAGCCCGCGGTAGACCTGGCGCGAGTCGGCGTTGATCACCTCGACGCGCAGCCCCCGCAGCTCCGGCAGCAGGGTTTCGATCAGCTCCGACTTGCCGACCGCGGTCGGCCCGAGGAGGATACAAACGCGCGGTCGGCCCGGAGCCGTTGGCCGCGTCCACGGTTCCGGTTGCGCGCCCCGGAAGTGCCGGCCCGCCGACGATGCCCGTGGGGTCACGAAGTGCCGCGCCGATGGCGATCCGCGTTACCGTTCGATCTGGTACTTCACCTTCTTGGTGAGGATCTGTTGAATGGCGGTGGAAACCACTTTGCCCCTGTTCTCCTCCACGTCTTCATCACCGGTGAGGGCAAGCTGATGCGCCCGGCGAATCGCGGCGGCGGAAAGCTGATAGCGGTTGTCGATGTTCCCGATGAGCAGGTTCAGAGGAAGAATCACGTCGGCTCCATTGTATAGCGATTGCGGGGCTTCGGGTAGCGAATTATGGCGGCATTCCCGCCAAGTGGTGGAGCGTTCACCGGCGGGGTGGCTCGTCCCCGTGGTGGCGTCTGCCTGTACCGCTACCACACGGAACGGGATGCACCCGCGGATCATTGGCCGCCTTGGCCGCCACGAACGCGGGCGGCGGAGACGATGGCCGATGCCACCTGGAACTGATCGTTGGCGGTGGTGTCCACGATCAGGTCGGCCGGAGCGCAGTCGTCGATGTCGATCCGGTACAGCTCCAGGTAGCGTTGCCGGTCGTTGGCGTCGCGCTCGTTGGTGCTGCCCAGGGCGGCGGCGAACGGCGCCCGCTCCCGCCTGGCAATGCGCCGCGCCCGTACCGCGGGCGGCGCCGTCAGGTAGACCTTCAATTCCGCGTCCGCGAGCAACCAGATTGCGAGGCGCGAAGCGAGCACGCAGTCGCCGCCGGCGGCCGCCGCGAGCTGGCGCCGGTCGAGGGTACGGTCGATCGACAAGTCGCGCCCGGCGCGGGCGTGCAGCGCGGCGAAGCTCACGCCATGTTCGGCGGCCAGATTCCTGAAAGTGTAGTTGATCAGCCGGAGCCCGAGCCGTTCGGCAACCAGCCGCGACACCGTGGAGTTGCCGCAGCCGCTCTTGCCGGAAATCGCGACGCGCACTACCGCGCCGGCAGCGCGGCCGGACGGCGCCGCCCCGAACGGCCGCGCCGCGGGTGGCCGATCCCGTCCGCTCGTCCATGAGCGTCGGTGCCGCGGGTCATACGCTGCGCTCGGCAGCCACGCCGCGCAAGATCCGGCGGTAGCGCAGCCGATACGGCCACTCCGTGACACGCAAGCCGATGCAATCGATACCCGGTCCATCGCCTGCCGGACGCCCTTCCCGGACCCGTCGGTCGCATCCGACCGCCCCCTACGCGATGTTCCGCAGGTGCTCGCGGATGCGCTCGAGCGCGTCCTTGACGCGCACCGCGGCCGCGCTGATCGCGTACGCGGCGCCCTTCGCCGCCACGGTGTTCGCCTCGCGCATCATCTCCTGACAGATGAACTCCAGCTTCTTGGCGCGTTCTCCGCCGTCGAGCGCGGCGCGGAAGGCGCCGACGTGACCCCGCAGGCGGATCAGCTCCTCATTGACGTCGCTCTTCACGAGCACCACGGCCAGGGCAGCCGCCAGCCGCCCCTCGTCGACGCTGTGCGCAAGCAGCGCCTGCGCGCGTTCCGCCACGGCCTCGTGCATCTGCTGCACCGCCTGCGGCGCCGCCGCCTCGATCTCGTCGACCGCGCGCTCCACCGTCGTCAACAGGCGGCGCACGTCGGCTTCCGTGACCGCCCCGTCCCGGTCGCACGTCGCCTCGAACTGCGCGAACACCTCCGCTAGCGGGTGCCGGCACTCGCTCCACGCCTGCTCCACGCACGGCTCGCGCCGTTCGTGGAGAAAACCGCCGACCGCGAGGAGATGACTCAGGGTCACGGGAGCGCCGCCGGCGACGTCGGCCAACTCGCGCAGCGCGGCCAGGTAGGCACGCGCAGCGTCCGTATCGGCGGCAACCCGGACCTGGTTGGAGAGATCGGCGACCACCAGCGACAGCTCGACCCGGCCGCGTGCCACGCGCTCGCTCACCATGGTGCGCAGGCGCGGCTCCAACTCGCGGTAACCGGGCGGTACGTTGACCTGCACCTCCAGATAGCGGCTGTTGTGCGACTTGAGCTCGACGGCGATCCGCCGTGCAGCGGTCACCTGTTCGACCCGGCCGTAGCCGGTCATGCTGCGCATCAGCGGCCCCTCGCGCCGCCGTCGCCACCACGCAGCAACTGGAGCACCTGCTCGCCGACCCGCCAGTTGTCGCCGGCGCCCATGGTCGCCAGTAGATCGCCGCGGCGCAGGTGTGCCGCGAGATAAGCGCTCGCCGCCGCCAGCGTCGCACACCAGCGCACGCGCGGATGGTGGGCGGTCACGGCGGCGTACAGGGCGCGTCCGGCGCGCTCCGGGGTGTCGTGGGAGCCCTCCCGCGTCGAGGCGTACACCGGGTGCAGCAGCACCTCGTCGGCGACCTCGAACGCAGTCGCGAAGTCGTCCAGGAGCGCGGCGGTGCGCGAGAACGTATGGCTCATGAAGTCCACCACGATACGCCGTCCCGGATAGAACGCGCGCAGTCCGGCCAGGGTGGTGACCAGTTCAGTGGGATGGTGGGCGTAGTCGTCGATCACGAGAATGCCGCGCCACTCGCCAACGACCTCGGTGCGGCGCTGGCCGCCGCGGTAGCTGCCGAGGGCGCGCACGGTTGCCGTCTGCTCCGGCAC
>CAYFXT010000270.1:0-4036 GCA_964346995.1 uncultured Spirochaetaceae bacterium | reverse complement strand
GGATCATTCTGACCAATTTACCTGCTTTCCCGGCGACTTAACCCGGGATACAACATCACTATTACGGACGACAAGATTGCGTGGCTGGGGGCATCGGGCCGGCACCGGGGGCACTGGATGCCGGTGCGCTCCAACGGGTTGGCATACGACGTGCTGTTGGCGCAGCACGGCGACTCCGGCGCCGCGGCGACGTGTGCCCGGGTGTTGGAGGAGCAGCGCGCAGCGCTGGCGGCGGCGGTTGCCCTGTTGCTGGTCAGGAAGGACGCTGCCTATCGTTGTCGCCTTGCAACCGGACTGCTGGCTTGCACGGCAAGCCAGCTAGTCCTGGGGAAGGGCAACGCGCTGTACGACCAGTATCTGCACCTGCGGCGTTGCGTGGTGGCAGAGCAGGGGAGCGGTCTGGCAGCCGCATTGCCGGCGGTCGCCGGCCGGCCGGAGAGCGACCGCCTGGCGCTGTTGCCGGCGGTCGTCGATGGTGGCGCAGCATACCTCGTGTTGGCAGGAACGGCATCACCGGAGCCGGCCCGGGGCGATGCCCGCCGTTGGAGTGAGCATACCCTGATCGAGCTCCTCGATCTTCGTCCGTGACCCGCCGCTGCATGCGGCTTGTCGCGGTGCACCGGGCGGTATGCCGGGTTCGTTCATCTTGACACTCATCCAGACGCGACAGTAGGTTCAACGGTACACAACAAATTTGGGAGGAAGTACATGTCCGCCCTACTGTCTTTGGGTAGCTGGCAACTGGTACTTCCTCTCGCCGCTGGAATTGGACTAGGTTGGCTCGTACGCTGGCTGTACGCCAGGCTGGAGCTGGCGTCTTCGGAGCAGAAGGCGCAACGGATCATTAGGGACGCGAAGAAGGACGCGGAAGCAAGGAAGCGTGAGGCGCTCTTAGAGACCAAGGATGAACTGTTACAGGAGCGTAACCAGTTGGAGCGGGAGACTCGATCGCGCAGGATTGAAGTGCAGCGCATCGAGCAACGACTGCTGCAGAAGGAAGAGAACCTAGAGAAGCGGCGAGAGGCGTTCGACCGCCAGCAGAAGCAATATATCGCTCGGGAGAAGGTCCTGGCCGAGCGAGAGGAAGAAGTAGCTCACGCTGGTGAGCGGTGGACCCGGGAATTGGAGTCAGTCTCGAAGCTGACCACCGAGGAGGCGAAGAAGCTTCTGGTGGGCAGCATCGAAAACGAAGCACGGCATGAGGCGCAGGCTCTGATCCACAGTATCGAGATGGAGGCACGGCAGACGGCAGAGCGGAAGGCACGCGCCGTGGTCGTGAACGCGATGCAGCGGTTGGCCTCGGAAACCACTTCGGAGGTCAGCGTAACCTCGGTGAGTCTGCCCAGCGACGACATGAAGGGGCGGATCATCGGGCGCGAAGGGCGCAACATCCGTACCCTCGAAAACCTCACCGGTGTGGACATCATCATCGACGACACCCCGGAAGCGGTCGTGCTCTCCTGCTTCGACCCGCTACGCAAGGAGACGGCGCGACTCGCCCTGGAGCGACTGATCACCGATGGACGCATCCATCCGGCGCGCATCGAGGAGATCGTGCGCAAGGTGCACCGCGACCTCGACAAGACGATCGAGGAAGATGCCGAGCGGGTGCTGTTCGATCTGGAGATTCCGGGCATGCACCATGACTTGGTGATGACGCTCGGTCGTCTGAAGTTCCGCACCAGCTATGGCCAGAATCAGCTCGCCCATGCCAAGGAGACCGCCCAGCTCGGGGCGATGATCGCGGCCGAGACCGGCAGCAACATTCAGTTCAGCAAGCGAGCCTCGCTGCTGCATGACATTGGCAAGGCGATCGACGCCGACGAAGATCTTGGTCACGCCATCACCGGCATGGAGCTGGCTCGGCGCTGCGGGGAGGACGAGGTGGTGTGCAACGCTATTGGCGCACACCACTACGACGTGGAGCCGATGGGAGTCGAGGCGATCATCGTGCAGATCGCCGACACCATTTCCGCATCCCGGCCCGGCGCGCGCCGCGAGTCGTTGGACAACTACCTGAATCGGCTGGAGAACCTGGAGCGCATTGCGGGCAGTTACCCCGGCGTGGAGCGCACCTATGCGATTCAGGCGGGCCGCGAGTTGCGCGTAATGGTGAGTACCGAACGCGTGTCGGACGACGGAGCACGTGAGCTGGGACGACAGATCGCCAAGCAGATAGAGGGCGAGCTCAAGTATCCGGGGCGGATCAAGGTCACGGTGATTCGCGAGACGCGTGTGGTGGAGTATGCGCGCTAGCGCACCGAACCACAGCCCGTGGTGCCGCTGACGGCCGGGCCGGCCTCCACCAGGCACGTCGCAATCGGACCGGCTCCTGGTCCGACAATGGCGACCAGCCGGCGATCCACCTGCACCGGCCTTTCTGGTGTTGGCCGTCACGGGGTGACCAGGCCCGCTGGCTGGCCGGCGCCGTGCAGCACCGGCGCCGGCCTCCGCCGTCGGTGCAGTTGCTGATCGGTGGGCCGACCCTGCTGTCCGTGACGAGTGGGCTGTCCGTGACGAAGCGGGAGCCCCGTGCACCCGAACCGTTGCGCGTGCTGTTGATCGGCGACGTGGTCGGTCCGTCGGGAATGCGCGCGCTGTTCATGCATCTTGCGCAGCTCAAGAAGCGCTGTCGTTGCGATCTGGTGATCGCGAACGTGGAGAACTCGGCGGCGGGGTTCGGTCTGACGCTGGCGCAGGCCGACGAGTTTGTCGGCTACGGCATCGACGTGATGACCACCGGCAACCACATCTGGCAGCAGCGCGAAATCTGGCCGCGGCTGGACACCGACGACCGGCTGCTGCGTCCGCACAACTATCCCGCGTCCGTACCCGGCAAGGGGGTGTGCGCCGTGCAAGTGGCGGACGTGACCGTGGGGGTACTGAATCTGGAGGGCCGACTCGGCATGTCCGCTCTCAACTGTCCGTTCCGGGTGGCCAAGGCGGAGGTCACCAGGTTGCGTAAGGTCACGCCGCTGGTTATCGTCGACATGCACGCCGAGAGCCTCGAGGAGAAGGAAGCGCTGGCACTGTATCTCGACGGAACGGTATCGGCGGTGGTCGGCACCCATACCCACGTCCAGACTGCTGATGAACGGATCCTGCCCGGCGGCACCGCATACCTCACCGACCTGGGGATGACCGGTCCGCGGAACAGCGTGCTCGGCATGAAATCGGAGGTGGTGCTGCGTCGTTCCCTCAGCCAGATGCCGCTACGCATGGAGGTAGACGAGGGGCCGGCGGATATCTGCGGCGCTCTGCTGAGCGTGGATCGCCGCAGCGGCAAGGCGGTCGGCCTCGAACGGATCGTCGAGCACGCGCATCTGTGAGGTGTGCCAAGAATGCCACTCCATGACCACGCAAAGACGACGAAAGTGCCGCACGATGCCCTGCGCGGCGCTGCAAAGCGCAGCATCTCGCTGCTCGCGCGACTCTGCGAGCTGCACCCGGAGCTGGGACGCGATCACTGGTACGCGGCCGTCGCGTGCGGACAGGTGATCGTCGACGGCGAACGGGTGCGTGAACCGCACCGCAAAATTGCCACGGACGCTACCGTAACGGTGCGCCGCGCGCCACCGCTCGCCTCGCGCGCCGGCTACAAGTTGAGCCACGCCCTGCGTCGGTTCGGCATCTCGGTGGCCGGCAAGGTGGTGCTCGATGCCGGCGCTGCGACCGGCGGCTTTACCGACTGTCTGTTACGCCGCGGGGCGCGTCACGTGCACTGCGTGGACGTGGCATACGGGGCGCTCGCGTACCGTTTGCGTACCGATCCCCGCACCAGTGTGCACGAACGCACCAACGTCATGCACCTCGTTCCCGACCGCTTGCAGCCGCCACCGGACGGCGCCGTGTGTGACCTCTCGTTCCGCTCGCTGCGCTGCGCCGCGGCACGGCTCATCGACCTCACCGGTGAGGGTTGGTTGATCGCGCTCATCAAGCCGCAGTTCGAGTGGCGCGCCGGGCAACGGGAGAGTGCTCGCGTCGAGCGGTCCGTCCGGTTCGACGGCCGGGTGCGCGGAGCGCGGGCTGTCGTCGA
>CAYFXT010000269.1:0-4073 GCA_964346995.1 uncultured Spirochaetaceae bacterium | reverse complement strand
GGCAGCATCATGGCGCCAATCTGCGCCTGCGCAGTTAGGGTGCAGCGAGGAGACCAGGGGTGGGCATATTCGGCAATTTCGCCATGGATATCGGTATCGATCTGGGCACCTGCAATACGCTGGTGCACGTCAAGGGCAAGGGGATCGTGCTTTCGGAGCCGTCGGTGGTAGCGGTCGAGCGCAGCAGCAAGAACGTGGTGGCGGTGGGCACGGAAGCCAAGCGCATGCTGTGGAAGACTCCCGAGGACATCACCGCGATCCGTCCGCTGCAGGATGGTGTAATCGCCGACCTGGAGCACACCGAAAAGATGATTCGCTACTTCATCAACTCGGTTACGCAGCGCCGCTGGCTGGTCAAGCCGCGCATGGTGATCGGAATTCCCACCAGCATCACCGAGGTGGAGCGGCGGGCGGTACGCGAGAGCGCCGAACAGGCGGGCGCGCGCGAGGTGTATCTGATCGAGGAGTCGATGGCGGCTGCCATCGGTGCCGACATTCCGTTTCTGGAGCCGGCCGGGCACATGGTGTGTGACATCGGCGGCGGCACCACCGAGGTGTCGGTGATCTCGCTCGGTGGCATGGTGGTGTCGAGCGCCATTCGCATCGGCGGCGACGAATTCGACGACGCGATCATCAAGCACGTGCGTACGGTGCACAATCTCATCATCGGCAACGAGACCGCCGAGAAGGTGAAGATCACCATCGGCAACGCCGCTCCCGACAAGAAGATCGAAAAGATGGAGATCATGGGCCGCGACGCGATCACCGGATTGCCGCGGCGTCTGGAAGTGGACTCCGTGGAGATTCGCGAGTCGCTGACCGAAATCACCAGCGCGGTAGTGGAGGAGATCAAGCGCAACCTCGCCAAGACGCCCCCCGAGCTGGCCGCGGACATCATCGAGCGGGGCATCACCATGACCGGCGGCGGGTCGCTGCTCAAGGGGTTGCCCAGTCTGATCCAGCAGGAGACCGGCGTACCGGTGACCGTGGCCGAGAACCCGCTGTTGTGCGTCGCGCTCGGCGCTGGTCGCTTTCTGGACAGCATGCGCGACCGCGATCGCAAGTACTTCAACTACCGCAACTAAGTCCCGGTGGATGGCAACGGGAGTCGACAGTGGGTCAACTCCTTCGTGTCGCGTCACCGGGCAGGGGTCGTCCTGGCAGCGCTGCTGGCGCTGGGCACGGTAATGATGATTCTCTCCCACCGTCCGCTGGTGGCGCGTTCGGAGCGTGTGGGCCGGAGCATGTTCTCGGCGCTGCAGGTGGCAATGCATGAGGTAGGCACCTTCTTCGGCGGTTCCTGGAACGCAATCGCCGAGCTGCGCCGCATGCGCGCGTCCCTGGTAGATGCCCGGCAGCGCATCCTGGAGTTGGAACAGCTCTCCAGCGACATGGCGGAACTGGAGCGCCACAACGCCGAGTTGCGGCTCCTGCTCGGCTTTACCGAGCGCATGAGCTACCAGCACGTGCCCGCCGCGGTGATGGCGCGCGCCCCCGGCAACCTGTTTACCACCATCACCATCAACCGCGGCACGCGCCACGGCGTACGCACCGACATGGCGGTGGTCGGACTGCAGGATGGCATGCAGGGTCTGGTCGGCCGGGTGATCGAGGTGGATGAACGCAGCGCGCTGGTGCAGCCGATCAGCGCGCGGGCGTCGTTCGTCGCCGCCCGCCTGCGCGACATCCGCTACGACGGGTTGGTCCAGGGACTGGGATCGGCATCGCACGTCCTGCTCATGCGCCATGTCAACAGCACAGCTCGGGAAAGGATCGTGTCTGGCGAAGAGGTGATCACCTCCGGCCTCGGCGGCTTGTTTCCCTCCGGTCTGCAGATCGGCCGGGTGCGCGCGGTGCGCGCGGAGACGCATGGCAACTCGCTCGACCTGGAGATCGATCCGCTGATCGACATGACACGGCTGGAGTACCTGTTCGTGATCGTCCCGCAGGAGCACTAGTGGCCGGCTCCGCGGCACTGGATCATCGCCCGATCATTCTCACCATCCTGCTGCTCGGCGCGGTGGTGCTGCTGCAGACGACAGTCCTCGAAGTGGTGGCGGTGCGCGGCGTCATGCCCGATCTGCAGATGATCCTGGTGGTGTTCCTGGCCCTGCGGCGCGGCTCGATGAGCGGGCAGATCGCCGGCTTCGTGGGCGGGTTGCTGGAGGACGTGGTGAGCCTCTCGCCGCTCGGGTTCCACGCGCTGGTCAAGGCTCTGGTGGGATTCTGCGCCGGTCTGGTGTGGGGCCTGATCCGCCCCAGCACCGTCGTGGTGCCGGTGCTTCTGGTGGCCGTGGCGGCGTTGATCAAGGGTGTGGTCGCCGGCCTGCTGAGTCTCGTCTTCGGTATCCGTCTCGAAACCCACCTGCTCGACGAGCGTTTCTGGATCGAAACCGGCTATAATGCCGTGTTGGCTCCGCCTCTGTTTGCTCTGTTGAGCAGGATCCGCCTGCTGCGCACGGTCAGGCGCCCCGCAGGGTCATGAGCGGTCAGGAGCAACGCATCATGCTCAAGCGGCGCGCCATCGGCTTTGCCGCCGGTGTCGGCGTCACGCTGCTCTTGATCGCTGCGTACCTCTACCTCCTGCAGGTGATACGCGGCGTGGAGTTCCGGGTGCGCGCCAGCAATGTCGCCCGCCGTGAGGTATCGATCCCGGCGCAGCGCGGCAAGATCTTCGACCGCACCTACAGCCGGGTGCTGGTCACCAATCGCCCCGCGTTCTCGGTGGACATCATTCCCGGAGAGGTGCCCGCGGGCGAACTGCACGATCTGCTGGAGCGACTGGCGAACCATCTCGGCGTGGAGCAACAGCAGTTGGCGAAGCGGGTGCCGCGCCACATGCAGCACCTGTTCCGCTCCATCGAGCTGAAGCGCAACGTCGATTTTGCCATCATCGCCACCCTTGCCGAGCAGATCGACTCCTATCCCGGCGTGGCGTGGCACAGCGAGCCGGCACGCGACTACGGCGAGATCGATTCGCTGGCGCACGTGACCGGCTACGTTGGCGTGATTACCCGCGAGGAACTGCAGGTGCTGTTCAACGACGGCTACGCTTTGGGCGACGTGATCGGCAAGAGCGGCGTGGAAAAGCAGTACGAGTCGGTGTTGCGCGGGCGGGACGGCATCGGCCACCGCACGGTGGACGTACGCGAGCGCGCCGTTTCGGAAATCTGGCAAACCGCGGTGGCGCCGCAGCCGGGCTCCGACCTCGTGTTGACGATCGACTGGCGCCTGCAGCGCGCGGCGCAACAGGCGCTGGGACCGCGCATCGGCTCGGTCGTGGTGCTGCGTCCTACCACCGGCGAGATCCTGGCGATGGTTTCCTACCCCTGGTTCGATCCGCAGAGTTTCATCGGCGACGGTGGCGCGCGGGCGTTCAGCGCCGTCGCGTCCGATCCCTCGTTCCCCTTCATCAACCGCGCCATCCGCTCCGTCTATCCGCCGGCAAGTGTGTTCAAGATCCTGATGATGGCGGCGCTGATCGAGGAGCGAACCTACGCGCCGGGACATTCGATCATGTGCAATGGCCAGTTCGTGTTCGGCGACACGATCTTCAAGGACTGGGTGGAGGAAGGGCACGGTCTCATCGACCTCGATGACGCGCTCGCGCAGTCGTGCGACATCTATTTCTACCATGCCGGACTCGCGCTCGGGATAAACACCATCGCCGACTACTCGACGGCGTTCGGCCTGGGTGCCATTACCGGTATCGATCTGCCGGGTGAAGCGGCGGGTTTGGTGCCGACGCCGGCGTGGAAGCTGCGTGAGCGGGGCACCGGCTGGTTCGGCGGCGACACGGTCAACCTGTCGATCGGCCAGGGGTACATTACCGTCACGCCGTTGCAGATCGCCAATCTGGTGGCGATGGTGGCCAACGGCGGAGACATCTATCGTCCGCACGTGGTCAAGGAGATACGCGACAGTGAGAGTGGCGAGGTCCTCGCCAGGACCGAGCCGGAACTGCTGCATCATGCCGAGATCAGTGGCGCGACCTTGGCCGAGGTACGCGCCGCGATGCGCATGGTGATTACCGAAGGAACCGAGATCGGAAGAGCACACGTCTGAACTCCAGT
>CAYFXT010000268.1:0-4087 GCA_964346995.1 uncultured Spirochaetaceae bacterium | reverse complement strand
GGAAGCGGGTCTTGTCCACGTACAGCCAGCGGTTCACGCGGATGCGCTTGAAGTCCGCCTCGCCGTAGGGGATTCGGGGGTAGGGCGCAATCACCGCACATCAAGCATAGCGACTTCGGCGGCGCTCGCTCAAGGATGCGCCTTGTTACCTTTGTTACACGCCCGCGGATGGTGCGACGGGTGGCGAGATCCGTGCCGTACTCGTGGTACGGCAACGTTGTATGATCGGCGGCGGGGGAACCGTGGCGTCGACAATCTCCATCACCCGGATCGTAGTGACCCGCTACGAGTACGAACTGGCCGACCTGAGCCTCGATCCGCGCTACGGGTGGGATACGCTGTACACGCCGGGCGCACGGTGGCGGACCGGCGGCAGCATCCTGAGGATCGAAACGGATGCCGGCATAACCGGCGAGGTGCCCGGCGACGTTGACGCCAGGACCGCAAACTACCTGATCGGCCGCGACCCGCTGCAGCGGGAGATCATCTGGCACGACCTGAAGCGGTCGCGACGCTCGCCGGACGGCACGCCGCCGGGTGCGGTGGACATCGCGTTGTGGGATATTGCCGGCAAGCTCCACGGCGTGCCGGTCTATCGGCTCCTCGGCGGCTGGCGCAAGAAGCTGCCGTGCTATGCGAGCAGCTATCACGGCGACGAGAACGGCGGGTTGTCCACGCCGCAGGACTACGCGGAGTTCGCGTTGCTGTGCAAGGAGCGCTACGGCTACCCGGCGTTCAAGATCCATGGCTGGGTGAACCGCTCCATCCACCGCGAGGTGGCGGCGGTGCTGGCGATCCGCGAAGCGGTCGGCGACCAGTTCGACCTGATGCTCGACCCGGCCGGCGGCTTCGGCACCTTCGACGACGTGCTGCGCGTGGGCCGCGCGTGCGACGAGGCGCGCTACATGTGGTACGAGGACGCGTTCCGCGGCGGCGGCCTGTCAGCTTTCGCGCACGCCAAGTTGCGCGAATTGATCAGGACACCGCTGCTGATGGGGGAGCACGTGCGTGGCCTGGAGGCGAAGATGGACACCATCCACGCCGGCGCCACCGACTACGTGCGCGCCAACGCCCAGGCGGACGGCGGCATCACCGGGGTGATGAAGATCGCGGCGATCGCCGAGGCCAGCGGGCTCGACGTGGAACTGCACGGCGGCGGGCTGGCCCACCGCCACTGCATGGCCTCGATCCGCAACACCAACTACTTCGAGATGGGGGTCGGCATCCACAAGGTGCGCGAGACCAAGGCGCCGATCTACCCCGACCGCCACTGGATGGACGAGGTGGACTCGGTCGACGCCGACGGCTGCGTCGACGTGCCGGACGGGCCCGGACTCGGCGTGCCGATGGACTGGGATTTCATCGGCGCCCACAAGGTCGGCGAAACGGTGTACCGGTAACTGCACCGGGTGCAGGTCACCAGGGTTGCACCTATCCTGCCGGAGCGGGCTGATCGCCGGCGGCGTCGAGCCGACGCTTGGTCTCGGCGTAGGTTTCGGCGGGGAGCGGGCCGCGCAGCACCGCGGCGATGTTCTCCTTGAGGTGCGCCGGGCGCGTGGTGCCGACGATGATGGTGTGCGTGAACGGGTGGGACAGGGTATAGCGCAGCACGAACGCCGAGCGGCTCTCGTCGGGTTCGCGCAGTTCATCGAGGTCGGCGCGCTCGAACGTGGCCCAGGCGTTTGCGGCTCCGCGACCGCTGCCCGGTTCGCCCTGCGCGATGCCGCCGCGGATGATGATGCCCACGCCCGCCTCGCCGGCGCGCGTGATCCACTCCTCGTGCCGCCGCTCCAGCGCCGAGTAGGGGATCTGCATGGTGTCGAACACCCCCCACTCCAGATAGGTGGGCAGATGTGGCAGCGTGCTTGACACGCCGATGAAGCGCACTTGGCCGCCGCGCTTCATGTCGAGCAGCGCATCCACGAGGCCGCCGGACTCGCACTCCGCCACCGTCGGGTTGTGCAGTTGCATCACATCGACGCTGTCACGGCGCAGGCGGGCCAAGCTGCCCTCCAGGCCGCGGAACAGGTTGTCGCGCGTCCATACGTGGTCGGAGTTGTTCTCGGTGGGGCGCGTGTCGGTGCAGCCGCACTTGGTCGCCAGGGTGAACCGGTCGTAGCGGTCGCCGAGAAAGTCGACGATGCGCCGTTCCGCCTCCACGTAGTCGTAGGCGGTGTCGATGAAGTTGATGCCGGTGTCCAGCACTTCGCGGTGCAGGGCTTCCGCAGTCTCTTCGGTCCAGTGTGCCTTGTCGGGATGGAACAATGCCGTACCGAACCCGAGGCGCGTCACTTCGATGCCCGTGTTGCCGAGCGTAGTGGTGGGTAGAGATGCCATTATTCCCCGATGATACGGCACTTGCCCCGCCTGCGCGAGCAGTCACGCCGCCGCGGGTGTATTCCCGCCAAGGGGTAAGAGCGCTCACCTGCGGGTCGGCTCGTCCCCGTGGCGGCGTCTGCTACCACACTGCCGGAATGCACCCGCCGCCTGCGCCGAGCCGCTTCGTCCGTATCCGCCGACCGCGCTCGACAAGTACGCGCCGCCTACCCACCGAGCGCAGCCGGTGTTATCCTGCGCAGCCGTTATGGCAAAACAAACCAATCGTGCCTGGACGCTGGCCGCACGCCCGCGCGGCGTTCCCAAGCTGTCCGACTTCGCACTCGTCGAACGCCCGGTCCCCGACCCCGGTCCGGGCGAGGTGCTGATCGCCACCCACTACCACTCGCTCGACCCCTACATGCGCGGGCGCATGAACCCCCCGAGCGGGGCCAGCTACGCCGCGCCGGTCCCGGAGGGCGGCGTGCTGGAGGCGGACGCGGTAGGGGAGGTGATCGCCTCCAACTCGGATCTGTTCTCGGTCGGCGAATTCGCCATGGGCAAGATCGGCTGGCAGGAGTACGGGGTGATGAACGCGCGCGACGTGCGCAAGATCGCCCCCTCCGTGGCCCCGGTCTCCACCTCGGTGGGCATCCTCGGCATGCCGGGGCTCACCGCCTACCACGGCCTGTTCGAGGTGGGCAAGCCGGTGGCCGGCGACACGGTGGTAGTTACGGCAGCATCGGGCGCGGTCGGCGCAGTGGTCGGCCAGCTCGCCAAGCGCAACGGCTGCCGGGTGATCGGGGTCGCCGGATCGCAGGAGAAGGTCGATTACGTCGTCGACGAGCTCGGCTTCGACGCGGCCATCGACTACAAGGGCGAGGACGTGCCGGTGCGCCTGCGCAAACTGTGTCCGCACGGCATCGACGTCTACTGGGACAACGTCGGCGGGCCGGTGACCGACGCCGCCATCGATCAGATCGCGATATTCGGACGCGCCGTCATCTGTGGCCAGATCGCGTTCTACAATGCCACCTCGCCGCCGCAGGGGCCGCGCAACATCCCGCGCATGCTGCTGACGCGCCGGGCGCGGATGGAGGGGTTCCTGGTGTTCCAGTTCGCCGGCAAGCATGAGGAAGCGCTACGCCGCCTCGCCGCCTGGGTGCAGGACGGCACGCTGAAGTATCGCGAGGACGTGGTGGAGGGGATCGAGAACTCCCCGCAGGCATTCATCGGCCTGCTTGCCGGCGCCAACTTCGGCAAACTGGTGATCAAGGTCCGGTAGGATGCAATAGCGCGGCCCCGAATCGCCGCCTGCGGAGCCGCTTCCGGCCCAACCGGCCCACACTCATGAGCTTGTCGCAACCTGACAGGCTCATGGACGCTGGTGACGGCTCCAGAAGCCGTCCTGACAGATCCCCGTCCCTGACAGATCCTATGCCGCGCCGTCGAACAGGATCACGCCGCGTTTGTGGCCGCCCTTGAGCAGGTTGGCGTACGCCTCGTTGATCTGGTCGAGGCGGTAGTGGGTCGAGATCAGCTCGTCGAGCAGCAGCTTGCCGGCGCGATACAGCGTCAGCAGACGCGGGAATTCGCGGTGCGGATCGGTGGACCCGAAGAAGGAGCCGAGAATCCGCTTCTCGTTCACGTGCAGGTCGAGGCCCGCGTAGCGGGTCACCGACCCCAACGGCGCCACACCGACCACTACCAGGGCGCCGCCGGGTCGGGCCGCCTGGTAGGCGGCCTCCTGCACCGCCGGCGCTCCGACCGC
>CAYFXT010000267.1:2058-4094 GCA_964346995.1 uncultured Spirochaetaceae bacterium | reverse complement strand
GGGCGTCTTGGGCGCGCCGCGGCGCAGCGCGCGTTCTCCGGCTTCCTCTCCGATCGAAGCCTCACGTCACCGCAGATCCGCTTCGTCGAGCTGGTGATCGACCAGCTCACGGCCCGAGGCGTGATGGAAGCATCGGCTCTCTACGAACCGCCCTTCAGCAACCTGCACGCCGACGGGCCGGAGGCACTGTTTGACGGAAAGGAAAACTTGATCGAAGGGATCTTCGACACCCTGCGGGCGGTCCAGTCGGGCCTGACGGTGAAGACAGGGTAACGCCAGGACGAGTCGTCCTGCTCGCGAACCCCACCCCACGGCACGTCGCGCGGCGCCGCGGCTTTGGCGGTGTGCTCAGGGGCGCCTACGCGTCGGCGGTGCGCGCCGCTGCCGTATCCTGTCGCTGCGTCATCGCCACACCGCGAACAGGACACCGGCGATGGTCAGCACCACGAGCTGATAGGAACTGAACAGCAGTCACAGCCCGACCGGTCGATCCTCGTCCAGGATGGTGTTGGCCGAGGTCAGGGCGCCGATGGCGATCCACACCACGGCACCGCTTACCGCCCCTCCCCACCAAGTGGTTACCCCGGCGCTGCCGATGATCACGGCCAGCACGTAGGTGGTGACCAGGCCCATCACGAATCCGAGCGGGTACACGAGCGGCGATGCTTCGATCTCGTCCTCGCGCTTCCCGATCAGGCGCAGGAACAGGCCCGAGAACAAAGGTCCATACCAGAGAAAGCCGACCACCATGTTGATGACGGCCGCCACCAACACCGCCAACCAGTTCACTGCGAGAAACTGCAACCCCACCCTCCAGCCACGTGCGCGGTCGCCACAGCACAACGAGACTATCAGACGCCTACGCAACGAGTCGAGAACCTGATCGACAGCCAACTGGCGGCGAGCACTCCGGCCTGATGGCCGCCAACTGGCTTGAACAGCGCGACCGCATGGGCCACCTGCTGGAGTCCTCCGTCGTGCCGATCGGCTGACTGTGATTGACAGCCCGGACACGGAAGCGTACCGCAGCAGAGCAACCCGTTGGGATGGTTTGCGTGCGGCCCGTTGGGGTCATGTTGATCGGGGCCCCTTTCGCAGATTCGTGGACGGCCACTCTCCGATTTGAGTTACAGGCCGAGGCGGCGAATCTCCTTGGCTACGAACGGCAATAGGTACTCCACGAAGTGCAGCCTTCCATGCTGGCGGTACTGCTCGACATGCTGGTGGCGAGTTTCGCACCAGTCCAGGTCATTCAGACCCAGGCGGTTGATGGTAGCCGCCACGCTCTGCTTCCGACGTTCGGCGAGGGTAGCGGCAGGGTGCAGGCGAAACTCCACGATATCCATCACGAACCAGTCGTCGTCGATGCAGAACGGATCGAGCACGTCGGTGTACTCCCTCTTCCTCCGGTTCATCGGCAAGCAAGCGAGACGATAGTTGCACCACTCGTAGACCAGTCGCCAATCCCTCGATTTGGGGATCATGTGATCCACGGTGAAGTCTGCGGTCGGGTGGATACGCATTCCCGAATACGCGCACACGCGATTGTACTTGTCTCGCAGGTCGTCCCGAATCCTCCTCCAGTAGCGGGGGAATTCGTTGCCGGGTATTTCTTCCCGCGACTGTGCCACTTGGCCGCACTGGCGGCCTCGCGTACGTGCCGACGGTTCGCCAACCAATTCCGCGATAGCCCACGAACCCGGCTCCCGAACTGCCCGGTTGAACCGGCCCGGTTCCGGTTGTGGCGTAACTCTTATCACGTCTATCCGGTGGCTCGCTTTTCCCTCAGTGTCTCCCGAAAGTGCCCCCAGCCCGCGAGAAAGGGATCGGAGTCGGAAAGAACCTCGATCAGTTCTCGGCCCACAGCCTCCACCTCCTCGAGCGATGGTTCGTCGCTGCTGAGCAGCTCCCGAGCTCGCAAGACAACCTGCTCCGCCTCGATGCTTCCACGGTCGGTGACCAGATCGAACGCCTCGCTCGTGAGCCAGTGGCCGACCGCACCCCGCCGTTCATAGATCCCGCGCCGGAGCACGACC
>CAYFXT010000267.1:0-1958 GCA_964346995.1 uncultured Spirochaetaceae bacterium | reverse complement strand
GTCGCACGGTTCTTCGCCGAGTTGTTCGGCGGCCAACCGGTGTTCGCGCCACGCCAACGTGAGCATGTAGGCCAACGCGACGACACGGCGGACCCCGGCAGACGCGTGCAGAATAGGAATTGCTTCGGCGTAGCCCGTGCGTATGGTCGGGATGTCCCTGGGGTCGTCGATGGAGATGCGTGACAGATTTCCCGGTTCGACACGGACACCGGTGCCATCGGACGCGAGCGTTTCGATCACCGCCTTCATGGTGGCGTGACTGTCATTCTGCGCGCTGATCCAGGCAGCCCAGTCGATGATCAGCCCGTTGCAGATCGGCACGCGCCTGCCATTCTCCTGTATGTACGCGCCGTTCCAAACCTCGTCCTGAGTAAAGACCTGCGCCGGGCGCCGCGGGGAGACGTCGGCGTCGCCGCGCCGCCTCCAGTAGTTCCGAGCCGGGTCCCAGAACGAAAACGAACCGTCCGTGTGCGCGTAGATCACCAAGCCCGGCAGCAGCGGCCGTCCGTCAGGCCCCACCCACGCTTGATCCCTCGGTACGTACCGAGCCTCGTACTCTGCTGTGGTGCTCCTTCCCCGCGCACGAAACCCGATCGTCGCGTCCTCTCCCGCCTTCGCGGGTCGAGCGGCATACCCGGCGTTCATGTGCGGGTTCACTTCCTGCGGCCACTTTCGCGTCAGCGCCCACCAGATCACATCCAGCAAGAAGCTCTTGCCCAGACCGTTGTCGCCGGTGATGAGGTTGAGCCTCGGAGCGAGATCCATCTCCATACACGGCGCGGGACCAACGTTGCGGAGGCGCAGGCACTCAATCATGGCGCCAGTCCAGATTAACAGATTGTGGGGATCGGGTGACCAACCTCAATCTGCGGATCGACGGAACAACCTCATGGCGAGCGGGTCCGAAAGGTCGTGCGCGCCGTTGCCGGTGTGCCGGCGGCGTCGCGGCAGGTTACGCATACCTGGTAGGCCTCGCCGGAGTCCAGGTCGCTCAGCACCACGCGGTGGTCGACGCGAGCCTCCGGGTTGACCGTTCGGAGCCATGCCCGAGCGCCGCGCGTGCGGTACTCCACCGAGGAGTCCGCCGGTGCCGAGGTCTGCCAGCGCAGCAGGACGGAGCGGGGCGGCGTCGCCGAACGGCCGGCCCACACCGACTCCTTGCCGTCCGGCAGGTGAACCGGAGCGTAGGGCACGCCCAGCGCCAGGCACAGCTCCAGAGGGTCCTCCGAAACCGTGATCGGATGCATCGCGAGCGAGCCGGCCCCAGGGGTCGCAAGGGAAAGGCGGCCGCCGAGTTCCTCGATCGGCACCGGGGTCCCGTTCACGGACGCGCTGGTGGCCGAGCCCGGCGCCAGCGAGATGCGGCCCGAGCCGCGGCAGGAAACCTCCGCACGGTCGCCAACGAAGCGAACGCCGGCGGCGGCGATGCTCTTGTCCACGGCGAGGATCTTCCGTCCGCGGTATGTCAGCCGCGTGCCGCCCGTCAGGCCGGCCTCCACCACCCGCCCGCGCTGCACGGCGACATACGCGGCTTCCCCGTCGGTGCGCACGCTCCCGCACGCGCGGGACCCCGAGGAACGCGCCAGCAGTACGATGTCCTCGCGCGTGCCGTCGGCCACGCGGCAGCCGACGGCTTCGTGGGTCGGCACCGGCGCGCCCCGAGCCGCGACCGGCAGCGCGCTGACCTCCGGCGGGCGCGCGTCCGCCGCCACGGGATACAGGACCGCCGTGAACGCGACCGGCCGCGCCGACCTCTGCACGAGCGCGACATACGGCCCATCCCTGGTGCCGGCCGGTGTCGAGATCGGGCCGGTGTCCTGCTCCAGGGTCTGTCCGTCCTCCGGCAGGTACGCCGTGCACAGGCGCGTACCCGCCCGCTCGTCTGTGGCGATCATGCCGGCGTCCGCGTCGACCGCCAGCTCGGTCGGCTGAAAGTGGCCGTGCCAGCGGTACTCGTG
>CAYFXT010000266.1:0-4122 GCA_964346995.1 uncultured Spirochaetaceae bacterium | reverse complement strand
TGGCCGGCGATGCTCGCGGCCGTTGTCAGGATCATCGTTCATCCTCCCTCTGCTGACCCGCAGTCCTCGGCGTCAGCGTACTATACGGGAGTGACCGCCACTATCTCTGGTTCCGCTCCTCTGGTTCCGCTCTCATTTCATCGAGAATTGCTGTCGGTGCGGTGCCGCAGCACGCCCTCGCCGCGCAGTCGTTTCAGGGCGCGCCCGAAGGCGGTCAGCGTCGCGTCGATGTCGGCATCGCTGTGCACCGCCGACACGATGTAGGTAACGCCGCGCATGGCGTCTACGCCTTCATTGAGCAGGGCTACCCGCAATCGGCTCGCTTCGTGGCCACCGCGGGTCGCGCTCAGCGCCGGCCCCGCCGCGGCAACCGCATCCGGGCTGCCGTCACCGGCGACGTTGAGCGCCACCTGTACCATGGAGCTGTTGCGATAGGCGAAGCCGCACGCACCGGTGTCGAGGAACCGGCGGTTCATCCCGTCGCAGAGGCGTGCCGCAGCGCGTTCGGCGCGCTCGGTGAGCGGCTCGGTGGCCACCAGATCGAGACAGGTTCGGCCCGCCACCGCACTGAGCGGGTTGGCGTTGAAGGTGCCGGGATGGGCGACGCGCCGGCGGCCTCCCGGCAGCGCGATCTGATCGAGGATCTCGGCGCGTCCGCCGACGGCGCCGCCGGGGAGGCCGCCGGCGACGATCTTGGCCATGGTAGTGAGGTCGGGTCGGACTCCCAGCCGCTGCTGGGCGCCGCCCGGTGAGACGCGGAAGCCGGTGATCACCTCGTCGAAGATCAACAACACCCCGTGGCGCTCCGTACTGGCGCGCAGGGAGCGCACGAACTCGGCCGACACAGGTACGCGGCCGGCGCCGGCCCCGGTTGGCTCCAGTATCACCGCGCCGATCGAGCGATCGCCGGCGAGCGTCCGGTCGACGAGATCGGCGTCGCCCGGTGGAATCACCCGTATGGTACCGCCGACCGCCGCTGGGATGCCGGGCCCCGCGAACGGGTCATCTTCGCCGCCGGGTGTGGCAACCGCGTAGTCGTGCCAGCCGTGGAAGTGTTCCTGGAAGCGCAGCACCGTGCTGCGGCCGGTGAACGCGCGCGCCAGGCGCATCGCCATCAGCGTCGCCTCGGTGCCGGAGCTGTGAAAACGCACCCGCTCCACCGACGGCATCAACCGTTGCACCGCCTCGGCCCAGCGCAGCTCCAGCTCCGTGTTGCCGCCGAGATGGGTGCCGCGCTGCAACTGCTCGGTGACCGCCGCCACCACGACAGGGTGGCTGTGACCGAGCAGCAACGCCCCGTGTCCCATCACGAAACAGATGTACTCGTTATCATCGACATCCACTTTGCGGCTGCCGACTCCCGTAGCCATGACGACGGGAAACGGCTCCAGGTAACGCGCGTCGTGGGTCACGCCGCCGGGGAACCTCCCGCTGGCCCTCCGGTACAGCTCGGCGGACCGCCGGTGCCGGTCCAGATACTGTTGGTCAATGGTCATGTGCGTCACTCCCCTCGCCCCCAGTCGCGCACCGCTATTGAAGGCCGCCGCAATTGGTCAAGGTCATGTGCGTCAGGCACGTGGCGTGCCCCCGGGCAGAGCCACCGTGCGAGCCGGACCGCCGTCAGTCAACGGTAACGGCGGTGCCGCTGGCGGTTACCATCAGCATGCTGCCGCCCTGGCCGACCACTTCGTAGTCGAGATCGACCCCGACCACCGCGTTGCCGCCCTTCTGCCCGGCCGCCTCGGCCATCTCGGCGAGCGCGAGCTCGCGGGCATTGCGCAGCTCCGCCTCGTAGGCGGCCGAGCGCCCGCCGACGATGTCACGGATGCCGGCGAAGAAATCCTTGAAGATGTTGGCGCCGATGATCGCCTCGCCGGTGACGATGCCCCGGTATTCGCTGATGCTCCTGCCCTGGATGGTGGGGGTGGTAGTCACAATCATTGTTGCTGGCGGTCTCCCTGTCGTCGTGCCGAGGATGGAATAAGGATGACCGGTTTCGTGCGCCCGAGCAACCCGCAGCGGGTGGCTCGGGCGGCTGCCCGCTACAGAAAGATGACGCGCAGGCTGAGGCCGATGCGGTGGGTGAGCAGCGTTCCCGGCTCCAGGGGCCACTCGAAAGCCTCGTCGTCCAGCGAGCCTGACTTCACCAGCTTCGGATCGATTGCACCGAGCAGCCGGTAGGTGAGATCGATCACCAGGAAGTCGGCGACGTGGTAGCCGACTCCGGCGCCAGCTTGAAAAGCCAACGACCAAGTGGAGAAATCATAGTCGGGTTCCTCCGCCAGCTCCTCGATCTTCACGTCGACCAAGTTGATCGTCGGATTGGCTGCGCCGAACCCGCCGCCGAAGTAGAGCGTCCAGGCGGTCCCGGTGTCAAGGTCGAGCCAGGTGTTTGCGGTCGCGGCGAGCACCGAAAACCGGTCCTCGTTGTCCTCCCCGCGATCTTGTCCATCGCGGTTGATCGAAATGCCGGTGGAATGATAGGTGATCGCGCCGTCGAGCCGGACGAGTCCGAAATCGTAGCCGACGCCCACCGAACCTCCGAAGCCGAAACCGAAGTCCCAGTCCCGTCCCAGCATCGGCAAGCGTTCGGCGACCTTTTCGGCCGCGACCAGGGAAGAGGCGACGTCGTTCGCTTCTCCTACCAGGACCGCGCCGCCATCCAGCGCCACATAGGCACCGGTGCCCCAGGATTGCGCGAGGGTCGCGAGCGCCGGCACGGTCAGAAGAACGACCGTGCCGAGCAGTGCCGTTCTTCGCAGTGCCGTTCTTCGCAGTGCAGTACTCTCCCGAGACGAGATTGCGCAAACCCTCCTGACTACTTCATCGGCACTTCTTGTCGTCGCCCACACTGCTGGCGGTGAACCGGCCGCCGCCCGGAACGGGCGAGCCAAGCACCGAGCGGGCGGCGGCTGCCCGCCGAATCGCCTCGACGGTGGTGGCGGCGAGGGCGGTAAGGTGGCCCATCTTGCGGCCCGGGCGGACGGTGCGCTTGCCGTACAGGTGCAGCTTGACGTTCGGCACGGCCAGCACGCCTTGCCACCGGGGGACGCCGGCGGCGGGCCACAGGTCGCCGAGCAGGTTCGCCATTGCCGCCGGAGTGTGCTGTTCGGGGTCGCCCAGCGGCAGCCCGCACACCGCGCGGATGTGCTGTTCGAACTGGCTGGTCACGCAGGCATCGACGGTGAGATGGCCGGAATTGTGCGGCCGTGGCGCGATCTCGTTCACCAGCAGGTCATCGCCGACCTGGAACAGTTCCACGCACAGCAGCCCCACCACCTGCAACTGTTCCATCAAGGTCCGCACCAGCTCGCGGGCGCGGCACAGCAGGCCAGGGTCGCCCGCCACCGGCGCGCTGCTCAGGTCGAGGATGTGACGCTCGTGGACGTTCTCGAACGGGCCGAAGTCTCGGTAGGCACCACCCGCCGAGCGCGCTCCGATGACCGACAACTCGCGGTCGAACGGCACCACCCGCTCCACGATCGCCGGCTCGTAGCCGGCGGCGCACCGAGCGGTGTCCAGCTCGGCGCCGTCGTGCACGCGGCGCTGCCCCTTGCCGTCGTAGCCGAAGCCGGCGGTCTTGACGATCGCCGGATAGCCGACCTCCGCCGCTACCGGACCAACGCCGGGAGTGCCGGGACCGTGGGTGGTGGAGGACACCGGCGGCAGCGTACGCCACGGGGTGACGGGAAACCCCGCGTCGCTCAGGAACTGCTTTTCCGCGATACGATTCTGCGCCGTGGCGAGCACGTTGGCGCCGGGCCGCACCACGGTGTGGCGGGCGGCAGCCGCCACGGCCGCGCTGGAGAGGTTCTCGAACTCGAAGGTGAGCAGGTCGACACCGGCGGCGAAGGCGCCGATCTCGCGTTCGTCGTCGTAGCTGCCCACCACCTCGCACGCCGCCACCTGGCCGGCGGGCGAACCGTGCTCCGGGGAGTACACCTGTACGCGGTAGCCGAGCGCCGCCGCCGCGCTGGCGAGCATGCGCCCAAGCTGGCCGCTGCCGAGGATGCCGATCGTCGCCCCCGGCAAGATCGGTTCCGGCAGCGGTCGTGGCGCCATGGCGCGCTACCAGCCGCCGCGGCGCGCGGCCGGCACCCGGTACCGGCGCTGCCCGCGGAT
>CAYFXT010000265.1:0-4123 GCA_964346995.1 uncultured Spirochaetaceae bacterium | reverse complement strand
GCGATCGATGAGATGCTTCTCGTTGTGGAGTGCAGCACCGCGAACGAATGGACTGACTCGATTACCTACTTCCCTCTCGCCTAAACCTGTCCGCCTGTTTCGGAAGCGGATGCTTTGCCACCCGGAGTGGCGCCGGGTAAGCTGAGCTCCGGATGAGCGACCTCGATCTGTGCCTGCGGCCAGCCACCGAGCTGGCCGCGCTGGTGCGCAACCGTGAGTTGAGCGCCGCCGAGTTACTCGCGGCGCACCTGAAGCAGATCGAGCGCCTCAATCCACAGGTCAACGCCGTCTGCACCCTGGACGCAGGGAGGGCCGCAGCGACGGCTGCACAGCTCGACGCCGCACTCGCCGACGGTGTCGAACCGGGGCCGCTCGCCGGCCTGCCAATCGCGGTCAAGGATCTGGTCGACGTTGCCGGGCTGCCGACCACCCGCGGCTCGCCGCTCTACCGGAGCGCCGTCGCCGACCACGACGACCTGATGGTGCAGCGGATGCGGGCCGCCGGGGCGGTCATCGTGGGCAAGAGCAACGTGCCGGAGTTCGGCGCAGGGTCGCACACCTTCAACACGGTGTTCGGGGTGACCCGCAACCCCTACGACCTGGCGCGTTCGGCGGGTGGCAGCAGCGGTGGCGGCGCCGCGGCCCTCACCAGCGGCATGATCGCCCTTGCCGACGGCAGCGATTACGGCGGCTCGATCCGCAACCCGCCCAACTTCAACAGCGTGGTGGGCCTGCGGCCCACACCGGGGCGGATTCCCAAGGTGCCGGCCGGCGACCCGTGGGAGACGCTGAGTGTGCTCGGTCCCATGGGCCGAACCGTGGCCGATGCCGCGTTGCTGTTGAGCGTGATCGCCGGCCCCGACCGGCGCGATCCGACCGCGATCTGCAAACCCGCAGCCCCGTTCGCCCGTGTAGCTCCCCGCGACCTCGAGGGCTGTCGGGTCGCCTACAGTCGCGACCTCGGCCTGCTGCCGGTCGAAGCCGCCGTAACCGAGACAATCGAACGCGCGCTTCCCCTGCTCGCGGACCTGGGCGGGATCGTCGAAGAAGCCGATCCCGACCTGTCCGGCGGCGCGGAAGCGTTCGACATCCTGCGCGCGCTGCGCTTCGCGGGCGACCACGCCGCCACCCTGCGCGACCACCGCGCACAGATCAAGGACACGGTGATCTGGAACATCGAGCGCGGCCTGACCCTGACCACCGACCAGATCGTCCGCGCCCACCAGTCGCGCGCGGCCCAGTTCCTGCGCATGAGCGAATTCCTGGAACGATTCGACGTGCTGATCCTGCCGGTTTCCCAGGTGGTGCCGTTCCCGGTGGAAGTCGACTGGCCGCGCTCCATCGACGGCGTGCAAATGACCTCCTACATCGACTGGATGCAGAGCTGCTCACTGATCACCATGACTTCCCACCCCGCGCTTTCGCTTCCCTGCGGCTTCACTCCGGAGGGGCTGCCAGTGGGCGCCCAGATCGTCGGCCGCTACCACGGCGAGGCGGACCTGCTGGCCTTCGCCGCGGCCTGGGAAGCGGCGCTCGGCGTTTCCTCCCACCGCCCCGCCCTCGCTTCCGCCAACTCGTGAAGTGAGCCACCGTCCCCACTTCGACACCCACGTGACGGCAGCTTGGCACCAGGAGCGCGCGGTATCGGCCACGCATGGCAGTCCGACGAGGTGGCCGTAATCGGCAATCTCGTTCCGGGGATGTTGCCATGTTGAATTGGAAGTCGCGGCGTAGCGTAAAGCAGTTGGCGCAGGGCATGATCGGACCGGCAAACGTCAGGTGGCTGGATGCACGCCGTTAGTCTTGCGACCCGTCAGACCAGGTCGCAAGAGGAGACAGAGATGGATATGATAGCAGCAATGACTGTTTCCCGTACGAGCAGCGCGTCGTCGCCCGCTACGGTTCGGCAGCCGCTGCTCGAGGCGATAGCGGATCGCGTGCTGCTGGCGGACGGGGCGATGGGAACGCAGTTGCAACAGGCCGGCCTGGAACCGGGTGGTTGCGGCGAGATATGGAACGTGGAGAACCCGGAGCCGGTGCTGGCGGTCCAGCGCGGCTACGTGGAAGCGGGAGCGGATTGCCTGCTGACCAACACCTTCGGTGCCTGCCGCATCATGCTGGAGCGCCACTCGTTCGACGACCGCGTCGCGCAGATCAACGCCCGCGGCGTCGCCCTTGCCCGCTGTGCGTTTGGCGACCAGCCGGGCTATGTCATCGGCGACATCGGGCCATTCGGAGGGCTGATGGAGCCGTACGGCGACATAGCGCAAGACGCAGTGCGCGCCGCCTTTCGCGAGCAGGCGGCGGCGCTGGTCGATGCGGGCGCCGATGCGGTGATGATCGAGACGCAAACCTCGCTGGAGGAGATCGGCCTGGGGATCGCCGCCGCCAGAGAGGCGGGCGCACCGTGCGTGATCGGTTCCATGGCATTCGATCTGAACCGCAATGGCAGGGACGTACGCACCATGATGGGCGTCAAAGTGGAACAGGCGGCGGAAGTGCTCCAGGACGCCGGCGCCCACATCCTGGCGATCAACTGCGGCACCGGCATCGACATGGCCTGGGCCGCGCGCATCCTGAAGCGTTACCGCTCGGCCTCCGATCTGCCGCTCATGGCCAAGCCCAACAACGGCCTGCCGGAACTGATCGACCTGCAGGTGGTCTACCGGCAGACGTCGGAACAGATGCTGGTCGGCCTCGATGACGTGCTCGACGCCGGGGCCCGCATCGTCGGAGGATGCTGCGGCACCACGGCGGAGCACATCCGCCGCTTCCGCGCCGCCCTGGACACCCGGTCGGCGTAGCCCGAACCACTCCCAGCCGGCACTTCGTTTACTCCGAAACCTCGTCCAGCACCAGGCGTAGCTCCGCCGCCACGATGCGGCGCTCTTCCTCGGTGCCCACGCTGAGGCGGATGCAGCGGTCGAGCGGCGGTGCCGGCGGCTTGCGCACGAACACCCCGCGCTCGATCAGGGCGGCCATCACCGCCTCGGCGCGCTGCCGCGAACCGAGGTCGAAGCACACGAAGTTGGTCGCCGACGGCAGGGTGGGCAGACCGAGCGAGCGACCGAGTTCGTGGTATGCGCACCGGCCGGCCGCAACCTCGCGCGCAACGCCGGCCACGAATGCCGCATCGGCGAGCGAGGCGCGCGCCGCCTCTTGCGCGACCCGGCTGACGCCGAACTGCAGACGCAGGCGGTCGAGGCCGGCACACACGCCCTGATCTCCGACCGCGTAGGCGACGCGTGCGCCGGCCATACCGTGTGCCTTTGAGAAGGTGCGCAGCGTCACCACCCGCATATCGTCGGTACAGAGCTCGCGGGCCGGGACGGTCGGAGCGTAGTCGATGTATGCCTCGTCGAGCGCCAGGATGCAGCTTGCCGGCAACTCCGCAAGGAGGCGGCGCACCGCGGCCCCCGGCTGCCAGGTGCCGGAGGGATTGTCCGGGTTCGCCAAGTACACCAAGGTGGCTCCGCCGCCGGCCGCGCCCGTTCGGACCGCTTCGCTGGCCCGCGCCTGGGCGGCGAGTGCGGCCAGATCCACGTGGTCGTCGCCACCGTACGGGGCGGTGTCGAGCGGCACGCCGAACGTCGCCGTGTGGTAGGCGAAGGTAGGATAGGAGCCGTACGGCATCACCGCGCGGCCTCCGTCCGTGGCGAATGCGCGTACCACCAGGGCGAGCAGGTCGTCGATGCCTGCCCCCACCAGCACCTGATCGACTGCCACGTCATGGTAGGCCGCCAGATCGGCGCGCAAATCGTGATTCTCGGGATCGCCATACCAGGAGAGCCGTTCGATTGCGGCAGACATCGCCGCCCGGGCGTGCGGGGACATGCCGAAAGCGCTCTCATTGGCGCCCAGCCGGGCGCGGAACCGGCGCCCCGTAGTGCGTTCCAGCGCCTCGGGCCCGACGAACGGATTGGCGGCATCGAGGCCGGCGACCAGGCTGGTAAACGGCGGCACTCCACCTGCCGCACCCCACTCTCCCACGGCGGAACGCATCCTAACACGGCCCGGTCGCGTTGCCACAACCGGACCGCCACACTGGCCAGGACTATCCCCACGCTGCGCAATCGTGGCTATCGTTTCGCCGTTCGAGCGATTCGGGGACCGCTGTGCGGCA
>CAYFXT010000264.1:0-4132 GCA_964346995.1 uncultured Spirochaetaceae bacterium | reverse complement strand
TGGTGATGACGGTGCTGGTGTTCAACTTCGTGGGCGACGGATTGCGCGACGCCGCTGATCCGTACAAGTAGTGCGGAGCGACGCGTTGCCGCCCACAGAGGACTTCGGCTCGACGAGCCGATCCCCTGCGTCGCCGTCCCGCGCGGCACGGCGGCCGGACCGCGGCCGTCCCGCTCGTGCCCGAGGGCGTCGCCGCCGCCCGCGTATCCTGTCGTCGTGCTACCGGACCGGGAGTCCTCCCACGCGCCAGTGCGCCAGCCATCTTCCCGGCGATGACGGGTCTGGACGCTACCGTGCTCAGCGCCCTCGGCCCCTTGTGAAACATGCCTTTGATGGTCATTCGTCGCTCCCGCGCAACGTTGTGCTTCCGTCGCCAGGTTGCGCTCCCAATCGGCGGGCTGCGGGGGCGGCGGTCGGCGGGTCGCCGGCCAGCTTGTAGAGTGCGAAGTTCGCCCAGCCCGGACCGTGCTCATCGGAGTCGGCGAACACCGCGAAGCCGCCGTCGCGCGTCGGCAGCACGAACTCGGCGGCGTTGTTGGCGTGCGGTGACCCGTAACTCTCCTGCCACTGCACCGTTCCGGCCTCGGTCACCCGCACCACGTATGCCCGCCAGGTATTGAGCGGATCGTCCACGCGCACCTCATTGCCCGGCTCCACGCCGCTGCCGCAGGCGGTGATGAAGCCGCCACCCGGCACCGACCGCACGCCGTAGCATTCCTCGAACATCCGCTCCCGAGCGCCGCCGTTCGGCTCGCCGAACGACACGTTCCAGACTTCGCGTCCCGCCGCGTCGACGTGCACCATCCAGCCGTCCCAGCAGCCGCCGGGGCAGGTCGCCAGATGCCCGGTGAGGATGAAGCCGCCGTCCGGCGCGGCGTCGAAGTCGTACGGGTGCGAAGTGCGGGTGCCGTAGGTCATCGGCGCCGCGACGTTGCCATCCGCATCGCTGAAGGCGAGGCAGAACAGCGTCTGCTCGGCGTGCCCACGGCAGGCGCCGAACACCGCGTAGCCGGGCGCTCCCGTCCTCGGCAACACCCGGAGCGGCTGGAAGAACCTGCCGCCGGTGTCGCGCTCCCAGATCACGTCCAGGTCGGCGTTCAGCTTCAAGATGAACCCGCGGCCGGTGTCGACGAGGAACGAAGTCAGTTCGTCCTGCACGGCGCCGCGGTAGCCGACCGCAACGATGGTGCCGTCTGCGTCCAGTGTGTCCGGTCACGATAGACCAGGCCGGCGGGATGTCAAGCCGACGGCCATGGGGCCGTGGGGAGCCGCAGGTCGGCGTACATCGCCGTCAGCGGGGTGCATCCCGCCAAGCGGCAGCAGACGGTACGCGCGGCGCCGGCGGTTGGCGCCGTTACTGGCCGGCGCGACGGCGACCGCGACGGGACTCGCGGGCTGAGTGCAAACGCCGGCGGGCGCAGCCGCGGCTTACGGGAGGCGGAACACGATGGCGGGGTCGGCGGGTTGCATCTCGCGCGGCGGCAACCCCTGCAGCAGCGCCTCCATGTCGTTGACGGCAATGCGGCCCAGCTCCCACAGGTCCTCGGGCACCGTACCGGCCCGATGGGCGGCCAACACCGCCCCCGGCGCGTTGCGGATCGGATGATCGGCTGGCACCGGTTCCTGGGGGAACACGTCGATGGCGGCCTTGAAGCGACCCGCGTAGAGCAGATCGGTCAGGGCGTCGAAGTCGACCACGTGGGCGCGGCTGATCAGCGCCAGCACGGCATCGCGCCGAATCAGCTCCAGGCGGGAGCGGTCGATCAGGGCGCGGTTCTCGCTGGAAGGAATGGCCAGCACGAAGATCACGCGCGACTGTTCGAGAAGCGTCTCCAGCGCCACCGGCTGCACTCCCATCCGGGCGAGGTAGCGGTCCGACAGCCACGGGTCGTAGCCCAGCAGCTTGCAGCGGAAGGGAGCCAGTAGCGGCATGAGATTACGCGCCAGGCTGCCGCAGCCGATCAGACCCACGGTCTCGTCGTACAGTGTGAAGGTGCGCTCGTTGCCGCGGTGCTGATACTGCTCGGCGCCACTCCGGAACGCCACCGAACCGGCAACCAGGTCACGCGCCGCGGCCAGCGCCATGGCGAGCGCCATCTCCGCGACCATCGGCCCGAACGCTGGCGCCACGCTCAGCACGCGGATGTTGCGGGCGAAGCAGGCCCGGTAGTCGAGCACCGCCGGGCTGGGATGGCGGCCGCCCATCTCCAGGATCGCATGCAGCCTGGGCATCTCCGCCACGTCCCCGTGGCGCCAGCTCCCGGTGATGATGGCGAACGCGTCGCCCTTGGCGGCCTCGAACTCTGCCTCCGGCATCGGCTCGTTGCGCCCCCACACCACGTCGGCGATCTCATGCAGGTGCTCCAGGTCGTCGGGGTGGAATACCTCCTCGAGGCGGCGAAATGCAATGTCGAGGATCACTCTCCGTTTTGCGCTCACAGACAACTCCTGGCGTCAGTATAGGTAAAACGCCACGGAAAAGGACCACGCGATCATTCCCCGGATGAGCTATTTCGTGCGACATTTACATCGTCATTCTTCACCGTGACGACCACGCACGTCCTGGAAGAGGATGCACGGGGAGAGCCCCGAGAGGAAAACGATGGCAGGCACGTCATTGCTGAACGACACGTTGCGGCTCATCCTCGTCTGCGGCGCATGATCGACGCGAACTGACATGGCGCGGTTGCGGATTGCATGGGACAGGATTCCGAGTCCCGTAATCGTGCGGGGTACGCCGGAGGTGGCGCACCGTGATCCGGCTATTCACTACCACGACGGCGTGTTTCGCGTGTTCTACGGGCTGGCGCGGCTGATGGACCCGCCCGGGCAGAACCGGGTGACGTTCCAGCTCGCGGTGATCAGGAGCACCGACCTGATCCGCTGGAGTGAGCCGCGCACCCTCACCCCGCTCGACGACGATCTCAACCTCACCGATCCGGGCAACATCGTGCGCTTCCGCGACCAGTGGATCATGACGGTAGAGAACTACCGCACCCCGTTCAGCCGCTCCGGCGGGCCGGAGACGACGCGCTGCTGGCTGATGCGCAGCACCGACCTGGAGGAGTGGAGCGAGCCGGAGCTGATGCTGCTCAAGGGGCCGGAGGTGCCGGACGTGCAGATGGGGCGCTGCATCTGCCCCTGTCTGTTTCCCGACCGACACGACCCCGCCAAGTGGTGGTGCACCTTCAAGCAGGGCGGCTTTACCGTGGCGCCAGCGCGCGGCCTGGCGTTCGGCGGCACCGACATGCCGCGCCGCTCGCTGCTGCTGCAGAGCCTGAACCTGTCCTGGAGCTACGACCTGCGGCACTGGACCTGGTTCACCCGCGTCGACAGCGAGGAGAGCTACTGCGTACTGACCGAGGAGGACGGTTACGTGCTGATCGACTCGCCCGACAACGGCGTGGGGATGAAGCTGTCGCCCGACCTGATCCATTGGCATCAGATCGGCCTCTACACCCTGGGGCAGCGGCGCTGGCCATGGGCACAGGGGCGGCTCAGTGGCGGGCAGGTGATCGATCTGCGCCACGTGCCGGAGGTGGGCAAGTACGTAATGGTGTTCCACGGCTGCACGTCGGAGGGCAAGATCGCCAGCAACATCCACGGCGCCGCCAGCCTGGGTCTGGCGTGGAGCGACGACCTGGCCAACTGGTACTGGCCCGAATGAGCACGCCGCGCATCGATCGGCAGGCGATTCCCGGCCCCATCATCCTGGCCGGCGACGAACACACCGCCTACCGCGATCCCCTGCTCCACTACCACGACGGCATATTCCGCTTGTTCTGCTCCGTCGTGCGGGTGCAGCCGGACGGCAACGATCGCTTCCACGTCGCCGTGACCGAGAGCCGCGACCTGCGCTCCTGGGGCGCGCTGCGGGCCGTCACCGATCCCGCCGACCCGCGCTGCTTCTGCGCGCCGGGTGGCATCGTGCGCCACCGCCTGGAGTGACGACCTGATGCGCTGGCACTGGCCCGGCAACGCCGGCGGGATTGGCTCGTGACGTACGCGGTCCTGTCCGACATCCACGGCAACCTGGAAGCGTTGCAACAGGTGGAAGCGGCACTGAACGAGATGACGGGATGTATCGACGGGTGTCTGAACATGGGAGACTAGGTCGGCTACAACGCCGACC
>CAYFXT010000263.1:2735-4187 GCA_964346995.1 uncultured Spirochaetaceae bacterium | reverse complement strand
CCCGCGCCGGCCGCGTCTACCTGATGGTCGCCGGCCTCGCCCTGGAGCTGAACGCTCTGAACGCGCAGCCTTTCACGCAGTGGGGCCGGTAGCCACGTTCAATCGACCGCGAGCGACAAGATTCGGCGGATCGGTGCCGGCGGTCACGTGGGGTTGCGGTACTCGCCCCGCGGTACGCGGAAGTAGAGCCAGAACATCGCCGCGCCGGCGACGGTGATGGTGGCGGCCAACAGGTAGAGACCGCGGAAGCCCAAAGCGGGGATCAGGTAGCCGCCGCCGAGCGCCATGGACGAGAATCCCAGCCCCATCGACATCGACACCACCCCCGACGTGACCGCGCGTCGGCTCGCCGGCACGATCTCCATGTGCATCACGCTGGTAACCGACTGGGTGACCGAGCGCATGCCCACCACCAGCGTGAAACCGATGCCCGCCGCCGCCCAATGCGGCACCAGCGCCATGATCACCAAGCTCGCGGCGGTGATCGCGGTAGTGACGACGATTACCGGCATCTTGCCCGCACGGTTGGCCAGCGCCGGGGCGCACAATGCCGCCGGACCTGCCACCAGTTGTCCGAACGCCAGCAGCAGGCCAATGCGCGATGTCGAAGCGCCCAGATCCAGTTCCAGGTAGACGTTGAAGAACGACCGGGCGGCGCCTTCGCCGGCCATGCGCAGCAACGCGGTAATACCCAGGAAGAAGATCAGCACGTAGAGGGCGCCGTCGGCGCTGCGTACCTCGCGGGCGGTGCGCCGGCGTACGTTGCCGTTGCGGCGCCGCTTCGGCGGCTCCAGGTCGCGGGTGCCGGCCACGATCCATGGGGTGGGTAGCAGGATCGCGCCGGCGAACACCAGGACCACCGCGAACGGCAGCGGATGCGCCGTGTCCAGACCCAGACCGTTGGCGATCCACACCGGCAGCGCGCCCGACACCACGCTGCCGGCGAAGCCTGCCACCGGCGGAATCGCCGCCAGCATCGCGAACGCGTAGGGCCGGTCGCGCGCATCGGTGGCGGCCACCAGGTAGGGGTAGGAGTTGACCATGTACAGGGAGAATCCGATCCCCGACAGCACGCGCATGGCGACTATGCCGACATCGCGCGGCGCCCCCACCGGCAGCAGTGCCATGCTCGGCACCAGCATGACTCCCGCGGCCAGGAAGCACATGCCACCGGTCGCGCCGCGCCGCATGCCGAAGCGGCTGCCGATCACGCCCGCCGGCAGTGAGGAGAGCGCAAAGGCAAGCGCGGTGCTCCCGTTCACCATGCCGATGAAGTCGGTGCCGTAGCCCAGCCGCAGCAGATACAGGTTGAGCAGCACCGACACGAAACCGAAGTAGCTGAATCCCACCATACTGGCGGCGATCAGGTACCGGTACACGTCAGCGTGGAACCCGCGTAGCGCTTGCTGAAGATTGGTCATGTGCCGGTCTGGTTATACGTCACGCCGGACA
>CAYFXT010000263.1:0-2635 GCA_964346995.1 uncultured Spirochaetaceae bacterium | reverse complement strand
GTTGACTTCCTCCGACCTGTACTTGAAGGCAAGCACACCTGGAGCGTGAACCGGAATACCGTTGATCGAGATTCTCAATACCTTGAGGCTCTTGCCGTTGAAGTCTATCTTCACGGGAAACTCTGGTATTACAGAGTCTTCATTGTTGAATACTGAGAGATTGCCTTCCACGATTTCTGGATCGCTCATCGTACGCCATACAAACAGGTTCAGCGTTACCTTCTGCATGACCAACGGCAACGCGGCCGGCGACATCTCCAGAATGACATTGAAAATCGAATATCGATGGGACTCCGCATCCATCGACGATCCCTCAGAAAGCACGAAAAGTTGGAAATCTATCACAGGTTCTCGACTACCACCTTTGTTTCGCTTTGTTCGGTTCCAGCAATCGTATGGGACACTGTCGTCATAGACACAACGTTGTTCTCATAGTATTTGGTCAGATAGCCCATCCACTTGGTCTTGATTGACCCTATCCATTCGAGATGATGACGAACGTCCTCATATCGGTCATACGTCATCAGCATGAACAGCGCATAGATATAGGAAGATTGATGGTATTCTTCGCTGGGGGAAGCCGACACTTCGCTGCGCAGTTCGGAAATCAGCGCCGGCAAACGAACCCTCTTTGCCATACCGGACAGAACTTCCCGGAGATTGTCATATAGATATGCCGGAGTGTTCGCCACCAATACCACGGAGTAAACATCCTCCATTTTATCTTTCAAAGATTCGATCATGACTTCACCCTCCAGTAAAAAAGAGTTACATCCCGGTTGTACGGACAACTGAGCGCAGGATGCACGAACTCTCCGCCGTCACCCCACTTACTCACGACCCAAGGAATAGTCAGACTCGGTTTGCGAATTACTACACCAGAGTGTTCGATGTCGCCATTGGGCTTCTCATAGAGAACGACATCACCAGGGAGAACACGCTGAACATCAATATCCTGATAGTTATCTTCTTCGAGAATTCGGCTGATGTCATCCGAGTGAATACAGGTGCGCCGAGATGCAAAAACAAGCCCATGGCAGTTGTAGAAGCCGGAAGGCGGGCCACGGAGAATGGCTTGAGGATATTTATCGCAAAGCTTATGGTGCGAGTTCATAAGCATCGGCGCTATCCCCTCAGACCACCAGTTCGGAATGCAGGTGCGTGTTCTGGTCTGCACCACAATGGGCTCTTCCTGTTCTTCTATCGCTCCTTGCACGTATCAACCGTAGCGACCCGGCGCCGAGAGCGTCAACGCGTTCGGCCGCCGCGCGGCCCCGAACAGCGCGTCCAGGTCGACCGCCGCCGACAGCGTGTCCGCCACCGCGTCCAGGGCCGCATCCACGGCCGCCTCGTACTGCAGGGACGAGGCGGTGCCCGCCCCGACGCGCTCCAGCCACGCACGCCGATACGCGTCGTTCGCGAACAGCCCGTGCAGGTACGTCCCCTCGACCAGGCCGTCCACACTGCGCGCGCCGTCCGTGCCGGTCTCCAGGTGGAACATCGGCCGCGCCAGACCCCCGCCGTGCGACTGTCCAGTGTGGATCTCGTAGCCGATCACCGGCGCATCGTTCAGAGCGCACCGCCCTCGCGCCGGCCGCACCGTCTTCTCGGCGTGCATAGTCGTCTCCACGTCGAGCAGCCCCAGCCCGTCGACCGACCCGGCCGGCCCGTCCGCCCCCGCCGGGTCGTGCACGCGGCGCCCCAGCATCTGCAGCCCCCCGCACACGCCCACCACGCGCCCGCCGGCCCGCGCATGCGCCAGGATGTCGTGGTCCCACCCCTGCGCCCGCACGAACGCCAGATCGCCGATCGTCGACTTGGTCCCGAACAGCAACACCACGTCCGCATCCCGCGGAATCGGCTCTCCGGCCGGTACGAACGCGAAGTCCACCTCCGGCTCCAGGCGCAACGGATCCGCATCGTCGTAGTTCGCGAGCCGGGACAGCACCGGCGCGGCGACCTTCAACCGTCCCCCCTGCGAGGGCCGGCCCCGCGGAAGCGACGCCGCATCCTCCGCCGGAAAGCGCAGCGCCGCCGGCTCCCACGGAATCACCCCGAAGCAGGGCCAGCCGGTGTGCCGCTCGATGATGCGCACCCCGTCATCGAACAGCGCCGGGTCCCCCCGTAGCTTGTTGATCAGGAAGCCCGCGATCAGCGCCCGATCCTCGGCATCCAGCACGGCACTGGTACCGACCACCGAGGCGATCACCCCACCGCGATCGATGTCCCCGACCAGGCATACCGGCACCTCCGCCCGCCGCGCGAAACCCATGTTGGCGATGTCCCCGGCGCGCAGGTTGACCTCCGCCGGGCTGCCGGCCCCCTCCACGATCACGAGATCGAACTCGGCGACCAGCCGCGCGAAGCTCTCTATAACCGCGTCCATCAATCGAGCACGCCCCTTCCGGTAGTCGGACGCGTGCAGCATCCCCACCGGCCGCCCGTGCACGACCACCTGCGAGCCCCGGTCGGTCTGCGGCTTCAGCAGCACCGGATTGAAGTCCGTCCGCGGCTCAAGCCCCGCCGCCCGCGCCTGCACCGCCTGCGCCCGCCCGATCTCGCCCCCGTCCGCGCAGGCCGCCGCGTTGTTCGACATGTTCTGCGGCTTGAACGGCGCCACGCGCACGCCCCGCCG
>CAYFXT010000262.1:0-4213 GCA_964346995.1 uncultured Spirochaetaceae bacterium | reverse complement strand
GATTCAGAATTCCGGGACCTCCGTGCATGGAGATCGACACAAGAGTACCTGTTGGCTCAAATCAGGTCAAAAGAGGTCAAACTTTCGTCGGCGCGCCACTCACCCTGACGTCATGAACGCGAACGACGTGGCGGCCCGCAATACGTGGCTTTCCACCGGCGATGCCGGGAGTGGTCTCGATGTGTTGATGCAAAGTAAGTAATAGGAGCCTCAATTCGAGAGCGCCACAGCGGCCGGTCGCCGGAAGTCAAGCGTTCTACCAACGGTCTCGCGCTGAATCTGCATCCTGCCGGTTCCGTGGCACGTGCACAAGCGGACCACGTTGCGGGCCGCCGGCGGGCGTTGCGTCAGGAGCGCGGCATGCCGTAGCCCAGGGCGTGGATCGCGTTGTGGAATGCCCGCTCGGGTTCGGTCGGCACCACCACACCAAGTTGCGCTCGCCGGCGCGCAGGCAGAGCTTGGCGGTGCGTTTGTCCGTGGCAAGCAGCGCGGCGATCTCGGCGTCGGCGCATTCGATCAGCACGGCGTTGCCCTGCTGCTTCAAGGCGCGCGCCCGCTGCTCCGTGGTGCGCAGGAATCCCTCCACGGTCTCCGGCAGGTCCTGATCGTCGCGGGAGGTGAGAAACGCGTGCAGTTCCGCTATCCGATGCCCGCTCTCGACGGCACGGACGGTCCTGCTGTGGTCCAGCCGCCAGAGGCCGTCGGACTCCTCCGTTGCGTAGGTCTCGATCAGCAGCGCCTCCGCCGGGGTCAGCGATCCGCTCGTAAGCTGCACCCGCAGATCAGGGAACACCGTGAGCGCGGCGCCGGCCTCCGGCGTGCTCGGCGTGTAGCTCTCCGTCAAGCCGAGACAGTAGGCTCCGAGCGCGGTCAGCCGAATGAAGCGCAGGCCGTCGTAGCGACTCAGGAAACTCCAGCTCGTCCGCGCCCCACAATTCCGTGTAGTCCGGCCGTGCGCCGCGCGGGTCGATATACGCCACGTCGATCATGCCCAGGCTGGCGCCCTCGTACCGGCGGACGCCGGCGCCGGCAGGCACGCGGCCGTACTTGGCGCGGAACTGCTGGGGACTGAATTCGCCCGCCGGGCCGTGCAGCGTTTCTCGCACGGCGAGTTGCTGCGTTTCGTCGAGTCGCGCTCAGATCTCGCGCAGCAGGTCGCCGGCGAGGTGACGCTCGATCTCGGCTATCAGCGCGGCCTTGCGGCTCGGCTTGTTCGCGTTCGGCAGCAACCAGACCAGCGCCTTGAGCTGATCCACCGTGAACCGGGCGAGCGCTTCCTCCACCGTGGCGATGTACGAATGGCGGTGGTCAGGCTGCGTCGGCACGGTCACTCCGCGACAGGAACACGACCGAGACGACGTACTGCACCACCGGCACTCATTGATCTTCGCCAATTTGCAGGGTAAACGTCACCCCAATGACCACGACGACGCGGACTCCCGCTGCACCCTCGCACGTCACGGACTCCAGAGTGTGCTTGAGACGGTCGGAACGGACCGGGCAGGGCCGTCGCGGAAACCGCAACGTTGCTGCTTCTGCCGATCGAGGCTGGTGCGCCGCTGACCGTGGAGTGGCGGGATGACCGCCCCGACGCCCGTTTCGTCACCGCGAAACGCCGCTCTGCGCACTCTGCCCGCCATCGCCGCGGTGCTGATCGTGCTGATCGCCGCGTTGGCGACAGCCGCGTGCAGCACCGCCTCGCAGGTGCGAGACTCGGACGCGTCGCCACCTGTTGGCGCGCAATCGGGAACCGTGGTGGTACGCGCCGAGGGCAGCGTGGAAGCCGTACCCGACATCGCTGTCCTCCGCATCAGCGTCGAGATCACCGAACCGTCGGTCGACGCAGCCAGAGACCAAGCCGCCCGGTTGACCCAGGTAGTGGTAGACGAGCTCGAACGGCTCGGCGTGGAACAGCAGGACGTGCAGACCAACCGGTTCAGTATCCGCCCCGAGTATCAGTACGCCGACGACGGCCGGCGCCGCCTGATCGGCTACCAGGTCATCCATGCACTCACCGTTACGTACCGGAATCTGGACACCGTAGGAGCCGCCATCGACGCGGTATCGAAGGTCGGCGGCGATGCGCTGGTATTTCGCGACATCGCATTCGCGCATGCCGAGCCGAAACGGCACCTGCAGGCGGCCCGCCGCGACGCGGTCCACAAACTGCACCATATTGCGCGGCAGTTGGCGGAAGCCTCGAATCGGGAATTGGGCGCATTGCTCGAACTCCGCGAACCGGCCGAAGAGCCCGGTTACGGACCGTACCGAGGACCTTCCGCGGGCGTGGCGGTGCTGAGAGCCGAAGCGGTCGACACCCCGATCAGCATCGGCAGCGACGTGATCACGGTTACCGTGCGCGGCGTGTTCGCATTGCGCTGACGATCTGCCCCTCCTGCATCGCAACCCGAACAGTCATTCAGCCGGGCGCCTGAACCAGACCGATGACGGGAGTCGGTGGAAGCCTGCTTCGCCGATCTCGGTCGGGTGCACGTATCGGGTGGCGCCAGCACCAGGGTGATCGCCTTGGTGCGTTTCTTTCCCTTGAGGTCGGCCGGCGTCAGTGCATGACGGTGGTGTGGTCGCGGGTTCTCCCGTCATCCGAACTGAGCCTCCAGGAGCCGCTCCAGGATGCGCAGCCGGAGGCGGGTCTCCACCTCATGGTACTCCGGCATGCCGGCCAGATTGGTGGACTCGTCGGGATCGTGCTCCAGGTCGAACAACAGATACGCCGCGCCGGCGGCGTCTACCGCACACTTCCAGCGCGTATCCATCACCATCACTTCGCGATAGATCTCCGACAGCGCTTCGCTCCTGGTACTCACTCCGGGATCGCGCAACGACGCCATCAATGAGACCGCGAACTGCGCAAAGTCGAGCTCGGCGCCGGCAAATTCCGCTAGCGTCGGCCCCACGTCGAACCATTCCACCGGCGCTTCGCAGACGCCACGCGCCACCCCCGGCCCCTTGACCAGCAAAGGCACGCGCACCGCACTGTTCAGAAAGTTGCCCTTGTAGAGCAGGCCGAAGTCGCCATTCATCTCACCGTGGTCGGAGCACAGGACCACCACGGTATTCTGCCACTCGCCGCGCCGTTCGATCACGGTGAACAGTTGCCCGATCTGGTCGTCGATCAGTGACACGTTGCCCGCGTAGTTGGCGCGCAGCGCCGCCACATCGGCAGGCCTCAGAGCCGGCCTCCGGGCGAGGGCGGCGTCGAGTCGGCCCCGGGGCCGGTCACCGCCACGCAGGTCACCGTTCAGGGCGGGTGGCATCCGTTCGGGATGGTAATGCGAGAACCAGGGTTCGGGTGTATCCCAGGGCTCGTGGGGACCGCCGAAACTGACCCAGCAGAACCAGGGCTGATCTCGATCGTACGCCTCCAGGTAGGCCTTTGCCTTCTGGCCGACGTGGGTGTCGTAGTAGTGTTCGAAGCCCAGAGGGGAGGGACGGACCAAGTGTGGTCTGGTGGCAAAGCGCTCCGCAAAGTCACGCTGGTAGGCGTCCCAGATGCCCAGCGATTCCCACTCCGCGGTCATGTGCGACAGCGTTCTGGCACACGCCCGCGGTCCCACCGTTTCGTAGACATCGTCGATCCCCTGCGCTGTGAGCAGGGGAGCCTGCGTCCTGAGGTCGCCGCCGGCGTGATTGAGGTGGGTCTTCCCGAACAGGCTGGTTCGGTAGCCCGCCTCGCGCACGGCACGCATCCAGTTCGGAGCCTCCGGGTCGAGCTGCGTCGTCTGATTGTGCCAGACGCCGGTGTTGTGCGGGTAGTGGCCGGTTGCCAACGACCTGCGGGCGGGAACGCAGACCGGCGAGTTGGTCACGCAGCGACTGAAGCGCACACCTTCCGCGGCGATGCGATCCATGTGCGGAGTGTCCATCCAGGGCGTTACGCTCCCCAACGCGTCGGCGCGCTGCTGGTCGGTCATCAGCAGAAGAATGTTGGGCTTCATGCCGGTACTCCTTGGTGCTTTGCAGCGGGACACGCAGCCATGGCGCGCAACGGAAGGCCGTCCTCTGTGGATCGCGCATGCGGGGGAAGAACGCCAGCCCGGGGTCGAAGCGGTGGATTGGTCGTCCGCCACCGAGCCGCCACTCACGGAAGACGGCACTATAGTCAGCGCCGGTGTCAAGGTCAATCCGCCGTGTTTCCTGCCAGCAATTCTCATTTTGGCGTTTCGGGGCAGGTTGGCACGGAATTAGCCGCGTC
>CAYFXT010000261.1:0-4233 GCA_964346995.1 uncultured Spirochaetaceae bacterium | reverse complement strand
GCCTGAGCCGTCACGCTGACGGAATGCACCCCCCCGGTCAGGGCGACTTGGCGCGCTGCCGCAACAACGGCTAAGCTGCGTTGATACCAATGTCTGAGCCGGTTACCTGGGGCATTCTCGGTCCCGGCAGGATCGCCCGCCGGTTCGCCGCCGGACTGCACGATGCAGCGGGGGCACGGCTGGTAGCGGTAGGCTCGCGCGCTGCCGAGCGCGCCGAGCAGTTCGCCGCACAGTTTGCGGTCCCGCGGGCGCATGCCGGTTACGAGGCGCTGGCCGCCGACCCGGGGGTGGACGCCGTCTACGTTGCCACACCCCATCCGCAGCACGCCGCCGCCTGCCGGCTGTGCCTGGAGGCGGGCAAGCACGTGCTGTGCGAGAAACCACTCGCCGTCAACGCTGTCGAGGCGCGCGCGGTGGCCGCCTGCGCCCGCGACCGGGGCGTCCTGCTGATGGAGGGCATGTGGACTCGGTTCATGCCGGCCACGGTGGCGTTGCGTGCCCTCTTCGAGGCGGGCGAGTTCGGCGAGCCGCACATTGTGCACGCCGACATCGGATTCGCGAGCACGCCCGATCCCGCCAGCCGCCTGTTCGCCCCGCAACTGGCCGGCGGTGCGCTGCTCGACCTGGGCGTCTACTGCGTGGCATTCGCGTCCATGCTGCTCGGTACGCCGAGCAGCGTTTCCGCCAGCGCCCACGTCGGGGCGACCGGCATCGACGAGCGCACCGCGGTATCGTTAAGTTATCCGAGCGGCGCTGTGGCCGCGCTCACCTGCTCGCTCACGACCGCTTCGCCGCATCTGGCCAGCGTGGTGGGCAGCGGCGGCTACGTAACCGCAGGCCCGCCGTTCTGGCGCAGCGACCGGCTGACCCTGTGGCGCGCGGACGCGACGCCGGAGCAACGCCGCTACCCGCTGACCGGCAACGGCTTCAACTACGAGGCGGAGCACTTCATGGAGCTGATCCGCGCCGGCGCCGACGAATCGCCGTTGATGCCGCTGGCCGAGTCGATCGCCATCAGCGAAACGCTCGACGCGGCGCGGCGGGCCGTCGGTGTACGCTATCCATTCGAAGAGGAGCGGTCGGGGCGACCCCGACCGGGAGATACGACATGATCTATCGGAACATCGAGGGATTGGACAAACCGCTTGCCCGCGTCATCCAGGGCACCATCATGCTCAGCCGGGAGCACCTGGAGGCGAACTTCGCGCTCCTCGACGCCATCTTCGAGCACGGCGGAACCACCTTCGATAGCGCCCACAACTACGGCGGCGGCGATGCCGACCGGGTGTTGGGCCTGTGGATGGAGGCACGCGGTATTCGCAACCAGGTGGTGATCGTGGGCAAGGGGTGCCACCACAATGTCGATCGCCGGCGCGTAACGCCCTACGATCTCACCTCGGACCTCATGGATACCCTGGCGCGCCTGCGCACCGATCATGTGGACCTGTACCTGCTGCACCGCGACGACCCGAGTTTGCCGGTGGGGCCGATCATGGACGCCCTGGCCGAGCACCAGTACGCTGGTCGCATTCGTGCCTTCGGTGGCTCGAACTGGACGCCCAGGCGCATCCTGGCAGCCAATTCCTATGCCGAGCGGCATGGACTACCGCCGATGCGCGCCAGCAGTCCCAACTTCAGTCTGGCGGTGCAGCGTCAGGAGCCGTGGGCCGAGTGCATCTCGATCAGCGGCCCCGACGGCGCCCAGGACCGCGACTGGTACCGACTCACGCAAATGCCGCTGCTGGTCTGGTCGAGTCTCGCTGGCGGATTCTTCTCCGGCGCGTTGCGCCGCGAAAACCTGCACACCTTTACCGACTATCTCATGAAGCTGAGCGCGGAAACCTACGGTACGGAAGAGAACTTTCGCCGCTACGATGCCGCCAGGCAGGTCGCCGACGCGCGCGGCGTCAGCGTGGCGCAGGTGGCGCTCGGCTATCTGTTCGGCACCGGCCTGAATGTGTTCCCCCTGGTGGGGGCGCGTACGGCCGAGGAGTTCGCCGACAGCGCCGCGGCCGCCGAACTGGACCTGACCGCCGAGGAGATGGCGGCGCTGGATCCGGCGGCCGCGTAAAAAGACGGAGGCGGGATGAATACCGACAGCGCCAAAGAGAGAGAACCAGTGATGATCGATACCAACATCGAACAGAACGCCGGCAACGGCCAGGCGAACGCGAGCCAACTGCGGCCTCCCGCCGACAGCGCCAACGGCAGCCATGCCGCGGCGGTGTCGGTGGACGAGCTGGGCGAGTGGATCGAGTCGTTCGAATACGTGATCCGCAGCGGCGGCGCCGCCCGCGCCCACTTCCTGCTCGGCGAACTGCTGCGCTACGCACACCAGCGCGGCATGGCGCTGCCCTTTTCCGCCAACACCCCCTACGTGAACACGATTCCGCGCTTCCGGCAGCCGGCGTTTCCCGGCCGTCGCGAGATCGAGCGGCGCATCAAGTCGATCATCCGCTGGAACGCCATGGCGATGGTGGTGCGCGCCAACAAGGCTTCCGACAACATCGGCGGTCACATTTCCTCGTTCGCCTCCGGTGCGACGCTGATCGAGGTCGCCCAGAATCACTTTCTGCGCGGTCCGGAGGCTCCCGGCGGCGGCGACATCGTCTACTTCCAGGGCCATTCCGCGCCCGGCATGTACGCCCGCGCCTATCTGGAGGGCCGTCTCTCCGAGCGGCAACTGGAGAACTTCCGCCGCGAGCTGGGTCGCGATGGCGGGCTGTCCTCCTATCCCCACCCGTGGCTGATGCCCAACTTCTGGTTCTCGCCGTCGGTGTCGATGGGCCTGACGCCGATCATGTCGATCTATCAGGCACGCTTCAATCGCTATCTGCACGACCGCCGCCTGCACGACACCTCGGCGCAGAAAGTGTGGGCGTTCCTCGGCGACGGCGAAATGGATGAACCGGAGTCGCTCGGTTCGATCACGCTCGCGGCGCGCGAAAAGCTGGACAACCTGATCTGGGTCATCAACTGCAACCTGCAGCGCCTCGACGGACCGGTGCGCGGCAACGGCAAGATCATCCAGGAGCTGGAGGCGGCATTCCGCGGCGCCGGCTGGAACGTGATCAAAGTGATCTGGGGCGAGGACTGGGACCCGTTGCTGGCACAGGACACCGAGGGTGTGCTGGTGCGGCGCATGAACGAGACGGTGGATGGGCAGTACCAGAAGTACACCGTGGCCAGCGGCGACTACATCCGCCAGGACTTTTTCGGCGCCGATCCGCGGCTGCTGGACATGGTCAAGAACCACTCCGACGAGCAGCTCCGCAAGCTCAGGCGCGGGGGCCACGATCCGGAGAAGGTGTACGCTGCCTACCAGGCCGCGGTGCAGCATCGCGGCGCCCCGACGGTGCTGCTGGCGCAGACCATCAAGGGCTACGGCCTCGGCGAGAGCGGCGAGGGCAAGAACATCACCCACCAGCAGAAGAAGCTCAACGAGGATGAACTGGCCACCTTCCGTACCCGCTTCGGTATCCCGATCTCGGACGATCAGGTTGCCAAGGCGCCGTTCTACCGCCCGCCCGAGGACAGCGAGGAAATGCAGTACCTGCATCGGCAGCGCCGCGCCCTCGGCGGTTACGTACCGCACCGCGAGCCGTCGGCACCGCCGCTGCCGGCACCGCCGGGCGAGCTGTTCGAGGAATTCTACGCCGGCACGGACGGGCGCGCGGTATCGACCACCATGGTGTTCGTGCGCATCCTCTCCAAGCTGCTGCGCGACAAGGATCTGGGCAAGCTGCTGGTGCCCATCGTGCCGGACGAAGCGCGCACCTTCGGCATGGAGGCGCTGTTCCGCCAGGTGGGCATCTACAGCAGCCTGGGGCAGTTGTACGATCCGGTCGACCGCGAGAACCTGCTCTACTACCGCGAGGCCACCGACGGTCAGGTGCTGGAAGAGGGAATCACCGAGGCAGGGTCGTTCTCCAGCTTCATCGCCGCCGGCACCGCCTACGCAACCCACGGCATCAACACCATTCCGTTCTACATCTTCTATTCGATGTTCGGCTTCCAGCGCGTGGGCGACCTGATCTGGGCGGCCGGCGACATGCGCGCCAAGGGGTTTTTCCTCGGCGGCACCGCCGGGCGCACCACCCTGAACGGCGAGGGGCTGCAGCACCAGGATGGCCACAGTCACGTCGCCGCGCTCGCCATTCCCAACCTCAAAGCGTACGATCCCGCCTATGCCTACGAGCTTGCGGTGATCATCCGCGACGGCATCGACCGCAT
>CAYFXT010000260.1:0-4273 GCA_964346995.1 uncultured Spirochaetaceae bacterium | reverse complement strand
GGTGCCTGCTTGCCAACTTGTGCGATACTGGCGGACGTATGGCTACCGTCATTGACCGTGATACGGTACAGCGCTTCCTGGCGGAGGAGGAGGCGGTCCTCATCGAGGTACTACCTGAGGAAGAGTTTCAGCGCCTGCACATCCGCGGCGCCGTCAACATCCCCCTGGAGCGCATCGGCAGTGTCTGCCGCGCGCGCTATCAGACCGAACAGCGGCTCATCGTCTACTGCTCCGACGAGGACTGCGCAGCCAGCGATCTGGCGGCCAGAAAGCTGGAGGCGTTCGGCTTTCGGCATGTCCTGGAGTACGGCGGTGGCAAGAAGGACTGGCAGGACGCAGGGTTGCCGCTGGCAGCGGGCGCCGGAGATCAGTCGGCGATCCGTCGGTAGCGGCTTGCCAAGTACTGGTCAACCCATAGCCGGGAGCTGCGCCACTGGCCGTCCGCCCCGCGGGTGGCGCGCAGACGCCCGCGCTTGGCCGCCGCTCGCAGTGCCGGGGCCTTCATGTCCCGGGTCGCCAGCGCGGCCAGCGGAACCAGTCGAGCAGGGCCGGCTACGGCGGGGATGACGAACCGATGGAGGCTGTCGAGAATCGCGCGCGCGAGCATCTCGCCGAGGGGGCCGGGCTCGCCGTCGTCGGCCCGCCGCAGAGCTCCGAGGTACTTGTCGCGGTCCCGCTTGTAGATGATGGCCGGCGGGTAGCCGAGCCTGACCAGGACGAGATTGAGGATCAGCCTCCCGGCACGGCCATTGCCGTCGAGGAAGGGGTGGATCTGTTCGAACCGGCAGTGGAGCGCGGCGAGCGCCTCGGGAAGCGTCACGGCGGTGTCATCAAGGGCGTTGACCCGGTCCATCCAGGTGGTCATCTCCGCGGCCACGAGGGGCCACGACACCGGGACCATGCCACCGGAGAAGGGATGGATGTCATGCTCTCGGAAGCTGCCCGGTGCTTCGCGCGGTGTCGCATTCGGATGCGGTGCTACCTGCCAGACCGGCTGCATGGCCTTGTGGTGCACGTGCCGTACCTCGGCCAGCGTCACTTCGCCGCGCTGCGAGAGCCCGTGCGGCGTGATCGCCTGTCGGTACACCCAGTTCGCGGCATCGGCGTAGCCCTGCACTTCCAGGTACTCGCGCAGTTCCTTGTTGCCGACCGCCCGGCCTTCGGCGAGAAGCTGTGCGACCTGCTTCAGCACCAGGGTGTTGCCTTCGATGGCGGTGGAGTGGTGAGCTTCCTCATACCAGATGCCGTGCCAGATGGCGTCGGCTTGCGCCGGACTCGGCAGCCCGCCCAGACGCTCTCGAAGCTCCCTGATCTGGATGGCGAGCCGCCGGTACACTTCCTCACGGCGGGGTCGGCCGCGTCCGCGCAGATTGTGTTCGCTCATGGCGCAAATTATGTTACCGAACAAAAGTTGTCTAGTCCACAAGAAACTAAAGTTACCGAACATATTCGCGCGGTACCGTGGTGTGTGCAATACTGACGAGCGCCGCCATTCGCCCCCAGCGGTGCAGCACTCTACCGACGCCGGCACGATCCCGAACAGTTGCCGCCCACGTCAAACCCAGGAGAAGCTGAAATGGTATCGGAGTATCTGACCGGCAACACGTTTCCGGACCCGGCCGTGCCGATGATCCAACTGCCGATGCAGTTTCGTTCCCGGCGGCAGAACACCAACATGCGCCGAGACGCCACTGCGGACGGCTACTACGTCGATATTCTGGACGTCGAGGGGCGTGGCTGCGTCCGGCACGTCTGGCTATTGTTCGGCGCGGGCCGCAGGCTGGAGGTCACGGTGGACGGCGCCGCCGCGGCGCAGATCGACGTGCCGCAGAAACCCTTCTTCGGCATCATGCACGATCTCACGCCCTATCGCGTCGACAACGCCGCTTACACCGTGCTCCCCAATTATCACACGCCGAAGATGCCGGGCAGTCCCGGGTACAACCTCTATCTGCCGATTCCCTTCAGCCGTTCCTGCCGAATCAGGCTCCACGTGGCATCAAGTGCTCCTGAAAAAGTGGTCTCCACCATGGTGGACTGGCACGAGTACGACCGAGCTGCGCCGCTGACGCCGTTCCGCTTAGGTGCCGAACATCACCGCTACACTCCGGCGCCTCCGCGCAACCGCTGCTACCGGATGGCCGACGTATCGGGCACCGGTTTCCTGGCCGGTATCGTGCTCGGCGTCAAGCAGCGCAACCCCACCGACATGATCTACCACACCGGAGGCATGTCGATTCTGGTCGACGGTGAGACCGCGCCCAACGTGATCCGGGGCATCAACATGGAGGACGACTTCGGGTTCTCCTGGGGGTTTCACGTCAATCAGTCGCGTTGGATCGGCTCACCCTACCACAAGTGGGGAGGACGCACCGATCAGGATGGCGTGATCTACCGCTTCTTCGGTCCCGATCCGATCGCCTTCCGCTCCTCGATCTCGCTGCGCTGCGGATCGCGCGACGACGACATCGAGACAGTGGCCTACTACTACCGGGAAGCCGGTTCGGAGGTCGAGTTGCCGCCGGTGGTGACCCCCGACCGCTGGCTGGTGACCGGATTCTACGACGGGGCCGACGAGTGGCAACGATTCTCAGCCACCGAAGAGCCGGAGACGGTCCCCCACGAACGCTGGCGCGAGCGCTTCGCCGACCGTCCCTCCTTCATCCGGGAGCTGTCCGCCAATCGTGGCTGGATCGACTTTCGCTTCTCCGGCGTCGATCCGGCACTCCCCGGCAGCACCTTCGTGAACCGCTCGATGTATGCCGCAGGTTCGCTGCACACCCTCCGCGAGCGCCGGGCGATGCTACGGGTATCGTTTGACGACTGGCTGATCGCGTGGCTGAACGGGACGCGTGTCGCTGCGCTGCGCCATGAGGACGGCTTTCAGACCGCGCGCATTCCGGTGACCCTCAACGAGGGCCGCAACACCATTCTCATCAAGAACAACAACCTGCACCACTCGCACGCCGCCTGGATAGCCAACCTCGTCGTCGAGGAGGGTTGATTCACGCCGGAGCGACCGGTTCCAACCATTCGGTCGATTCTCCCAGGTTGATCGCGACGTGGGTCATCGGTCCATCCCTGGTGGCACCGTGCCAATGCTTCTCACCCGACTCGAAGCGCACCACGTCACCGGCTTCCGCCACCTGCACGCCGCCGCCCCAGGTCTGCGCGGCGCAACGCCCCTCGACCACGTACAGGATCTGCACGTCGCTGTGCGTGTGCCAGTTGGTGGCGGCGCCGGGCTCGAACGCCACCCGGTAGACGCGGCCGGCCGCATCCGGGTCGGAAGCGAGAAAGCGCTGCAGGGTAGCGGCGCCTGAAAAGTGGTCCACCTCCGCAGCCTCGACAGCGCGGCTGGCGGCAGCAAGCAATTCCATGCCGCTGATGGTCGGCCGCGCAGAAGAACCCGTCAAGGCCCGAACACTCAAGCCCCGAACACCCTGCGGAGTGCCCGACAGGTTTTGCAGCGTTCGCGACAGGAGGCCGCGCTCGGCCGCGCCATCCCTGTGGCGTCAGTTCAGCAGTTCGCGGACATCGGTGACGGCACCGGTGACGGCGGCGGCGGCGGCCATCGCCGGGCTCATCAGCAGGGTGCGCCCGGTGGCGGAACCCTGGCGGCCGATGAAGTTGCGGTTGGAGGACGACGCGCTCACCTGGTCACCCACCAGCTTGTCGGGGTTCATCGCCAGACACATCGAGCAGCCGGCGCCGCGCCACTCGAACCCGGCCGCGGTGAACACGTCGGGCAGCCCCTCCGCCGCGGCCTGCGCCGCGATCTGCCTGGAGCCGGGCACCACCAGCGCCTTGACGCGCTTTTCCACCTTCTGCCCGCGCACCACGCGCGCCGCCTCGCGCAGATCGGAGAGCCGGCTGTTGGTGCAGGAGCCGATGAACGCCACGTCGATGCTGGTGCCGGCGATAGGGTCGTTCTCAGCCAGCCCCATGTGCCGGTAGGCGGCGGCCGCAGTGTCTCGTTCGTCGGCTGTCACGGCGGTCAGCCGCGGCAGGCGATCGGAGACCCCCACCGACTGGCCGGGATTGATGCCCCAGGTCACGACCGGTTCGATCTCGTCGGCACGCAGCACCACTTCGTCGTCGAAGCTGGCCTCCGTGCCGCTGGCGATGGAGCGCCAGTACTCTTCGGCGCTGCGGAACGCCTCCGCGTTCGGCGCGTGCGGACGCCCGCGTACGTAGTCGGCGGTGGTCTGGTCGGGATTGACGTAACCGACCCGGGCGCCGCCCTCGATGCTCATGTTGCAGATCGACATGC
>CAYFXT010000259.1:0-4298 GCA_964346995.1 uncultured Spirochaetaceae bacterium | reverse complement strand
ACCAGCGCTTCTACACTTGGCACCCGATTTCGCATCGCGGGAGATTGGTATAAGCTTACGCGGCATGCGTGCGTTGGTACTCTGCGACGACCGCGCTCACCCCGCTTCCCTGACCCGTGACGGGCTCATGCCCCTGACCGGGATCGGCTACGAGTTCGACTGGATTGAAGATCCGGGCGACTGGTCAGCCGAGCGGATGCAGCGCTACCCGCTGGTGGTGTTCTCCAAGGCGAACAATCGGTCCCGAACCGACGCCGCGCCGTGGGCGACGGAGCAGGAGGGACGCGCATTCGCCGACTACGTGGCGGGCGGTGACGGCATCCTGTTTCTGCACTCCGGCACCGCGCTGTACGACGACTCGCCGTCGCTGTGCCGCCTCATGGGCGGGACGTTCGCCGGACACCCACCGCAGTGCGCAGTAACCGTCGAGCCGGCTGCGGAGCATCCGCTCACTTCCGGCTGCACACCGTTTACCGACCGGGATGAGCACTACCAGATGGCGATGAACGATCCGCACGTCGATCTGTTCCTGCACGCCGCCTCCGAGCACGGAACACAGCCGGCTGGCTGGACGCGCACGCACGGCGCGGGCCGCGTGTGCGTGCTCACCCCGGGTCACAATCCGGCTATCTGGCAGCACCCCTCCTACCAGCGCCTGCTGCGCCATTGCCTGACGTGGTGCTGCGGCAAGACCGCCACAGGAGTCTCACCATGAACCACCCGGGCCCGCTCGCCGTTCCGCGCCGTGTACTCGGCAGGACCGGCCTCTCGATTCCGGTCGTTCCATTCGGCACCCAGGGTTTCGGCAACCACTTCGGTTTCGTGGCCGACACCGAAGCGGTGGCGCTCGTCAAACACGCCGTCACCCTGGGCGTCGACCACTTCGACTGTGCACGCTGTTACGGAGACTCGCTGCGCAAGCTGGGCCTTGCGCTCAAGGAGATCCCGCGCCAGAAGGTGATCATCACGGGACGGCTGTGCTGCCATTCCGCGGCCGCGTGGGGCGGCTACGGGGACGGCGAAACCGACTTCTCGGCCGACCGCGCAGTACGGGACGTGGAGGACCAGCTTGCCCTGCTCGGCATCGACTACTTCGACGGCATGCTGATTCACGATCCGCCGAGGATGGAGCCGACCTTGGCCAAGGAGGGCACCCTGGCCGGACTACTGGGCCTCAAGGCGCGCGGCCTGGTGCGCAACGTCGGCTACGGGATGCGCCCGCACGAGTTCCTCCGGGAGGCGATCGCCACCGGCGACGTCGACTTTCTGCTGTGCTTCAACGACTACCATCTCGTGCGACAGACGGCCGCCGAGGGCGTGCTGCCGGCCGCCGATGCTGCAGGTGTCGGCGTGATGAACGGCTGGTCGATTCTGCGCGGCCTGCTGACCGGAGTCGACATCGACGAGGCCAGCCGGCTGGGCGGCTACCGGAACGAGGCGGACATCGGTCCGGCCCGGGAGCGCTGGCAGTGGTGCCGCGACCACGGCATCGATCTGCTGCAGCTCGCCCTGCAGTTCTGCCTGCGCGAGCCGCGCATCCACGGCAACCCGATCGGCAGCCTCAACGCCGCTCAGTTGGAACAGAACATCCGCGCCGCCAGCACACCGCTGGACGAATCGGTATGGGCCGCCTACGAGGCGGCGTTCCCCGCTCAGTGACCACGCCAACCCTCTGCTGCACGGCTGGCTGAGGACGAATGCGCTCGACGGAGTTGGCCTGAGTGACCGACTGGTACGTACGGAGTATCACCAGGCGCCCGCGCAACGAAGCTGCTGGTAAGCCTGCCAACGTGCGCGGAGGCGGGCGCCCCATTGGTCGACGACCACGCGCGGTCGGCCCGGAACGAGCGGGCGGCGCTCCAGGCGGCGCTCCTCGGTGGCGAGGGCCGAGCGCAGCGCGGTAAGCGTCGCCGCCTGTGCCGGGTCGCCGGCCCGGTTGCGGGTCTCGCCGGGGTCGGCATGCAGGTCGAAGAGCTGCTCCAGGCCGCGCTCGGCGCCGTCCGGCCCGGGCGGGACGTAGTCCTCCACCGACTTCGGCCGGTGCTCGGTCACGTACTTGTGGGTGGCGGTTACCACGGCACGACCCCAGTAGTTCGACTCGATGTAGACGGCGTCGCGCCAGGGAACATCACGGCCCTCGACCAGAGGCCGCAGGCTGCGTCCGAGGCAGCGCGGCGGCGCGGGGATGCCGGCGTAGTCGCACACCGTGGCGGGCAGGTCGACGCCGGACACCAGGTGATCGAGCCGCCTGCCCTTCGCCACCGGCAGCCGGTCGCCGAAGGACGCCACCATCAGCGGCGTGCGCACGCTCTCCTCGTACAGGGTGAACTTCTGGAACATCTGGTGCTGGCCGGCCGCTTCGCCGTGGTCGGCGGTGAAGATCACGATGGTGTCGTCCCGGAAGCGGCTGGCCGCCAACGCGTCGAGCACCAGGCCGATCTCGGCGTCCACCTTCTCCACGAAGCGGTACAGGCTCCACGCCAGGTAGCGCCACTGCAGCGTGGAGAACGTGCGCACGTGGCGCAGGATGTTCCAGTGGATCAGGCACTCGTCGTCCCGCCGTGCCACCCGGTGCTGCAGCGGCTCGTGCGGATCGTAGTGGAAGTTGTCCGGTAGCGGCGGCAGCTCCTCCTCGCGCAGGATGCCTTGGGTGACCGGATCGGGCTTTTCCTGCTCCGCGTGGTAGCGCCAGTGCTCGCACACGTCGTGCGGATTCGCGGACCGGAGTTGCAGATAGAAGGGCCGGGCGTCATCGTAGGTGGTGAGAAACTGCAACGCGGCGTGGGTGGTGGCGGGGTCGTAAAACTCGCCGGTACCGGCAAGGATGCGACGTGCGCCGCAGTAGAGCGTGTCGAAGCTGCAGGTGACGTCTCGCCCCTCGACGTGCCACTTGCCCGCGTGGTACGCGCCATAGCCGCCGGCGCGCAGGAGCTGTCCCAGATCGGGAATGTCGGCGTGGAGCGAGCCGCCGTTGAACGGCACTCCGGCCTCCGAAGTGTAGCGTCCGGTGGCCCAGCTCGTACGTGCCGGAGCACACACCGGATCGGTACAGTAGGAGCGCATGAACGAGGTGCCGGATGCCGCCAGCCGGTCCATGTGCGGCGTGCTCAGCCAGCGGTTGCCATACGCGGAGACCGCGTCCCAGGTTTGCTGGTCGGTGCTGATGAACAGGATGTTGGGCCGTTCGCTCATGATTGCACCGCCGAAGGCTCGTCACTGTCGCCGGGCTTCAGCGCGCCGGTGCCGACGGCGGGCTCCTCGGCCGCGCCGGTGGCGCGCAACACCAGAGTGTGGTACACGCTCGACACGATGCGTACCACGCCATGGTCGTCCAGCCACCAATAACTGGGCAGCATGCCCGCGCCGTGCTGGCAGTAGCCGTGCAGCCGATGCCCCGCTACCGCGACCGCCGTGCCGGCGAGCGCGCGCACCGTGCACGGCGCGCGCAGCTTCTCGAAGTCCTCCAGGAGCGCGAATGAGTCACCTCGCGCATCGCCACGCGCGATCGCCGGCACCGCGTCGAACAGCGCCCACCAGCAGGTCAGCGGCACCGCCGCATCGAGGTCGCCGGTGCGCATGCGTACGCCGTTGACGGTCAGCGAAATTGCCCGGTGCCCGGCGCTCACGGTCGCCTTCCCCGCGCAGCGCACACCCCCGTACCGGTCGCCGGCGCTGTTGGTCGCCGTCATGCTCCACTCACCGGCCAGCCGCGGCAGCGGGTCACCGGTGGTGCGGAATTGCAGCGTCACCTGCTCGCCGCTGGTGGCGTTGTCGTGCGTGACCCGGTAGCGCATGCTCCCGTCCTCCGCTCTGCTGCGGCTGATCGTCGCGACGCCGATACGCAGGTCGCCTCCGGGTTCCAACCCGGCTGGCGACCTGCCAGCGGCGTAGTTGGGCAGTACGTCATAGCAGCGCGGCTCCATGCCCCCAGGCCCGGCCGCGCGCCAGCTCCCCAGCGCCTCGCGCAAAGCGTCGCCGACATGCGGCGGCTGGCCTTCGGGATCATGATCGAACGACCAGTGCAGCCGCTCTCGCTCACCTGCCATCATCCGGGAGTCTGACTCCGAACATGCCGGCCCGCGGACCGGTGCGTCGATTTCCATGTCCCTACTGATAGGGGTCGGCGGCGTCGCGCAGCCCGTCGCCGAGCAGGTTGAACGCCAGCACGGTGATGATGATGAACAATCCCGGCACCATCAGCCAGGGCGCCAGCGCCACCGTATGGATGTTCTGTGCCTCACCGAGCAGCACGCCCCAACTCACCACCCGCGGCCGCAGCCCCAGACCGAGGAAGCTCA
>CAYFXT010000258.1:0-4322 GCA_964346995.1 uncultured Spirochaetaceae bacterium | reverse complement strand
TACCCGCTGGTACTCTGCACGGTACGCAGGTAGGTGGCAGTAGCAGTGGCGAGCCGGACACTGGCGCCGATGGCGCGCGGGTTGGGGGAGCCGGGCCAGCGCAGGTCCACCTCCAGGCCGGCGCCGCCGCAGAGCCGGTTCTCGAACAGCAACGCCGGAGCCTCCAGGTTGTTCACGACGACGTCCAGGTCGCCATCCAGATCCAGGTCGGCGAACGCCATGCCACGCCCGCTCTCGGTGGCACCGAGACCCCACTCCGGCGCCGGAACGAAGCGGCCGGTGCCGTCGTTGCGCAGGGCCTGGTTGTGCTCCACCAGCTCGGCACCCGGCAGGTGGCCGAAGATCTCGGCCGCAATCATCCCGTTGACCGCGTACAGGTCGAGGAAGCCGTCGTTGTCCAGGTCGCCGAACTGCGCCGACCAGGTCCAGCCGGTGGCGGCGATCCCGGCCCACTCGCCGCGCTCCGCGAACGCGCCGTCGGGGCCGCGCACCTGCAGGGTGTTGGCCTCGATCTGACGCGGGTCGGGGGCCACCTCCTGCCCGGTGATGGCAGCCACCTTGGCCAGCCGCTCCGCCTCCGCGATGCGTAGCGGACGCCATGCCGCGTCGACTTCGCGGCCGGTCAGGTAGGGCTTCATGTCGGCCGCCAGCAGCTCCAGGCTGCCGTCGTTGTCGAGGTCGCCGGCGGCCAGACTCATCGTGTTGCGCGTAGTGCGCGCGAACGGCTCGGCCACCTGCCAACCATCGGCGGTACGGTAGTAGACTTGGTCGCGCAGCGCGAAGTCGTTGCCCACGACGATGTCGGCGCTGCCGTCGCCATTCAGGTCGGTGAGCAGCACGGCAAGCGCCTGCGCGTTGCGCGTCAGGCGGACCGGGAGCAGGGCGCGGCCGGTATTTTCGTAGAAGAACACGCCTCTGTCGGCCTGTCCGGCGGCCTCCGATTGCCGCAACTCGTCGTCGTAGGTGGCGCCGACCAGATCCACGTCCAGGTCGCCGTCGAGGTCGGCCCAGGCCATGGCGTAGATCGGCAGCGGCGGCGGCCACAGCGGGTGTGGGCGCTCGAACGCGCGCGCCGGCCCGGTGCCGCGCCACAGGGCCGGCCCGGCGCCGGAGCGGGTGAATGCCAAGTCGAGGTCGCCGTTGCCGTCGACGTCCACGGCGGCGACCGCACGGGTGCCCGCTTCGGCCAGCTCCACCCGCTCGAACTGCAGCCCGCCCCGGTTCCAGAGCAGCGTCACCGGCGCGCGCAATCCGGCCAGTACGATGTCGATCAACCGGTCGCCGTCGAGGTCGGCCAGCGCCACCCCGGCGCCATTGGTGTCGTAGGAGCGCGCCGGCCGGTCGGCGGCACGCGTGGTGTGGGGCAGCGGATGGCGCACGAACCGCCCCGTGCAGGCAGTGGCGCGCAGTGGCTCCTGCCGCACCCGGGCCTCGATCTCGTCACCCCACGCGGCCGGCGTTGCGAGCGGCAACGACAGGACGAGGCCGAAGCTGGCGATCAGGCGGTGCCGCACGCGCGTTGCGGGAGCCCGCGTCCGGCTAACCCCGACTGCCGCGCAGGCGTGGGTCGAGCAGGTCGCGCAGGGCATCCCCGAGCATGTTGAGGCTGTACACCACCACGGTCAGGCAGACGCCGGGCCAGAACGCCAGCCACGGCGCCGACTCCATGTACAGCAGCCCCTCCTGGCTGAGCATCCCGCCCCAGTCCGGCGTTCCGGACGGCAGGCCGTAGCCCAGAAAGCCCAGCGCTGCGGCCGACAGGATGTTGCCGCCCACGCTGATCGAGAACACGATGATCATCGGCGCCATGATGTTGGGCACCACGTGGCGCAGGAGCGTCCAGCGGGTGCTCGTTCCGATGGCGCGCGCCGCCTGAAAGTAGTCGTTTTCCTTGATCGCGAGCACCGCGCTGCGCGGCACGCGCGACCCCTCTACCCCGCCCGCCACGCCCAGCACCACGATGATCTGCAGCAAGCCCTTGCCGGCCAGCGACATGATGGTCAGCAGCAGCAGCAGCCCCGGGAACGCGATCCAGGCATCGACGACCCGCTGCATCACGATGTCCACCTTGCCGCCGACGAATCCGGAGCCGCCTCCCACCAGCAGCGCCACCAGCACGTTTATGGTGGTGGCGGACAGTCCCACCAGCAGCGAGATGCGCGCGCCGTAGATCAACCGGGTCAACAGGTCGCGCCCCACCTGGTCGGTGCCCAGCAGATGGGCGGCGGACGGCCCCTGCAGCCGGTTGATCACGTTCAGCTCGTCTTGCGAGTAGGGGGCGATCACGTCGGCGAAGATTCCCGCCAGGACAAACAGCAGCACGACGATGCCGCAGGCGGTGCCGAGCGGCTTGGTGCGCACCATCTTGACCACGAAATCGGCCACGCGGGGCCGCCGCCTCGCCTCCCGTACCGCTTCGGTCGCCACTTCGCTCATGGTTCCCGCTCTCCTACCGATACCTGATCCTGGGATCCAGGAAGGCGTACACCAGGTCGATGAACAGATTGTTGACCAGCACCACGCTGCCGAACATCAGGTTCACCCCCTGCACGACCGGGTAGTCGCGCTCCTGCAGGGCCAGCACCATCAGCCGGCCCAGCCCCGGCAGGTTGAAGATGTTCTCGATGATCACCGAGCCGCCGACCAGGATCGGAAGCTGCATGCCGACCATGGTCACCACCGGGATCATGGCGTTCTTGATCGCGTGGCGCACCACCACCACCCGCTCGCGCAGCCCCTTGGCCCAGGCGGTGCGGATGTAGTCCTGGCGCAGCACCTCCAGCATCATGGTGCGCGTCATCCGCATCGTGGCGGCGGCACCGCCGGTGCCCAGGATCAGGCTCGGGATGAGGAACATCGCCAAGTTGCCCAGCGGGTCGTCGATGAACCGTACCAGCCGCAGCGGCGGCGACCAGCCCCACCAGATGGCGGGGTAGACCATCACCATGATGCCGAGCCAGAAGTTGGGCGTGGCAATTCCGATGATCGCCGCCGAGCGCCCGGCGTAGTCGGCGATCCGGTCGCGGCGCACGGCGGAGTAGATGCCGACCGGCAGCGCGATCACCAGCCCGATCAGGATGGCCAGCAGGCCAAGCTCCAGCGTCACCGGCAGCCGTCCCAGGATCCGCTCTTCGATCGTGAACTCGTGCATCAGCGACTCACCCAGCGTGCCGCGCACGAAGATGCCGGAGATCCAGTCGGCATACTGCACGTAGATCGGCTGGTCCAATCCCAAGGCATGCTCGAACGCATCGCGATCCATGTCGAGCAGAGCGCCCGACAGCATCATCTGTTGCATCATCATGTCCACCACGTCGCCGGGAATGAAGCGGACGGACATGAAGATCAGGATGGTGAGGATGAACAGGGTGGGGACCATGAGCAGTATGCGCCGGATCACGTATGCCCGCATGTCACCATCCCCATCCCGACAACGTAGGAAAGAGTGGGATGACGGAACGCCGCCGCCATCCCACCGGTAATCGACTAAACGCCTTCAGCGGGGCCGAAACCGCCGCCTACGGCGTCGCTTCCAGCCCAACCGGCCTACCCCACTCCTAAAAGCCCAACTCCTTCTTCAGGTCCTGGTCGATCCACATGCGCGAGAACAGCAGGGCGCGGTCCATGTCGCCCGCCTCGCTCTCGCCGTTGAAGCCCTTGACCCACGGCCAGTGGGCGCTGAAGTGCGGGACGCGCGCGGCCCAGATCACCCAGTGCCCGTCCACCAGGTATTGGGCAGCGTTCCGCGCCAGCCGTTGCCGCTCCTCCAGCGTGGTCGCTGCCTGCACCTCCACCACCATCTGGTCGTACACCGGGTCCGCGACGCCGGACGGATTCCAGGCGCCGGGCGTCTGGGTCCAGTGCAGCAGTTGCCCGATCGGGTTCCACTCGTAGCCGGAGATACCGGAGCGCAGGTCGTAGTCCAGGGCGGTAGTGCGCGCAGTCATCTCGGCGCCATCCGGCTCCACCAGGCTCACGTCGATGCCGACCTCGCGCCAGCCATCGGCGAGCAACTCCGCCCAGCCCTTGTCGTAGCCGCCGCTGATCATGTACTCCATCTTGAACCGGGTGCCGTCCGCCCCGCGCGGCAGGCCGGCCGCGTCGAGCAGCGCCTCGGCGCCCGCCGGATCGTAGGAGTAGTAGCCCTTGATCTCGTCGGGCCAGTCATCCCAGGTGCTCGCATATCCGGTCAGACCGTCGCCGAGCCAGCCTTGCGGCCTGGTGCTGGCGTAGCCCCTGAAGTAGGTCTCGCCCTATTTTTTAATTTCCAGCGCCATCTTCAACTCTTTTCTCACCCTCACTTCGTCGAACGGCGGCCGCTG
>CAYFXT010000257.1:0-4333 GCA_964346995.1 uncultured Spirochaetaceae bacterium | reverse complement strand
GGATTCCTGGACGGGCGCTCCGCTGTTCCGCCGCCTTCCACGCCGCACCGTGACTGGCACCACCAGCACGGCGCCGAGCGTCAGGCCGATCAGGCCGATCAGAAATACCGGCACGCTGCTGAACGTATACACCCCAAACGACACGTCGGCGCGGTGGTCGAGGTTCAGCGCCGAAAAGGCGCTGATCACGATCAACAGACCGATGATGCCAAAGACTCTCCAGGGTAAGGATGGGCGGTCCTTCACGGGTTGATTATCGGCAGTTCTGGCGCGCCGCCCGCGCGCGAAGCAGCACAGCTACATGCGCCGGCGCAGGTTGCGCACGAACTGAAGCAGACTGTAGCCGCCGAATCCGAGCAGCCCGATGCCGGACACGGTCAGCAGCGTACTCGCCAGTCCGCCCAGACCGGGGATCAGTCCCGACGCGAGCGTAGCGACGCCGACCGTGGCGACGATCCAGCCGGGAAGCCGATCCTTCCGGGAACGGGTCTGGCTCAGCCCCAGTACCGCGAGTGCGCCCCCGGCAATCGCCCCCACCACCGGTCCAAGTGCGGAAAGTACCAGCAGCGCAACGCCGCCCACCATGCCTCCCGCGGCCCGGACGCCCTGCTGTGTAACCTGCTCTCTCGGTACGATCTCTGACATATCCGCCCCCCTGTCTCTCATACAAAGTAGTGGTCCGGCGCGGTGCCGTCCACAACGGGCACACTTGCCGAGCGCCGGCTGGCACGAGGACCGGATCGGCGAGCGTGTAAAGCGGCGCATGGTCCGAAAACCGGTGTGCCGGACGTGCTGCGCGGCTACCCGCACGAGCACGGCGTATCCAGGACGCCAACGAGGTCGCCGACACCCGGCCCTCGTCCTCGCTTCCAGGCCGGCCGGAACGTAGACCGGTATTCGCCCACGGTGGTATGGTCGCGGCTGCCGAAGGTCCACCGCACCTTCCGAAGATGTGGGCCCCTGGGCGAGGCAGGTGTACCGGTTCCCCGGTTCCGCTGATGTTGCAGCAGGGGCCGGGTTTCGGTAGGGTGCTTGCGATCTTCCCAACATGCACGGAACAACCTGATGGCAGCCAAGCGAGCTGCAGCCAACTGCATGATCGGCGCCGGATCGATCTTTCATGGCCGACTCTACGTGACCGGCTCGATTCGCATTGAGGGCAAGTTTCAGGGCGAGATCCACACCGATGGCGAAGTGATGATTGGCCCCACCGGTCAGGCGAAGACCGACGTCGCCACCGGCAAGGTCGTGGTCTCCGGGACCATCATCGGCGACATCGAAGCAAAGGAGGAGGTGTACGTGACCCAGACCGGCAAGGTGCTCGGAAGCATCACCACCCCGAAGCTCACCCTGGAACCGGGGGTGGTAACCAGCGGCAACGTGACGATCACCTCCGAAAATCCCGAAAGCGTGGTCGATACGGTACGCAGCGCCTACGGTGCCGATGCCGAGGAGGCGTTCTCCACCGACGGGGAGCAATGAAACGCCTCAAGAGCAGCACCGACATTCACCGCATTCGCGAGTCGGCGGCGCTCCTCAGGGAGTGTCTCGGTCTGGTGCGCAGCCAGGTCCGTCCCGGAGTGTCCACGGCCGACCTGGACGCAGTTGCCGCCGAGTATCTTGCGTCGCGCGGCGCACGTCCGGCCTTCCTCGGTTACATGGATTATCCGGCGACGATATGTGCCTCCATCAACAATGAGGTGATTCACGGTATTCCGGGCAAGAGGCGGCTGCGCGAAGGCGACATCGTCGGCCTGGATCTGGGAGTCGAGATCGACGGCTACTACGCCGATGGGGCGCTCACCGTGCCGGTGGGGAGGATTTCGGACGAATTGCAGCGGCTGCTGAGGGTTACCCAGGAATGTCTGCGCCTGGGCATCGGGCAGGCGGTCGCTGGAAACCGGATCAAGGACATCTCGAACGCTATCTACCTGTGCGCCCGGGCGGAGGGCTATGGCGTCGTGCGCGAGTACTGCGGTCATGGCGTCGGCTTCGCCGTGCACGAGGATCCGCAGGTACCGAACTATCCCCTTCGTGGCCGCGAGAATCCGCGCCTGAGACCGGGCATGGTACTGGCCGTCGAACCGATGCTCACCTTGGGGACGCAGGAGATTGCGGTGCTCGACGACGGCTGGACGGTGGTCACCGGCGACGGGGAGGCATCAGCCCACTTCGAACACACCATAGCGATCTTCAAGGACCGCACCGAGGTGCTCACCGCATAGCGCCCGCAAACCGCCGCCTGAGGCCTGACCAGCCGCCCTGAGATGCTATGCGCAATCCGACAGGCTCCTCAGGTAGCTGTTCGGATTGAGGCAGCTCTCATGCGAACGGATGGGGAATAGGCCACCCGGTTCGCGGCACCTTCAGGCGGCGCCGGAAAGCGCGGTCGGGACTGTAGCGTGCTACTCCCAATCCCAGGTGCCGGTGTCGTCACGAGCGTCCTGGACCTCGATGCTGGACAGCCCGTCACCGGCGGTTCCCGCGAACACGATTTCACCGAAGTTGGCGAACACGGTGATGTGTGCCTGGTAGAGTTGACTGGTGCTGCGCGGTCCGCGCACGATGCCGTCCAACTCGACGTCCGTCACGCCGAACTGATAGAACCCGAAGCCCTCGGTACCGATCAGAACCTTGTCTACGATCCGGACGAACAGCGTAAGTACCATCGGGATGTCGGCGTCGGGACTCTCGATCTCCCGCGGCTCGTGCCATTCGGTACCATCCCATCGGTAGATGCCACCGTTCGTGTTGGCGAAGTAGCACTGGTCCGTGGTGCCGTCGGCGTGCGTATCCGTCGCACACCAGATGCCGCGATATTCGCCCTCATCCGGTGCGTCCGCCGACTCCCATTCGCTATCCGGACTGCCATTTGCTTGCGCCGTCGCCCGATATACCTGGTCTCCCACCGTAAGCCAGTAGGTGCCGTTGTCCAGCAAGGCGTCGAACGGGCGCCCCGATGCACCGTCTGGCAACGCGACCTTCGTAAAGCTCTCGCAATCGGTGCTCAAGTACACGTCGTGTGACTGGGTGATCGCTACGATCTGGTCGTCCGAGCCCGGGATTGCGAAGACGCGCAGTACCTGTCCGGCGACTCCTGCGGCTTTTTTCCAACGGGGCTCGGTCGGGTCGGTCGCGTAATGCACGCCGTCGATAGTGGCCGCGCACAACGTTTCTCCGCTCCGAGCCATACCCAGCATCAGCATCGGTTCGGAACTCGACCCCGGCCTGTCTACCACCTGCCAGCTCCCCTGGCCCATGGCCCGGCGCCACAAGCCGCCGCCGGCGACGTAGTAGTGGCTGCCCACTTTCACCACGCCGCCGACGGTAAGGTTGTCGTCCAGGTTGCGGTTGGCGCGCTCGCTCTCGGTCGCCAGGGTGTGGAATACCCCCATGCCGCCGTTTTCGCAAGCCACGACCGCCAGCAGCGCGAGCAGGCCGACGGCGCCCCTCGCCCACGCGCGACGCCGCACCCGGTTTGCCAGCGCCCGGTTCGCCAGCGCTCCCATCCGGTAGCACATCAGAAATGATACACCGCGGTAGCGGTGGCGCTTGCGAAGTTGCCGAAGAAGTGCGGGTCGGTGCTCTCCGCCCATGGCGGCTCCCAGGTGAACCAATACTCCACGGTAACGCCGAACGACCAGTCCGGCGTCGCCCGCCAGAGGAACGACGCCCCGGGGTGCAGGGCGAACGCCACCCTCGTGTTGTCGACCAGCCGCATCACCACCGCGCCCAGGCCGGCGGATATCGGGATCTCCATCTGCGGCGTGCTGATGACATAGCCGCCGCGAAACAGGATCGGCACCATGTACCACAGCGCGTCGTTGATGTCCACGCCCAGACCGCCCCCCAGCTCGGCGCCTATGGTGAATGCTTCGTCCAGGTAGACGTTCCAGTTCACGGCCGCCGTGCCGACTACCGACAGGTTTACGGGCAGCACGTTGCGCTTTTTGCCGTCCGACGCCTCCACATCGTCGGTGGCGAGCAGAAACAGCGGCAGTGCAATCCCCAGCCGTATGGCCAACGTACTGTCGCCGAATCCGTAGCGGGGAGCAACGAGTTCGACCTCTTCCTCCACCTCCTGATCCTGCGCCATCACCGCCGGCGCAAGCGCCGCCAAGGCAAGCAGAACCAGCACGGGGACGGCCCCGGGCACGGGCCGCCGGTACAAGATAGACACCGGCATTAACCTACTACAAGGCTCGGATAGCGCCAAGACCGGACACCGCGCACGCAGGGCGATCCCATGCTGACGGCCAGAGGAGCGACCCCGACGCCGACGCGGGTGCCAGAGCCGGTCGGTGCCGCAAAGTCGGTCCCCGGATCGCTCGAA
>CAYFXT010000256.1:0-4381 GCA_964346995.1 uncultured Spirochaetaceae bacterium | reverse complement strand
GATCTATATTGGCAACTTTCAGATTTAGAGGATATCCCAGGTCGTTTGTGCCCACAACGTTGTAGTCGTTGTCAGACGCTCGAACCAATCCTACAAAAGCTCGGAGTCTCACCCGCAGTATCGGTCGACAAACAAGCGACGTGTCGCCAGAAGCTTTCAATGGTCCGCTTTGTGATGGGACCGGGCTTTCCCGTTCCTATGTAGCGGTCATCAACGCGAACCAGGGGTGCAATCTCCGCTGCAGTACCCGTGACAAAGCACTCGTCGGCACAGTAAATATCGTACAGCGTTAGTGGCTTTTCAATCACTCGAACGCTGTCTTCCCTTAGGAGCTTGATAACAACACCCCTAGTAATGCCCAATAGTATGCCCGAATTGGCACCAGGCGTCACGACGTTACCGTTGACTACAATGAAGATATTGTCACCTGTACACTCCGTCACCTCTCCACGACCATTCAGCATTATCGCTTCAAGGACGCCTGCCCGATTCGCTTCGATCTTCGCGAGCACATTGGGCAAGTAGTTGAGCGACTTTACTTTCGGGTCAAGCATGTCAGAACGTGCACGACGCTGTGACGCCGTTACAGCGGAGATCCCTACGATATAGAATGAGCTTGGGAATAGCGTAATCTCGTCGGCGATGCAGATGATGGTAGGATGGTCGCACTTTGCTGGGTCTATGCCGAGATCTCCGGCGCCCCGAGTCACCACCAGCCGTATGTATCCGTTCGTTATGCCGTTCACCCGACACGTCTCACGTACAACGTCGCATAGCGCATCTATCTCCAAGGGGATCTTCAAAGAAATCGACTTTGCTGACCCGATCAGGCGATCAATGTGCTCCTCAAGAGCGAATGCACGCCCGTGGTAAACCCTTATTCCCTCGAAGACGCCATCACCGTAAAGAAGGCCATGATCAAAGACTGAGACAGCTGCGCTGGGGGCGTCAACTAGATTGCCATCAATATAGACTTGTTTGTGCTTCATCTACGCACTAACTCCAGAGAACTACACTCCGGCCTCCGGGCATCACTGATCTCAAGGCGTTCTCGAAAGAGATCCGCCTCTGCGAAGATAGGCGTTTTGAAAATGTGATACATCCGACCGATGGGTTCTCACGGTAACGTATCTTCCAACCCATAGTCAAGACTCGTAGAAGCTATATTTGGAATTCCATTAAATCGTCTAGCGGCGCTACCGGCGTTCCTGGTTTCAGGATCGTATCGTGAACGTGGATGGCGCGGTGGCGGTTCGATGGCGCGGCTCCGCACTGTTGGCCACCGGCCGGACATCGATGGTCTGCGGTCGAACCGGCGGGATGAGGTGCCAACCCGGCGCGTCGGCCGGCCGCAGCCAGCGACAAGCAAAGAGCGCGCAGTTGGCTCAAGCGCTGCAAACGAACCGTTACTGCCTGTGCGGACATATCTACCTGCAATCCGTCTCTCCCGTCAGTCTGCGGATGTCGTCGTGGTCCTGCCCGCTGCCGCGCAACCGTTTCAGCGCAATCAGCCCGGCCCGCGACACCGTTCCGATGGTGCCGTGGTCCCATGCCAGGCGCTGGCGGGACTGCCACACGCCATCCAGGGCCGGCGTAACGTGCAGCAGATCGACCATCAGAATGTCCTCCGAGTCGGGCTCCGGCTTCACGAACCGAGAGATGGTCACCGCCCCCCCGGCAAGGCTCATTTCCGCCGCCGCAAGGCGATAGCCAAGCTGTCCGAGGACCTCCTCGGCGGTCGGTACCTGATCCGGCATGACCAGCATGTCGATGTCGATGGTGGCACGTGGGATGCCGTAGATCGCCAGAGCGATCCCGCCGCACAGCGCGTAGTCTACGCGCGCGAAATCAAGAGCATCGGTAATGCAACGAAGTTCGGTGAGCAGGTCGGTCACGGTGCCGCACCCTCAAGGCGCCACCTCGATCATGCCATTTGTACTCCGCCCGCTCAACGCGACATCGTCGGAATCGGATTGGCGGCGAAATGATTGTCGGGTACAGTCTGCCCCATGGCCGCCGACGTCGTAACAGACGTGCTCGACCCGTTGGCCGAGAGACGGGGGGGCATGCCGCCCGATGGCGCACCGCCCCTGGCCGGGGTGCGGGTGGTCGATTTCGGCCACTACATCGCGGGGCCGCTGGCCGGCATGTTGCTGGCCGACCAGGGCGCGCAGGTGATCAAGATCGATCGACCCGGCGCGCGCAGCGCCGATCCCGCGGATGCGATGTACAACCGCGGCAAGACGCGGCTGGAGTTGGACCTCAAGAGCGAGGCCGGGCTCGCCGCCGCCGGGCGCCTGATCGCCGCCGCCGACGTGGTGATCGAGAACTTCCGTCCGGAGGTGATGGACCGGCTCGGGCTCGGCGCGCACGTGGTCACCGAGCGGCATCCGCGCCTGATTTACCTGTCGCTGCCGGGATTCGCGTCCACCGACCAGGGGAAGGCGAACATCCGAGCGTTCGAAGGCGTGCTGAACGCCGCCTGCGGTCTGTTTACCGACCTCGACTCCGTGGGCCGCATGGTCGGAGCGCCGCCGGTCTATACTCCGGTCCCGCTGGCCTCCACCTACGGCGCCATTCACGGTGCGCTGGCGGTCACGCTCGCCCTGTACGCGCGCGCCGAGAGCGGGCGCGGCGAGGTGATCGAGGTGCCGCTCCTGAGCGCGGCGCTGGCCGCGACCGGCATACTGCTGTACCGCGTGGCGAAGCAGCCGGTCCGCTACGGCATGCCGGTCGTGCCGCGCTCCACGGAGCGTCTCCTGGTGCCGCTGGTGCGCGCCTACGTGCGCCTGACCGGGGGCCCCGGCTGGCGCGCCATCCTGCGCCGGCTGGGCCGCATGTACCCCGGTCCGAACGACAGCTACCGCACCCGCGACGGTGGCTGGGTGTTCCTGCTCGCCGGCGGCAACTCCAACCACAGCCAAGTGTTCCTGAAGGCGATGGGCCTCTACGACGAGCTGATCGAAGCCGGCATGGTGGACCGCTACGTGTACGACGACCCGAAGCTGACCAACAACGTCCAGGAGTGGACCATGCTGCGCACGTCGTGGAAGCGGCGGATCCGGAAGCGGCTGACCCGGCTGTTCGCCGACAAGCCGGTCGCGCACTGGGTGGAGCTGCTCGACGGCAGGGTGCCGTTCTCGCCGCAGCGCACCGCCGACCAGTGGCTGCACGCCCCGGAGGCCCTGACAGCCGGCCTTACGGTCGACGTCGACGATCCCCGCCACGGGAAGATGCGACAGTTGGGGGTTCAGGTTTCGCTGGGCGGTACGGCGGAGCGGTGGTTCAACCCACGTGCCGCCGTCGACGGCGATCTCGAAGTGGTGCTTCGCGAGCTGGAGCGGACGCCGGCCGCCGCCCCCCGAGCCGCGGCGGGGGCGCCGGCTGCGGGAATCGAGGACGCAGAAGGGGCCGGGGATTCGGAGAGCGCGGCGGCTCCCGGGGGCCTCGCTTCCCCGCGCAGCGCACCCCGGGGCACGGCGCCTCGTGGCTCGGCGGCCAGGCAGCTCCTGGCCGGCGTCCGGGTGCTCGATCTGTCCAACGTGCTGGCCGGCCCGTGCAGTGCCCGCACGCTGGCCGAGTACGGCGCCGACGTGATCAAGATCGACCCGCCCACCACCTACCTCGGCCCGCTGCGCTTCTGCTGGTTCCCGATCGAGGTGAGCCAGGGCAAGCGTTCGATGGTGCTCGACCTCAAGACCGAGGAGGGACTGGGCATCTTCTGGGACCTGCTGCAGACCGCCGACGTCGTGGTGCACAACTTCCGGCTCGGCGTCGCGGAGCGGCTCGGGATCGACTACGAGAGCGTCAAGCGGCGCAAGCCCGACATCATCTACCTGAGCTTCACCGCTTACGACGGTCCGCGGCCGGGTCCCTGGGCGGCGTGGACCTCGTTCGACCCCGCGGTGCAGGCGGCGACCGGGATCATGCGCCGCTACGGCGGCGACGGCAAGCCGGTCCTGCACGGCTGGGGATCGTGCATCGACTACATGGCCGGCTACTCCGCCGCCTACGGGCTGGCGCTTGCTCTCTACAAGCGCAGAACCGGGGGCGGCGGCGACCGCGTGTCAGCCTCCCTGGCGCAGGCCGCGCAACTGGTGCAGGCGCCGTTCGTGGTGGCTACCGAAACGCACCGTCCCGGCGGCGAGCCGCACGGCCAGCGAGCACGCGGCGAGCACGCGGTGGCGCGGCTGTACCGCGCGCGCGACGGCTGGCTGTTCGTACATGGTCTGCCGTCAGACCTGGCGCGGGCCGCGGCCATCGACGAACTGACCGACCTGCCGCTCGGCGAAGCGCGCGAGACCGACCGCGTCAGGTTCCTGAAAGCGGCGATCCGGCGGCGTCCGGTGGCGTTCTGGACGGTGGCGTTCAACCAGGCCGG
>CAYFXT010000255.1:0-4415 GCA_964346995.1 uncultured Spirochaetaceae bacterium | reverse complement strand
GCCTCCGACGAGGCCGGCAGCTTCACCGGCCAGGACGTCAACACCCCCGGCGGCTTCGTGATGTGGTAGCCGCAACAGCTCTCCATGCTCGGCCGGCCATCTTGAAGCGCACGCCGACGGCCCTATCGTGACAACGACAGTGCGCTCCTTTGGCCAAGTCCGCCGCGCAGCAGAACGGGTTACACCTTGACTACTCACTGCGCATAGTCGGCTTTGCGCGGACAGGCGGGGCCGATAGGATGACATATCTGATGAGCGACCTGATCGATTCCTTCGGAAGGGACGGATTTTTCGTCGTTCGGGATGCCATTCCGGACGCGATCCTCTCCGCCTTCATCGAGGTGCTGGAGGCGGAAGTGGATCGGCGCGCCACGGCGATGTTCGAGCGCGGCGAGATCTCCGATCTCTACGCCGGCGAACCGTTCGCCACCCGCTGGTACCGCCTGTGGCAGGATCGCGGCGGGGAGCCGAACCCGCCGACTTGGCATGCCTGCGTGTTCGGACCCGAGCTGTACGCGCTGTGGACCCACGAGACGATTCTCGACGTGGTGGAACTTGTCGTCGGCCTGGAGATTCAGGCGAGCGGCGACTACATTCTGCGTCCCAAGCTGCCGTCGCTGAACCTGCTGCCCTGGCACCAGGACTCGGGCTACATGCCGGCCACCGAGCAGTACCCGTGGCCGACGGTGTGGGTGCCGTTCGTGCCGGTGAACGCGGACAACGGCGCCATGCAGTTCATTCCCGGCACACACACGCTGCCGATCCAGGAGCACCGCAAGAGCGAGGGCGCTCGCTACGCGACGCCGGTGCGCCACCCGGCGGCGGGGCGCCGTGTAGTTACGCCGGAGCTGGACCCCGGCGACTTCGTCATCTTCAGCAACCACGTGTTCCACCGGTCGACCGCCGGCTCATCCCCCACGGTGCGATGGTCGATCGATTTCCGGTTCAGCCCTGCCGGGACGCCAGTCGGCTCCCACCTCTGGTTTCATGGCATGCGGCACGTCGTGCGTAGCGCCAGGGATCCGGGCCAGGTACCGAGCTGGGACGAAGTGGTGGCGCTGTGGGATCGCAGCGCTCAGCGAGTCACGAGCCCGTAGTTCGGTGTAACGCGGTGATCGGGCGGTTCGGCCCAGCCCTCTGCCACGCCGCCGAGCGACCGCTGGACGGACCGCGCTCGGTTGGCACCCGCCGATGAACCGGCGCTTGACAGTGCGCCGGGCAGGCTTCAGCATGGCGCGAATCGGCTAAGGAGGTATCATGAGACTGATCGCTATCGGGAGCGCACTGCTCCTGTATGCCGCCACCGTGGCGGTGGCCAGCGGGGAGACGGAGGGCAGCGCCGGCGGCGGCGCGATGTCGTCCGGCATTGCCGTCGAGGGCGAGCCGTACGTCGCCCACATCTTCGCCAACCCCGCGGCCTACGAGGCGGCAACCGGCAACAGGATAGAAGGCTTCGGCGAGGCACCGGTGCTGGCGGCGCTGGTGGCCGAGGGCAAGCTGCCGCCGGTCGAGGAACGGTTGCCGATCGACGTACAGGTGGTGCGTCCGCGCGACGAGATCGGCACTTACGGCGGCATCATGCGCGGTGCGGGCAGCTCCGAAGAGCCGGGCTCCGCCATCGAGTCGAGCAACCAGACCATGGGCTCCTATCCGCCCGATACACGCGCCATCTATCCCAACCTGATCAAGGCGTGGGAGGCGTCAGCCGACTTCACCTCGCTGACCATCACGCTGCGCGAAGGCATGAAGTGGTCGGACGGCTCTCCGGTGACCGTCGACGACTTCCGCTTCTGGTACGAGGACCTGTTGCTCGACGCGGAGATCACGCCGCGCATCAACCAGCGCTGGCGGCCGGGCGGCGAAGTGATGCAGATGACGGTGGTCGACGACGCCACCATCCGCTACTCGTTCGCCGGGCCGTTCTACGCGGTGTTCGAGAGCTGGGCCTTCCAGCGCCCCGTGCTGCCCAGGGAATACCTCAAGCAGTGGCACGCGAGTCACAACCCGCAGGCGGCAGCCAGGGCCAAGGAGGAGGGCTTCGACCACTGGTGGCAGGCGTTCCAGGATCACGCCGGCGGCGGCGTGGGGAAGCGCACCGATCCCGATCGCCCGTCGGTGCATCCGTGGAACGTGGCCGAGATCGGCCCGGCGTCGCGGCGTTACGACCGCAATCCCTACTACTTCAAGGTGGACGTGGTCGGTAACCAGCTTCCCTACATCGACGCAGTGCAGGTCACCCAGTTCTCGCAGCCCAACCAGACCATTCCCCTGCGCGCCATGTCGGGCGAGATCGACCTGCAGGTCGACCATCTGGCGATGGCCGACTTCCCGGTGTTCAAGGAAAACGAGTCGACCGGCGACTACAAGGTGTACCTGTTCCCGTTCCTGTCGAAGGGCTTCGCCGGCGGCGTGGCGCTCAACTACACGCACAAGGATCCGGTGCTGCGCGAGATCTTCAACGACATCCGCTTCCGCCAGGCCCTGTCGCTGGCGATCGACCGCGACGACATCAGCAATACGTTCTTTTTCGGACGCACGGTGCCGCACGTCGCGCCGGTGCCGCCCACCTGGACCGGGTTCGAGGACTGGATGCGCACCTACTACGCCGAGTTCGACCCGGACCGGGCCAACGCGCTGCTCGACGAGATGGGCTTGCAGTGGGACGGCAACAAGCAGTGGCGCCTGCGCCCCGACGGCAAGATCGTGGAGTTCGAGGGCATGTGGGTAGCCGAGTGGTTCTCCTACTTCGAGGGGCTGGTGCAGATGCTCAGCAAGCAGTGGGAAGCGGTCGGCGTGAAGATGAATCCCAAGTTCGTGGTCGAGGAAGCGGCAGCCAACATCGCCATCGACAACGACCAGGACGCGCTGATCGGCGGCAACGCCACCTCGACCGAGTTCCGCGCCCGCGGGGCGGAGCCGGTGACGTTGCGCCCGGCCTGGCACTGGTATAGCTGCTGCGCCCTGTCGGCGGCACCGTGGCGCCTGTGGCTGGATACCGAAGGCGAGGAGGGCATCGAGCCGCCGCAGGAGATCAAGGAGCTGTTCGCGATCTCCGAGGAGTGGCGCAATACGCCGCGCGGCACCGACCGCTACGCCGAGCTTTCGCACCAGATGATCAGGATGAACGTCGAGAACCTGTACTTCTTCGGCACCGTCAGCATTCCACCGAAGGTGGTGTTGATCAGCGACCGCATCGGCAACATGCAGCGCGAGGGCGGCTTCGTGCAGACGCTGCCCAACTTCGGGCCGCACATGCTCGACACCCTGTTCATCCGCCAATAGAGGCAACAAGAGCGGCCCCTGCCCCTGGCCCGGGGCCGGGCCGCTTCGCAATCGAACCCAGCCCGACGTGCGCTGCGTCGACGTCTGGCACGCCGGGCTCGGATCGCGATGCGATGAGAGGCCGAACCCGGAGGTGATGAGTGATGCGGGGAGTGGTGCCGCTGGGCGGGGGACGGGTCGAGGTGCGCGAGGTGCCGGATCCGCGTCCGGGGCCGGGTGAGGCAGTGGTGGCGGTGCGCCCCGCCGGCCTCTGGGGGCGCGGCCTGCACCCCGCGCACCCGAGCGGGGAGGAGATCGGGGAGCGCCAGAACCTGGTGATCGGCCACGAGGCGAGCGGCGTGGTGGCAGAGGTAGGGGCCGGGGTTCCCCACGCGCTGGTCGGTACCAGGGTGTCCGTGTATCACTACCGCGGTTGCGGAGTGTGCCGGCACTGTCTGGCCGGGGAAATCGTGTTCTGCAACAGCAAGCGCGGCTACGGCTGGCACGTGCACGGGGCCGACGCCGATTACCTGCTCACCGACGCTCGCAACTGCTGCCCGCTGCCGGATACGTTGACACACTTGGACGGCTCGTTCCTGGCCTGCGCGGCCGGCACGGCTTACGCTGCACTGCGCAAGCTGGAGGCGATGGCCGGCGCGCCGCTGTGCGCGGTGGTCGGGCTGGGACCGGTCGGCCTGGCGGCGGCGCTGCTGGCGCGTGCCATGGGCTGGCAGGTGATCGGACTGGACCGCGTAGCCGAGCGGCGTGCGTACGCCGCAGCGCAGGGCATCACCGTCGTGGCTCCGCCCGCGGATGACGGAGGTACGCCGTCGGCGGTGACCGGGCATGTCGGGAGTTCCGCGGGATCGCGCGCCGAGGCGGAAGGGACCGGCGGTGGCGCCGGCGGGGGAGAGGCGCCGGCCGCGCGCGTGGAGAGCGCCGCGAGCTTGCTGAGCGAGTCGGTACGCTCCGGCAGCGGTGGCGCCGGCGGGCGGGAGGCACCGACCGGGCGGGTGGAGAGCGCGACCGGTCGGCTGACCGAGGCGGTACGCACGGTCACCGGCGGCGCCGATCCGGGGCGGGTGTTCGATGCCTCCGGCAGCGCGGGCGGGCTGGCCGCGGCGCTGTCGCTGGTGGGCCGAGGCGGGCGGGTG